>JANNSX010000265.1:0-34241 GCA_031403155.1 Hyphomicrobiaceae bacterium
GTTCAGCGTCACCATCACCCAGCCGAGCCATTCCTCGCAGCGGATCGAGGGGAGCTTGTAGTCGTCTTTGCAGAAGGCGGCGTTGCGGGTCATGGCAGGCGCGCCGCGCAGCGTGCCGTCGAGATTGTAGGTCCAGCCGTGATAGGGGCAGGTGATCGCTTTTTTGTTGCCCGAACCCTCGAGCAGCACCGACATGCGATGGCGGCAGACGTTCGAGAGCGCACGCAGCTTTCCCCCGCCGTCGCGGATGACTAAGATCGGCTGTCCCGCGAGCTCGTAGGCGATGTAGTCGCCGGGGTTCTCGAGGGCGCTGGCGCGACCGATCGAGACCCAGTCCTTGGCGAACACGTCCGAGAGTTCCCGCTTCAGGAACGCTTCAGTTGTGTAGACCGATGGCGGCATGGCATGCGCCCGCTCGAAGGGCACGCTGACGTTTGCAACGAGCTCGCGGACGGGGTCCATGACGGTCATCGGGCGATTCCCATGCTGATCTGGGGTCAGTGTAGCGCAGAAGCTGCGCGGGTGGGAGCCCCACTCCGCCGTCTTCCGGCAGCGCTTCCGCGTCGTGACGGGGGCAAGGAAGGTACGCGGGGCGTATCCTTCCTCTCCCCATGGGTACATCGTGCCCATGGGGAGAGGGCAGAGTGAGGGGCGGCGGCAAAGATGGTACAAGCGACAACCGATATCATCTGCCGGTAGGCGGGCGACCGCCGGTCGCCCCTACAGCCGAGGGACCTTGCCAAGAGAACGTCAGGGTCGCAGAGCGCCCATCATGCAGGGGCGACCTGCGGTCGCCCGCCTCTGGCAGGCTCGGCAACGATTTCCCTTATGGCCGCCCCTCACCCTCCCCTTGTAAGTTCATTTCTCGCGATTCTGATAGACTTCGAGTCGCGGTAGCAGACGGGAGGCCGACACCCCTTGGGTCGCAAGAGACCGTGGGAGAGCTAGGTTCCCCGTCTGCCGTTCCTTTGAACCCGAACAGTCGCCTGGGCCGCGCTAAGCGAAGCTCGATGAGGCAAGGACGGGTCACCATGGAAGCCTTCACCGTTGGTATCGATGTCTCCAAAGATCGTCTCGATGTTTTCGTGCGTCCCTCTGGAGAAGCCTTTTGTGTCGACCGATCGCCCTCCGGCCTCGATGTCCTCGTCGAGCGGCTTGCCGCAATCAAGCCGCGCTGCGTCGCGCTCGAGGCAACCGGGGGATACGAAACCGTCGTCACCGCCGCCCTCGCCGCTGCCGGGCTTGCCGTGGTCGTCGTCAACCCGGCCAACAAAAAAACCATGGCAAATCGCTTGACACCAAACACAGTCGCTCTCCCCATGGGCACATCGTGCCCATGGGGAGAGGCAGGCTAGCGTTCTGCTCACCTGACGTCAGGGGCGCACCGTTTCTCTTCCTCTCCCCGCTTGCGGGGAGAGGGCAGGGTGAGGGGCGGCCACAAGGGAGATCGTTATCCAAATCGACTCTGTTGCGGTCCTCACCTTCGCGTGGTGCAGCATTGCGCGGCGCTCACGATTTGGTCACGATCGGCACGCCTTCCAAGGTGATGTTTCCAATCGGTGTGCCATCAGGCAGATCCTTTATCTGCTCGTGGAGTTGGCCCATGACAGAGAGATAGACGATCAGACTCTTGACCTCGCAGTTTTCGACCTCATACGCCCCGCCCAATGAAAGGGGCTTCTGGTAACCGTAGCACTAGTACCCGATATCAGAAATCGCTGGTACGCCTGATCGCGGAGCCCGAGTCGATCCGGCAGGAGCGCAGTGCAGCACGTAGCCTGGGCTACGTGCAAACTGCGCGACGCGTCCAAGCATCGCTTGGCTCCGCCAAGACGGTCGGCCGGGGGCCGCGACCCTGCGGGCAAGCAAGGACGGCCTGCGGCGGCGTCGGCGCGCTCGCCCGTAGTCCCCCAGCTACGACCATCGCGCGCCTCCTGGCCTCAGGCCATCCTTGCTCGTCATGCGTGCCAGCCATTTCTGATATCGGGTACCAGCCAGGCTTAAGCCGCATTTCCCTTTCCACACACGCATCGACGAGTCCTAGGGTGTTGCCGTTTTTCGTTTTATCACTTCAACACCCCAATTCCTTGGTTTGTCGCGCTTCTCATCGGAAAACCGCTTCGCACTTTTCCGGAAGCACTCTACCATCAAAAAATCGCTCAGCTGGCCGTCGTCGTTGAAGACCTCTTTCAGCTCATCTTGATCTTTTGCGATCTCACGGAGCGTTCCTGTCCCCGGTTCAAAATGATAGATGATGCCGGATAGATCCTCGATTAGAAATTCCGCGAAGCGGTTGATCAGTAATACTGTGTAATTTTCCGGTAGAAGCCAACGCCAATCGTCAAGCAGGTTCTCGAGGTCAAGCGCCGCCTTGGGAATGGTGTATTGCTCGAGGTCCATCGAACGAAGCTCTTCAAGGACGATTGGCCCACTGACGAATATCCTACTATGGAGGTCTCTGAGTCCTCAACGCTCAAGAGCGTGGCCCTACGGATACCCCTTCACCCGCGCTTTCCAAACGCGCACCGTCCGGTCGTCGCCGGCGGTGGCGAGGCGGCCATCGGGGAGGAAGGCCAGGCTTTTGACCGCACCGATATGGCCGACATAGGTCGCCAGAACCTCGCCGGTTTCGAGCGACCAGAGCTTCGCCGTGCCGTCCGCGCTCGCCGAGGCGAGCATCCGCCCGTTCGGCGCGAAAGCGATGCCGAGCACGCGATCGGTGTGGCCGCTGAGCTGGCGAAGCTTCTCGCCGTTGGCCAGCGACCAGACGATCACATTTTTGTCGTTGCTGCCTGAGGCGACGAGATCGGTGCGGGCATCGATCGCGACCGCCCGGACATCGTCGGTATGTCCTTCGAGCGAGCGGAGCAGGCGGCGGCGGCGCTCGTCCCAGACATTGACGAGCTTGTCGGCGCCGCCCGAGACGATGATGCGCCGTCCAGGTGCGTAGGCCAGCGCGTAGACTGCATTGCCGTGGCCCGAGAAAACGCTCTCGATGCGTCCGTTCGCCGAGGCGAGCCGGATCTTCGTGTCCTGACCGGCAGCTAGGAAACGTCCGTCGCCGCGCCCGAAGACGACCGACCAGGTGGGCCCGTCGCCCTTGTCGAGTGTCGCGGTTCGCGCGCCGGTCTTGAGATCGAACATGTCGACGGTGCCGTCGCGACGGGCCGCCACCAGTCGACCATCCGCGGCCGCGATGGCTGTTACCTCATTGAGCGGTCCGATGAGCGCGCGCTCCATTGTGCCCGTGCCGGCATTCCAGATCTGGACGCTGCCATCCTCACCCGCAAGCGCGAGGCCATCACCATCTCCAATCGTCACGAGCGAGGTGATCGCGCCGCCGGTTCCACGAATGACCCGCACGAGCGAGACGTCGGTTGCGGTGGCGACGGCGGAAACCGGCGCGGTGCTGCGGCTGGGTGCTTCGTAATCGTGCAGCATGACAATGCCGGTGACGACGGCAACGATGATGGCGAGCCTGGCAGTGAGCCCGATGGCCGGACGCCACCAGCCCGGCCCGAGCCAGGGCTTGCGCTCGCGCTTCGGTCGAGGCGCTGCGGCAGGCTTGGCCGGAGCAGCCGGCGGCGCGCGGCGGACGATTGTCGCCGGATCGGCGATCTCGATCGGCCGTACCGGCTTCGGCTTCGCGGTTTCGGTGATGCCGACGGCGGCCTTGGCATCGGCGATGAGCGACATCAGCCGGCGCTTGGCGGCTTTCGGCGGCCTTACCTGAACCACCGCGGGCGCTTTCGCGACAATGACTGCTGCCGCAGGCTCGGGCTTTGCCGCAGCTGGCTTCTTGCCGATTTTCCTGGCCGCCGGGATCTCTTCCTTGCCGATGGCCCGCGTCTTGGCGATGGCCGGCTTCGGGAAGGGCTTGATCTCCGCGCCCTTCTTGGGCGTTTCAGCAAAGAGGGCGTGCCGCCATTGGCCAACCGTCGCCGGCCGCTCCTCGACCTTCAGCCTGAGAGCCTGATCGATGGCCGCGAGAAACCCCGGCCGGTACTGCGCACGGGCAGAGCTTGCCGCCGCGACCAACTCGTCCTGGGTTATGCGCGAGGGCGAGTCAGCCGGACGCTTGCCGGTAACGGCGTGATAGAGCGTCGCCGCCAGTGCGTAGATGTCGGTCCACGGCCCCTGTTGCTTGCCGGTGATAGCGTACTGCTCGAAGGGCGAGTAGCCTGGTTTCACCAGCGCGCTCACGGTCCGCGAATTCTGCGCGACGTCGCTGCGGGCGGAGCCGAAATCGATGAGCACCGGCGTCGCATCGGCACGGATGATAATGTTGTCGGGCGCAATGTCGCGATGCAGGAAGTCGTTCGCATGGATGACCGTGAGCGCATCGAGCAGTGGCGCGATAATGGCATCGAGCTCTGTCTGCGAGGGTGGACGTCCAAGACCGTCGAGCCAGGCCTTGAAGCTGCGCCCCTCCTCGAATTTCAGCACCATGTAGCCGCTGTTGTTCTCCTGGAAGGTGCGGAACACGCGGACGATGTTGGGATGATCGAATTTGGCGAGCGTTTTCGCCTCGGTGATGAAGCGGTCAAGGCCCCAGCGATAGTCGTCGTCGTGGTTCTGCGACTTCGAGCGAACGAAGCGCGAGCCCTCACGGGCGGCGAAATCGCTCGGGAAATACTCCTTGATGGCGACGCTGCGATTGAGCGGCAGATCGGTCGCCTGATAGGTGATACCAAAGCCGCCGGCGCCGAGCACCCGCTCCAGGCGGTACTCGCCGGCGAGCATGGTCGCGACCGGCAATGCAAGCAGATTGTCCATCCGCTGTGGTGGATGTCCTTGTGGTGCAGTGCTGGCGGCCCCCCGGGCGGCCGGCGTGATTCGGTCGCGGCGCAGCATAACGCCGGTGTGTCGCAGCGCGTGATGGCCGAACTATGTCTCGTACGACGATATCCCGGGCTGCGTCGAACGCGAATGTTACAGGCTGTGACTTGCGGAACGGAGTGAAAACGCGGGGCCGATTCGCTTCGGACGAGCGATCGTTGCGGGCGTGCAACGCTGTGGGTGAGCACATCGCGCCAAGTTGAAGCCGCAATGTAACGCCATTATCTTGGCCGAAATCAATCGCCATCTGGTGTCCCGATCGCGAAGCTCGCCACAATCCGCAGAGACCGCGTGCGAGCTTCGCGATCGATAAGGACACCAGAGGAACAATAGCTTAGTGTGGCGTTGAGTTCGGAAATCCGCTCGATGAGCGAGCCTCACCAAAGGAGCGGATTTCCGAACCGCCACACGTGGCGAATCAGCGGACCTCATCAGATGTCACGGCAGCGGGCTTTCCTCCTCATCGCGTCTCTCTTCATTGCGCTTAGCGCCGGCCAGGGCATGGCGGGGCTTCGCCAGGTCGGCGTCATCGATCGGCAGCCGGACGCCGGTCGAGCGGCGATGTCGCGTGAGCCGGTGGTGCTGGCGCAGATCGCGCCCGGTACGAGCGAAGTGCAGGCCGTCGTCGAGGCATCAGCTCCACCGGCCGAAGCGCCGGGAGTGCTGGAGCGCGTGCGAGAATTTCTCGCCGAGAGCTATCAACGCGAACCGGCATTGATGATCGCGCTGGCGCTGGTATTCGTGCTGTCGCCGATAATCTCTGTTCTGCTGTTTGTGTCTCAATCCGCCAAGAAGGCGATCGTCCAGCGCAAGACCAGGCGCGGCGAATCCCTGAAGCAGGCCATGCAGGCGGCCGGCTCCACAACCGCGACGACCGAGCCGGGCGGGGCTGCGTTCTGGAATGCGGAAGCCGCGCTCGAGTTCATCGATGCAGACTACGATCCGCTGCCGCTGCACGGCCGCATGCTTAGGATCGGCCGCCACGAGGAAAATGATGTGAGGCTTGCCGACAAGACAGTGCATCGCCACCACGCGGTGCTACAGTTGAACGGCGAGCAGGGCTATACCATCACCGACCTCAGCGGCACCGAAGGCAATGGCGTGCTCGTCAATTCCGAGCGGGTCACGCAGGCGCGGCTCCGCGACGGCGATATCATCGAGCTCGGTGCGGTCAAGCTGCGTTTCGCACTCAACCGCGGCCAGACCTCCGGCCGGCCCGCCGGCCAGACACAAGTGACGCTGCACTGATGGCGCCAGCGCCGCAGTGCGCGCCGCCAACGAACCAGGAAGGACGAAACTGAATGGCTGACGAATCGGCGAAGCCGAAGGCTCCGAGCGATCCACTGCGCGATGGCCTCAAGGCCGTGGCGGGGACAGACCCGGAGCGTACCGCGCTTTTGAACCGCAAGAGCCCCGGCCAGCAGGTCCCCCTGCAGAGCGCGATCAAGGCCGTCGAGCAGGCGCTCTCTGGCCCGGCCGAAAAAAGCGAGACGAAGATGGCAACCGACGATGTCGCGCCCACGCTGGCGGTGAAGGGAGGGCAGGCGAAGCCTGTGCCGGCCGACCACAAGACACAATTCGTCAAGGGCAAGAGCCGTCCGGAGCGCAGCGACTTCCATCAGGAGCCGGTGGTCGGCTGGCTCGTGGTGATCGGCGGGCCGGGCCTTGGCGCCTTCCGGCCGATCTTCGAGGGCAATAACACCATCGGCCGGTCGCCCGGCCAGCGCATCCCCGTCGATTTCGGCGACGACGCCATCTCGGGCGAGGAGCAGGCCTATCTGCGCTACGACTCCTCCGACCGCACATTCCTCTTCGTGCCGAACCTCGCCAAGACGAATGTCGTTCGCTTGAACGACGACAAGCCGACGGCGGCCTCGAAGCTGCGCCCCATGGACGTCATCACCATGGGCCGCACGCAGCTCGTCTTCGTGCCGTTCTGCGGCGAGGAATTCGACTGGTCGGAGCTTGCCGAACTCAACGAATGATCTCGCGGTTCCGTCATGCCAGCCGGGCAATTCTGGGTGCCCGGGAATTCCAGGAGGACGCCTGCGCGTTCGCCTTTCCGGATGCGCGCGCGCTGTACTTCACGACCTCGGGCAAGGTGAACGGCACCGGCGAGTTGCTGGCTGTGCTCGCCGACGGCATGGGCGGCCATGTGGCCGGTGCGGAAGCTGCGCGCACGGCGTGCCGGAGCTTCATCGAAGCCTATACGGCCGCGCGGGAGGCTCAAGATCGCCTGAAGCTCGCGCTCGATCGTGCCAATGCGGCGATTGGGTCGGCGGTGGCGACGGATCGCCGGCTCGAGGGTATGGGGTCCACCCTCTTGGCGGTAGCGTTCGGTGAGGGCGGTCTCACCTGGGTGAGCGTCGGCGACTCGCCACTGTACCTCTTCCGCGACAAGCATCTCTACCAACTGAACCAGGATCACTCGCTGGCGCCGGTGCTCGATCAGCTCGCGGCCGACGGCGAGATGGCGCCCGAGGTGGCACTCCAGCATCCGCGCCGGCACTATCTGCGCTCGGCGCTGACCGGATCGGGCATCGACCTCGTCGACCTGCGGAGCGATGTGTTCGCGCTCAGGCCCCGCGATTGGGTGGTACTCGCCTCCGACGGCATCGACAGCCTGGAGCCGGGCGTGTTCGCCGACATCCTCGCCCACTATGCCGAGGCCGACCCGGACACGATGGCCCGGGCGCTGATCGAGGCGGTGGAGGCCCAAGCGAACCCGGTCCAGGACAACACGACCATCATGGCCGTGAAGCCCTGCTTTCATGCGGCGGCGGTGGTGTGATCCGCAATGGCGCGCACCTGCGCCGGTCTGGACCTATCTCCGAACCCGGTGGGCGTGCTAAGCACGCCACAACAGGGTCACTCAGGAGCAAACAGCCATGTCGGTCGTCGAGGAAGGGCGGAAGAGTCGGCGCTCGGGCGGGCGCGAGGCGCGGCGTGAGCTCAGGAGCCAGCCGCTCGCCGATGACATCCGGCCGGTTCGGCCGGGCCTCCAGGGCGGCCGCTACAAGCCGCTGACGGATGCGGACGTGCTGCGCATCCATCGCGCGGCGCTCCAGGTTCTGGAGGAGGTCGGCTTCGGCCAGGCCATCCCGACCTGCGTCGAGGCGTGCACCAAACTGGGCGCCATCTACGACGGCACGCGCCTGAGATTCCCGCGCGCGCTCGTCGAGGACACGGTCGCCAAGGCGGCACGCCATTTCGTGCTGTTCGGGCAAGATCCCAAGCACGACATGGAGCCCAAGGAGAAGAAGGTCTACTACGGCACCGCGGGTGCTGCCGTGCACGTCGTCGATCTCGAGAAGCGGCACTATCGCGAGAGCCTCTTGAAGGATCTCTACGATGCCTCGCGCATCGTCGATGTCATGGACAACATCCATTTCTTCCAGCGCACGCTGGTACCGCGCGACCTCGAAGATCCGCGCGAGATGGACATCAACACACTCTATGCCGCGATCGCCGGCACCACCAAGCATGTCGGTTCCTCGATGGTGCAGCCGGAGCACGTGACCGAGGCGATCGAGATTCTCCACGCGATCGCGGGCTCGGAAGAGAAGTGGCGCGCGCGCCCCTTCGTGTCGCAGTCGAATTGCTTCGTCGTGCCGCCGATGAAGTTCGCCGAGGACGCCTGCCGGTGTCTCGAGGAGGCGGTGTGGGGCGGTATGCCGGTGCTGCTGCTGTCAGCCGGTCAAGCGGGCGCAACCGCGCCGGCAGCGATCGCGGGCGCGGTCGTGCAAGCGGTCGCGGAGTGCCTGTGTGGCCTCATCTACGTCAACGCGCTGAAGCCCGGGCATCCCGCGATCTTCGGCACCTGGCCGTTCGTCTCCGATCTGCGCTCCGGCGCCATGTCGGGCGGCTCGCCGGAGCAGGCGCTGCTGACGGCGGCCTGCGGGCAGATGGCGCACTTCTACGATTTGCCGGGCGGCTCGGCGGCAGGCATGGCGGACAGCAAGGAGCCCGACATCCAGGCCGGCTACGAGAAGGGCATCACGACGGCGCTGGCCGGCCTGGCAGGCCTCAACCTCGTCTACGAGTCGGCCGGCATGCATGGCTCGCTGTTGGGCTTCAGCCACGAGAGCCTCATCATCGACAACGACATTCTCGGCATGGCGCAGCGCTGCGTGCGTGGTATCGAAGTGAACGACGACACGCTGTCGGTCGAAACCATCAGGGACGTCTGCCTCAACGGGCCGGGCCACTATCTCGGCCATTCGCAGACGCTCGGCCTCATGCAGCGCGAGTACATCTATCCCGAGATCGGCAACCGCCTGAGCCCCAAGGAGTGGGCCGAGGTCGGTAAGCCGGATATCCTCAAGCTTGCAATCGCCAAGAAGCAGTCGCTGCTCTCGACGCACTTCCCCCGGCACATCCCGGACGCCGTTGACGACGCCATCCGGGCGAAGCACCCGATCAAGCTGCCGAAGGCGTCGATGCGGCCGGCGAAGGCAAGGGTTTAGGCGGGCCGGTTGCACTTTCGCGGCAAATGTAGTATTGTAGGATCATGACAAAGATCATGACCAGCCGCGAGTTCAATCAGGACGTCAGCCAGGCGAAGCGCTCGGCGGACGAAGGCCCAATCCTCATAACCGACCGGGGCGAGCCGGCATATGTCCTCATGACGTATGCTGAGTACGCACGACTTTCGAGCAACGGCAAGAGCATACTCGAATTGTTGGCAATGCCCGGTGGGGAAGATATCGAGTTCGATCCACCGAAGATCGGCAAGATCTATCGCGACATCGACTTCGACTGATGTTCCTGATCGACACCAACGTGCTTTCGGAGCTTCGAAAGGGAAGCCGCGTTGACCTCAATGTCTCGAATTGGTTCCGGGCTCAGGACAAGTTGAAGCTGTATCTGTCGGTCGTCACGATCCTGGAAATCGAGATCGGGGCGCGACGAATGCTGCGCCGCGATCCATGTCAAGGCCAAGCCTTTCGAGATTGGATCGACCGGAACGTCGTTCCTACGTTTGACTCGAGGATTCTGGATATCAACCGCGCCATCATGATCCGCTGTGCGGAGCTGCATGTCCCCGATCCGAAGCCCGATCATGATGCATTGATTGCGGCCACTGCACATGTCTATCGACTCACTCTCGTGACCCGCAACGTCCGCGACTTCTCGAAGATGGGCGTCGCCGTCGTCAACCCCTTCGAGGCTTAGGGCGTGAGCCACGTACTCCTCGACAACAGTCTCGAACGCGACGGTCTCCGGCTTCTCTACGAAGCGCCGCACGAGATCGTCGTGGCGCGCGAGCCTCGCGAGGTCGCGCCGGCGTTGAAGCGGCTCGAAGCCGTGCTCGCGGATGGCAAGCATGCCGCCGGCTTCTTCGCTTACGAGCTTGGGCTGTTGCTGGAGCCGCGTCTGGCACATCGGCTGCCCAAGACACGCGCCGTGCCGCTGCTCTGGTTCGCTATTGTCGACGAGCCGCAGAAACTCTCCGAACGGCAGGTGCTCGACTGGCTCGAGGCGAGAGCGGGCGGGCATCAGCCTCCCCGCATGACGTGCGTTAGCCTCGACGAGCCCGCCTATCTCGAGCGCTTTCACACCGTGAAGGAGATGATAGCATCGGGCGACATCTACCAGCTCAACCTCACCTTCAAGGCGCGCTTCGAGATCGAGGGGCCGGCCGAGGCTCACTATCTCGACCTCCGCAAAAAGCAGCGCGTCGCCTACGGCGCCCTCATCGCGACGGACGACTTCACCGTGCTCTCCGCTTCGCCCGAATTGTTCGTGCGCATCACCGATGGCGTCATCGAGACCCGGCCGATGAAGGGCACGGCCGCCCGCTCAGCCACGCTCGAAGCCGACGCGGAAGCGAAGCGCACGCTCGCCTCCGACATCAAGCAGCGCGCCGAGAACCTGATGATCGTCGATCTGATGCGCAACGATATCGGCCGTATCTCCGAAATCGGCTCGGTCGAGGTGACGGATCTCTTTTCCGTCGAGACCTATCGCACGCTGCACCAGCTGACGTCGGGCGTCCGCGCCAAACTCAAGCCCGGAATCGGTCTTCGCGAGTGGCTTCCTGCGATCTTCTCGCCGGGCTCCGTCACCGGCGCACCGAAGGTCCGCGCCATGGAGCTGATCTCGGACCTCGAAACCGAGCCGCGCGGCGTCTATTGCGGTGGCATCGGCTGGCTCGCACCTAATGGCGATGCCTGCTTCAACGTCGCCATCCGCACGGCGACGATCTGGCCGGACGGCAAGGCCGAGATGGGCATCGGCAGCGGCGTCGTATGGGACTCTGCCGGATCGAGTGAGTACGCCGAGTGTCTGCTCAAGATGAAATTCTTGACCGACCCGGCAATACCCCTCGCCCTCTTCGAGACCATGCTCTACGATGGCGAGAGCGGCATTACCCTGAAGCAGCGCCACCTCGATCGTTTGAAAGCTTCTGCCGCCTACTTCGGCATGGCTTGCGACGCGCGCAAAGTCTCGCGAGCGTTCGCCGCCATAAAGAAGACATATGGCGCGACTCGCCAGCGCGTCCGGCTCGTGCTCGGCGAGGATGGCGGCGTGACGGTGACCGCGACGCCCCTGCCGCCCGCCGATCCCGGCGCGCGCATGCGCTTCGTCATCTCCGGCTCTCGCGTGAACCCGGCCGATCCGCTGCTCTATCACAAGACGACGCGGCGCACGCTCTACGATGGCGAGCACGCGCGCGCGGTGGGGGAGCACGGCGCCGACGAAGTCGTCTATCTCAACACGCGCGGCGAACTTGCCGAAGGCAGCCGGACCAATATCTTCATCGAGCGGGACGGCGTGTTGCTGACACCGGCGCTCTCCGCGGGCTTGCTGCCGGGCACGCTTAGGGCCGAGTTACTGGAGTCCGGGCGGGCGAGAGAGGCGATCCTCACCCTCGCCGATCTCGAGAGTGGCCGGGTGTTCCTCGGCAACTCGGTGCGCGGGCTCGTCGCCGCCGGGCCGGTCGCAACGAAGCGCGCTGCACGCAAAGCCGGTTGACGGCCCTCGCCAGGAAATGTGAGATCGCCGCCAGAGGAGCCCGCACGACATGAGCGCACAACTGGTCCCCGGTTATTTCACCGTTCCCTTGAAGCTCGAAGCCGCCGAGTTCCAGCTGCGCCCGCTGCTGATCTCCGACGTCGTCAAGGACTACGACGCGGTCATGACGAGCGTCGATCACCTGAAGGGTCTCATGTCGCCTTCGTCCGACTGGCCGGAGGGCCTCACCTTCGAGGAGGACCTCATCGATCTCGGCTGGCACCATAAGGAGTTCATGCGGCGCACCTCCTTCGCCTACACCGTCATGAGCCTCGACGAGAGCCGCTGCCTCGGCTGCGCCTACATCTATCCCTCGTCCGATCCTGCATTTGATGCCGAGGCCTATTACTGGGCGCGCCAGAGCGAGCTCGGGAGCGGTCTCGAGGAGCAGCTTGGCCGAGTCTTTCGCGATTGGCTCGCCCGCGACTGGCCGTTCAAACGGGTGGCGTTCCCGGGGCGGTAGGTCTCAAACCGGCGGTGGACCGAGCTCGGTGGCGCGTGGCAGATCGGCCCCTCTGCGGCCACAAGTGATGGCTGCGGCGCGGCCCGCATAGCCGAGAAGGGCGATCAACTCCGCGCGGCTGATCTTGGCAAGCTTGGCTTTGGAGGTGAGCTTCATGGCCGCCAGCGCATGCAGGAGAGCGGCTTGAAAGGAATCGCCCGCACCTACCGAATCGACCACCTTGACCTTTGCCGCTCCGATCGCCACGGCATGTCCGGCCGTGTAGGCCAGCGCCCCCTTCTCGCCGAGCGTCACGACGACAAGCGCGACGCCCAGGTCGAGCCATTGCCTGGCGATGGTATCGATGCTCCTGCCGGGCCAGAGCAACTCCAGGTCCTCCGCACTCGCCTTGATGAGGGTCGAGGTGCCTGCCAAGGCCCCGACCCGCCGGCGCCAGACTTTCATATCGGGCTCGACCGTCGGGCGGACATTGGGATCGAGCGAGATGAGGCGCGATCCAGCCTCCCGCGCCGCGAGTTTGGCGAATGCATCAGCGACTGGCTGCGCGACGATCGAGTAAGATCCGAAATGGAGACCGATGACCTTGCGGGGAAACGACGGCAGATCAGCGGACGTCAAGCTACGGTCGGCCGCCTCCGCGCCGTAGAAAGTGTAGGCCGGTGTCCCCTCCGCGGTCTTGCCAACGAGCGAGAGCGTGGTAAGGCGGCCGTTGCGGGCCAAATAGCGCGTGTCGACCCCCTCGGCTTCGAGCCGGGCGGCCAGCCGTTCTCCCAATGGATCGCGCGACAGGCCGGCGAGAAAGCCGGCCGGCGAACCCAGCCGCGCAATCCCGATGGCGACATTGAAGGGCGATCCACCGGCGCGAGCATCGAGCAGCAGCGAGCCGTCAGCGCGCTCCTCGCCCACAAACACATCGAACAGCGCTTCGCCACAGACGACGTACATTCTCTCACCTGGATATCGCTCTACCGCAGGCGTCCTAGCAGGCGCGGAAGCTCTCGGCTATGGTCTGGGCCACCACCATTGCACCAGGATCCCCCATGCCCGCCCAGCGTCCGATCGAGCTTCACATCTGGCCGACGCCGAATGCCTACAAGGTTTCGATCTTCCTCGAGGAGACGAAGCTTCCCTACGAGGTGGTGCTCGTCAACATCGGTACGGGCGAGCAGTTCAAGCTGGACTTCCTGAAAATCGCGCCGAACAACCGGATGCCCGCCATCGTCGATCCGGATGGGCCGGACGGCAAACCGATCTCGGTCTTCGAGTCGGGCGCGATTCTGCAATATCTCGGGCGCAAGACCGGGAAATTTTATCCCGAGGATGAGCGCAAGCGCACCGAGGTCGATCAGTGGCTGTTCTGGCAGATGGCGGGGCTCGGCCCGATGGCCGGGCAGGCGCACCATTTCCGGCAGTACGCGCCGGAGAAAATTCCCTACGGCATCAAGCGCTACACCAACGAGGTGAATCGGCTCTACGGCGTGCTCGACAAGCGGCTCGAGGGGCGGAACTACATCGCTGGCGCCTACTCGATCGCCGACATGGCGTCCTTTCCATGGATCAGGCCCTATCAGCGCCAGGGCCAGGATCTCGACGATTTCCCGAATCTAAAAGCCTGGTTCGAGCGCATGAATGCCCGGCCGGCCGTAAAGCGCGGTCTCGCAGTCGCCAAGGACGCTCAAGGGGCGATCAATCTGAAGACCGACAAGGCCGCACAGAAGGTCATGTTCGGCCAGCGGGCGCGCTGACATTCGAAAAGCCGATGCCGGATGAAGTGGACGCGGAGCATTTAGCCGCGTTCCCTGCCTTTTGCACTTATGGTTAGCGCCGGCTTTCCCTCCACCTTGCTGGTGCGTTAGCGGCCGTCCGCTCCTGGGAAATTCGTTTCGAGATAAGTGTTTCCGCAACTCCTGATCAATAGGTTTTGCCGATATTTAAGCTATCCGATCAGTTGCCGTTTACTCGTTTTTTCAACAAGGGGCGCGATGTTCACCACGTGCTGATGACAAGGATCGGCGCCGCCGGGACGGGTTCTCCGGTCACCGATCAAAGGAGACGACAATGGCACGTGCGGACATGCTCTCGATGGAGCCGGCGACCTACGGGGGGTTGGTCACCAGCGCCGATGCGCTGTTCGAGTTGGGCTTACGCTATTCGACCGGACGCGATTGCCCGGTCGACTTCGTGACGGCTCACAAATGGTTCAACCTGGCCGCCCTCAAGGGTAACCAGACTGCCAAGGACTATCGCAAGGAGCTGAGTTCGGAGATGACCAAGATCGAGGTCGCCGAAGCCCAGAAGCTCGCCCGCGAGTGGCTGAAGGGGCATTGACTGCCCCCTCGCTCGCGCGTGCGTTCGCAGATTAAGGCGTTGCCGACTGGGTCGGCTTCGCGGAAGGAACCGTACCTGCCACGACGACAGTGCCGCTTGCGGTCGCTTCGACCTGCTCGCCCGCCGAATAGGCGTTCGGGAAGCTACAGAGCTGATGGTATCGTTCCGCATCGTACATGGCCTGCGAAACATCATAGTCGGCAAATGGTTTGGCCTGGGCAATGCGTATGCTGTTGCGCATGACACCGCGAGACTTCTCGATGCGCGCCGCGGTATCCGTGAATGCCTTCCACTTGAGCATCTCGACATCGCCGAGTGCGAGTTCGGTGTCATCGAACATCGCGTCGATGACGTTCTCCGCTGGCTTTGTGACCGCATTGACTGCGCCGACGAAGCTTTTCAGGACCTTTGCTCCCGCATTGCCGACCGTCCGGCCATAGAGCATGCGCGAGACATGCAGCGAGCAGATCTGATCGGCTCGGCGCATGAGCTCGTTCTGTATCCAATTCCTGCCCTCTTTTGTCGCCGGCCCGCCCGGGATGGGCATGCCGCCGAACGAGCATCCAACATCGTCCGTCTCACTGCCGGCCGCATCGACAAGCTCGACGCATTCGAGCTTGATTGGTAGCGGTTGCAGAAAGTGTTCCGGCTCCAGCGGCTTCACGGCTCTGTCGACGCCGTCTTGGAGCGGCCCATACCCGTCATACGTCATCAACGTCGGAATCTGGATCGCGGCCGCGCCGCATCCTTGAAGGGCCGCCGGCAGAAGACCTGCGGCGGCGAGCGCCAGCACGCGCCCCATACGCATACCCAACATGCAACACCCCCGTTTGAACGCCAATACGAATGACAATTGCGAATTGTCGATTCGTTGTAGAGATATGGCGTGAGCCAATGTCGAGCATTTTGTGCAAGACCGGTGGATAAGTGCGTGCAGCCGTGCCCGCCGTGCAGCATATTGCATTGCGTCCGGCGAAGGGAGTTTATCCCGGCGGTATCTGACCTAGTCGTTTGCCTAGGGCACTCGTCCTTCCAACTGGAGTCCGGTTGGTAGATGGAAAGTGCCTAAAGCCAAGAACCCGGGCCGGCATTCCGACAGCCAAGGATCAGAATGCCGGTCTAGGGCTCCAACCGCCCTCGCCGTAGCAGTCCCCGAGCTTGGTTTCGCGGCCTGGGCTGCTATAACGGCCGGCCCGCGACCGACCGAGAACCCCCTGCATGACCCGCGCCGCCTCGCTCGCCTGGAAGCTGCCGATTGCCGTCGCCGGCCTCTATCTCGCGGCCGGCCTCGCACTCTATGCGGGACAACGCCGCCTCATGTATCCGGCCGATCCGACGCGCGTGGCGCCGGCCTCGCTCGGTCTCGACGTGGCCGAGATCGAGCTGGCCACCCCCGATGGCGAGCGGCTCGTCGCCTGGCATGCGAAGGCGGCATCGGGAAAACCAACGCTCCTCTACTTCCACGGCAATGGCGGCAATCTCGCCGATCGCCAGGACCGCGTGCAGCTTTACCGGGGCGAAGGCTATGGGCTCTTGATGATGGCCTATCGCTCCTACAGCGGCTCAACCGGCCGGCCGAGCGAGGCCACCAATGTCGCAGATGCAAAGCTCGCATATCATTGGTTGCGCGAGCAAGGCGTCACGGCGGGGGACATCGTTCTCTACGGCGAGAGCCTCGGCACCGGCGTCGCCGTTCAGGTGGCAACCGTCGAGCCCGTCCGCGGCATGATCCTCGACGCGCCCTACACCTCGATCGCCGCCGTGGCGCAGCGGCAGTATCCCTGGATGTGGGTCCGGCCGTTCGTCGCCGACAGCTACAGTTCCATCGACATCATCGGCAAGATACACGTGCCGCTTCTCGTGCTGCACGGCGCCCGCGACCGCATCGTTCCCGCCGACATGGGGCAGACCCTGTTCGACGCCGCTAACGAGCCCAAGCGCATCGTTATCTTCCCCGAGGCCGGCCATCTCTATCACACCGAGTTCGGGTCGTTCGATGTGATCAGGGAGTTCATTGGCGGGTTGGGGTGAGGTCGATTGCCTGAGGCGGGCAATCGTGCAAGCGTCGCGCATTCCCCAAACCCCAGGAGCCCTCATGCCCCGCAAGCTCATCTCCTCCGGCTCGAAGTTCGAGGCCGAGGTCGGATATTCGCGCGCTGTCGTCGATGGCGAGTTCGTGTTCGTCTCTGGCACGACGGGTTTCGACTACGCGAAGATGACGATCTCGGACGATGTGGCCGAGCAATGCGAGCAGACTTTGAAGAATATCGAAGCGGCTCTGAAGCAGGCCGGGGCCGGCATGAAGGACGTGGTGCGCACCACCTACATCCTGCCTAACGCCGGCGATTTTCCGGCCTGCTGGCCTGTGCTCAAGAAGTACTTCGGCGAGGTGCGCCCGGCCTCCACGATGTTCAGCGCCAACCTCATCGATCCGCGCATGAAAATCGAGATCGAGGTCACGGCCAAACTCAGCCGCTGACCCAATCGATTGATGGCAAACAACACTTCTTGGAATGGTGGGCGGTACAAGGTTCGAACTTGTGACCCCTACGATGTCAACGTAGTGCTCTACCACTGAGCTAACCGCCCTGGAGCATTTTCCGGCGAAGTGGCTTCCCGGTTCGTCGAAGAAAATGCGACCAAGCAAATAACGAGACGGGGGTGGTTTACCCAATCGGGCCGGGTGTGTCCAGAGCTGTAGGGGCGTCCGGCGGACGCCCCACTTGCGACGCGGGGAACCCGAAGTGAGGCGACCGCCGGTCGCCCCTATAAGGGCTCGCCCCGCGCTCACCCCAAAATCTGATAGTGCACCTCGACCGTCTTGCCCTTGTTGATGGGCAGGATGTCCTGCGGGCAGCAGCTCATGGCGACGATGCAATCCATTTCGGCTCTGAGGATCACGTAATCGCCGGGCTTCGTCACCGGTTCCTCGAAGGTGAGCTTGCCGCCCTTGCCGACGGGAATGTTCATGAAGAGGTTGAGCGGGCTCGGGGTCTCCGGCGCGCGCAGGCCGATCTGGCGCATGGCGGCGTGCAGATTGTCCGTGCAGTTGTCGTGATACTCTTTGCAGCCGAGCAGGCCGTAACGATAGTCGTCGCAGGCCGCCATCAGCGTGTCGTGGATGCCGGGCGAGGAGTCCTTCTCGAAGTACATGATCGGCCGCCGCCGGTTCGAGTGGAGGTAGTGGCCTTCGGTGGGGAAGATCGTGCCGATGGTGGGGCGCATATGCTCCATCGACATGAACTCGGTCAGCTCCTCGGCGCTGAAGCTCCAGGTGTCGACCACCTGATGGCCATGCGTGTTGATGATCTTGATCGCCTGGCCCTTGTTGACCCGGGCGGCGCGGCCTTTACGCGCCGGTACGATGAACAACTCGCTCTCGGTTGCCCGTCCGGATGATCCCTTTGCCTTGGCCATGGTGTGTCTCCTCTCTTTGCCCGGCCTTGATCCGGCGGGCGTTGGCACATCTCTAGCATGACCGGGACACGCGGGAACAGCGTGTCCAGCACCGGTCTGATGCGCGGGCATTAACCAGAGTCGGGCCGCTGCTCTCCCGCCCCAATTCTCTCCGGGAGAGTTCCCATGCGCCGCTTGATCCTCGCCTCCCTAGCCTTGGCTGCTCTGGCGGGGCCGGCTTCCGGCATGCCGCAATGTGCCGGCAAGGACCTGTTGGCAGACCTGCGCGACCGCGATCCGGTGCTTGCTCAACACATCCGCAAGGAAGGGGTCCGGCTCGCCAATTCGGAAGCCAACCTTTGGCGCATCGAGCGCGAGGGCGCCGATCCTTCCTATCTGTTTGCGACGGTTCATGTCACCGATCCACGCATCACGCAGGTTTCCGAGGCGGTTGCTGGAGCGCTCGGCTCGGCAAGACGCGTCGCCGTCGAGGTGACTGGCGTCAACGACCAGTCGCTGGCGGAAGCTATGCAGGCCATGGCCGACAAGGTCGTGTTCCCGGAGACCGACAGTCTCGGCCGCTATCTGACCGGCGAGGAGCAGCAGGCCCTCTCGCGCGCCGCGCTGGCGATGGGCTCGGATTCGGTCATGCTCGACCGCATGCAGCCCTGGTTCGTCGGCATGATACTGGCGATGCCCGCCTGCGAGCAGCAACGGCTGGCGGACGGTCTGTTGCCGCTCGACGGCCTGATCGAGGCGGCCGGGCTCGACAGCGGCGCCGAAGTGGTGGGCCTCGAGACGATCATCGAGCAGCTCGAGACGATGGCGGCGATGCCGTTCGACACGCAACTCGCCAGCCTGAAGCTGACATTGGCGATGTCGGAGCGGACCGAGGATCTGAACGAGACGTTGATCACGCTCTATCGCGAGCGCCGGATCGGCGAGGTCTGGTCGCTGACGGTGGCGCTGAGCACCGACAAGGCCTTGGCGCAAACCGTCATCGACGAGTTCCAGCTGCGCCTGATCGACGAGCGCAATCTCCGCATGCGCGACCGTGCTCTGCCGCTGCTCGTAAAGGGCAGCGCCTTCATCGCCGTCGGCGCTCTCCACTTGCCGGGCGACAAAGGGCTTGTGGCGTTGTTTCGGGAGGCGGGGTACACGGTGACGGCTGTCGAGTAGTGCCCGCGAATAGTCGAGATGGCAGTGGCCGGCGACCGGCTCGAGCCGATCGACAGGTGAGTGGCGCCCCGTATGGGACGTACACTGAATGTCGCAGAAACCGTTATTTTATCGGCGCTTCTTGAGTCTGCTGCCGTGAGGAAAAGTAGCAGAACTTAGTAGCAGCGTCCACCCTGTTCCGTGCGTGGGTCCTGCCTGACGGGGAGGCCCCTCGAATCACAGTAGAATGAGAGTGGAGCTCCCGCACGCCAACTAAGGATGCGTCGAATGCCGCAACACAGGATCACGCTGCGCTTGACGCCGATGGTGCGGTGGATGATGAGCTTCGGCCATGAGGTCGAAGAATTCCCGAAGGCATTCAACTTTGACCTGCTTCCCCAGCTGAGCGAGCGATTCAAGGTTGCGGAAGAGCGAGTTTCGACGCAGTCCCAGGCATTGTTGAAGATCGACCTGCTGTTGCTCATTGCCCTTGCACTACCGAATCTTGAGGGAATCGAAGTCTTTGGAACACCACTCGCGAAGTTTTCGTTTTTGGCGGAGGCGTTGCTTTTGGCTTCGGCGATCAGCTTCTTCTTTCTCGTGGGCAACTTCACCACGGCACGCTGCTATGAGGCTATGGTCATGGCTGTCTGTAGTCGCCATGTACCTGACCCGCGCTGGAACGGCCGATATTTGGCAGCATCCTTCATCGATCAGCACCTGGTCATTCACGTGACCTCGCATAAGTTGAACGCGGGTGTTAGTGCGCCCGAGAGGTGGATCGCCAATGAGAACATGATTTGGGTTACGCGGCTGTTCAGCTGGTCCGTCTATCTAGCGCTGCTGCCTCTCTTGGCGCTTCACTTGGGTGTCACGACATGGGCCGTTATCGCGCTTCTTTTGATTGGAAATGTGGGAGTGCCGCTTGACGGTGCGATCTCTGTCTTCGCGGCAGTCGTGAACCTCGCCGCCATCGCCATCTTCATTTCTATCAACGAAATGAAGCGGGAGTTCGATGCGCCGGTGCTTGGACCAGAACAACAACGAAAGTGAGATGGCCATGAAATTCTCCTTCCCCAACGCAAACGACGACGACCACGCGGAGATTATGTTAGCGGTCACCGCCAAGTTTAATCACCGCGAGGTGCCGCCGCCGCATGAGCGCATCCGCAAGCTCACCTACGAGCACAATGGTGAGACGTATGTCGCGGAGGTCGGAAAGCCTATCCACGACTACTACAGGGCTGCAGGTGCGGTGCTTGCGATTTTCGCGGTGAACCCCTTGCTGATATGCTTGTTGGATCGCGGCGTTAGAAGAGGCGAGCCCATCTATGTCAATGCGCGTGCCGTCATTGATTCCGAGTTCTTCGAACTCGAGCCATAGCATGCGGCCGCCCACCTCCCCGGCGACAAAGGGCTCGTGGCGATGTTGCGCGAGGCGGGGTACACGGTGACTCCCATCGAATAGCGTGCCGAATCACCGGCGCCGGAGCACTTGTCCTTCCAAGTGGATACCGGTTGACCGAAAGAAAGTGCTCAACGCCAATAACCGCCCAGAGCTTCCCCATGGCGCCCGCTCCTGATCCGATCGAAGGTTCTGAAGGCCTCCCCGAGCAAGCCGATGTCGTCGTCATCGGCGGCGGCATCATCGGCGTGTGCACGGCCTTCTCGCTCGCCGAGCGCGGCGTCTCGGTCGCGCTCGTCGAGAAGGGCGAGATCGCAGCTGAGCAGTCGAGCCGCAACTGGGGCTGGTGCCGGCAGATGGGCCGCGACCCGCGCGAGATCCCGCTCATCGTCGAGAGCCTGACGATGTGGCGGACATTGAACGAGCGCATCGGCGCCGAGACCGGCTTCCGCACCTCGGGCATCCTCTACACGGCGCAGACGGACAAGGAGCTGGAAGAGCGCGCCGACTGGCTCAAGTTCGCGCGCGCGTATCAGCTCGACAGTCACATCGTCGGGGCCGAGAAGGTGGCGGAGCTACTGCCGGGCTCGACCCTCAAATGGAAGGGCGCCCTCTACACACCAACCGACGGTCGCGCCGAGCCGACGCGCGCCGCACCCGCCATTGCACGCGCCGCTCAGGCGAAGGGCGCGTTCGTCGCCCGCCGCTGTGCCGCCCGCGGCATCGAGCGGAGCGCCGGCAAGGTCTCCGCCGTCGTCACGGAGCGCGGTACGATCCGAACCAACAGCGTGGTACTTGCGGGTGGCGCCTGGTCACGGCTGTTCGCCGGCAATGCCGGGGTCTATTTCCCGCAGCTCAAGGTCATCAATTCGGTGATGCGGAGCGTGCCATTCGATGCCGGTTTCACGACCTCGACGTCAGGGGGCGGCTTCGCGGTTCGCAAACGCCTCGATGGCGGCTACACTATCGCCCAGCAGCACCTCTCCATTGTCGACATCGTGCCCGACAGCTTCAAGCTGCTGCTCAAGTTTTGGCCGGCGCTGAAGCACGACCCTTGGAGTTTGCGATTCCGAGTTGGAAAAACCTTCGTCAAGGAAGCCTCCTTCCCGAAGCGCTGGGCGCTCGATCGGGAGACGACGTTCGAGCGTGTCCGCGTCCTCGATCCCGCGCCCATCAATTGGGTGCTCGACGATGCGATGCGGAAGCTCGAGAAAGCCTTTCCGGTCTTCAAGGGATTACCGATCGCCGAGCGCTGGGCGGGCGCCATCGACGTGACGCCGGATGCCGTGCCGGTCATCTCGGAGGTGGATGGGCATCCGGGCTTCTTCATCGCGTCGGGATTTTCTGGCCACGGCTTCGGCCTCGGCCCCGGCGCTGGCCGGCTCATGGCCGATCTCGTCATGGGCAAGCCCCCGCTCGTCGACCCATCCCCCTTCCGATACAAGCGCCTCATCGACGGCACGAAGCCCGAGCTCATAGCTGGGTTTTGATCACCGGCTCCGGCTTTCCCGCCAGGCAATGACGATTCCTGACCCGACGATGAGGCTGATGCCGGCCCAGGTGATGGGCGCCGGGAAGTCGCCGAACATCAGGTAGCCGAGGATGGTCGCGCCGACGATCTCCACATAGGTGAAGGGCGCGAGTTGGGAGGCAGCCGCATAATCGTAGGCGAGCGTCAGCATCCAATAGCCGGCGAAGCCAATGAAGCCGGCGACCGAGATCAGGAACAGCTCCCAGGGCGTCGGCGTCACCCAGACGAAGGGCAGCATGCCGCCGGTGACGGCAATCGCCATGAGCGAAGTGAGGGCCATGGTGGTCAGCGCCGGGTCGGCGTGAGCGAGCTGGCGGGTGGTCAGTTGGGAGAGCGCGAAACAGAGTCCGGCGCCGAGCGCCATGAGTGTCGCCGGCGAGACCTCGGCGATACCGGGCCTGATGATGACCAGCGCGCCGATGAAGCCCACGATGACCGCCGACCAGCGCCAGGGTCCGACCCGCTCGCCGAGCACGACCGGCGAGAGAGCGGTCGCGAGCAGCGGGTGGATGAAAAAAATGGCGAGCGTGTCGGCGAGCGGCAGGAAGGCGAGTGTGAGCGTGAAGAGAATGGAAGAGCCCGCCGACAGCGAGCCTCTGACGACCTGCAACCAGGGGCGCGCGGGCGTCAGCCAGTGGAACCCGTGCCGCCAGATCAGGAATGGCAGCAGGAGCAGGAAGTAGAACAGGCTCCGCCCGAACACCACCTCGGCGACGTGCAGCCGGTCCTGCAGCAGCTTCGACACGGCATCCATGAGCGGGAAGAAGCTCATGCATCCGGCCATCAGCGCGATGCCGAGAAGCGGGTGGTTCGCCGAGGTGGCAGGCGCCGTGACCGTTGTGCGCGGCGAAGGCGGCATGGCGGGAGGTAGCGGTCTGCGTCCGCCTCGAATAGTCGCCTGCGTCATGGGGTGTAGACCGCCGCCTGCATGCCCAGCTCTTGCCACGTCGGGGGCGGGCCGTCGATACGCGGGATCGCCCGGCGGCCATGCGGACTTGTAGGCTGGCGCTGAGGGCCACATTGTGGCCCGAAGCCCAGCGCGACCGGCACTGAGCTCGCGGTGTTGGGCTTCGCGACGGGCTCAGTCCAGCCTACATGTGGATCGCGCGGTTTCCCACCGCGAGCGCTGCCTCCTTGACGGCCTCCGACATGGTCGGGTGCGCGTGGCAGGTGCGGGCGAGCTGATCGGCGGTGCCGCCCATCTCCATCATGACAACCGCCTCGGCAATGAGCTCGCCAGCGCCGGTTCCGATAATGTGGACGCCGAGGATGCGATCGGTGGCCGCGTCCGCCAGCACCTTCACGAAGCCGTCCGCCGTCTTGTTGACCTTGGCGCGGCCGTTGGCGGTGAATGGAAACTTTCCGGCCTTGTAGGCAATGTTCGCGGCCTTCAGATCTTCTTCCGTACGGCCGACGGCGGCGACCTCCGGGTTCGTGTAGACAACGCCCGGGATCAAGCCGTAGTTCACATGCCCGCGCTTGCCAGCGAGGGTCTCGGCCACCGCGACACCCTCATCCTCGGCTTTGTGGGCGAGCATCGGCCCGGCAATGACATCGCCGATGGCAAAGATGCCCGGGACATTGGTCTGATAGTGCTCATCGACGGCGATGCGGCCTTTTTTATCGGTGGCGATGCCTGCGCCTTCGAGGCCGAGGCCGTCCGTGTAAGGCACGCGGCCGATGGCGACGAGCACGACATCGGCCTCGAGTGTCTCGGCTGTGCCGCCCGCCGCCGGCTCGACGCTGACGGCGAGCTTGCCGCCATTCTTCGTAGCGCCGGTTACTTTCGACGAAAGCTTGAAGGCAAAGCCCTGCTTCTGCAGGATTCGCTGGAAGTGCTTTGCAACGTCGCCATCCATGCCGGAAATGATGCGGTCGAGATACTCGACGACGGTCACCTCGGAGCCGAGGCGCCGCCAGACCGAGCCGAGCTCCAGGCCGATGACACCCGCGCCGACGATCAGCAGCTTGCCCGGAACGTGATCGAGCGTCAGCGCGCCGGTCGAGGAGACGATCGTCCGCTCGTCGATATCGAGGCCTTTCAGGCGGGCGACATCCGAGCCGGTTGCGATGACGATGGCGCTGGCTTCGATCGTTGTCTTGCTACCGCCATCGGCCGTCACCTCGACCTTGCCTGGTCCGGCGATCCGGCCCGTCCCCTGATGCGCCTCGATCTTGTTCTTCTTGAACAGGAAGGCGACGCCGGCCGTATTTCCCTTCACGCCCTCGTCCTTGAAGGCCTGCATCTTTGCGAGATCGAGTGACGGCGAAACGCCTATCCCCATGCCGGCGAAAGCGTGCTTGGCCTCGTGATAGAGCTCGGAGGCATGCAGCAGCGCCTTCGAAGGAATGCAGCCGATGTTGAGGCAGGTGCCGCCGTAGGTCGCGCGCTTCTCGACGACGGCGACTTTCAAGCCAAGCTGCGCCGCACGGATCGCGCAGACATAGCCGCCGGGGCCGGAGCCGATGACGATGAGGTCGTTGGGTGAGGGCATGCTGACTGGTTTCCGTTAGATGTGAAGCTCGGCGACGATCTTGTGGAGCTTGGCTTGGTTCTCGGCCTTTTGTCTGAGATTGTCGGCGCCGAAGTCGATTTCCTCGCCTTGATCGTTGATCCAACCGATGGAATGCCCGTACTCGGTGACTTTCAGCTTCCTGAATTGCGCCGGTTTTTGGAGATAAGTGAATATCCTGCCGCGGTCGATGACTGGTCTGAGGTCGACCACGCCTTCATAACCGTCGCTCCAGACGATCTTCAAGACTCCGTGGATGACGGTCTCGGCCAAGGTGATGCGGGGCAGCTTTTTCATTTGATCTTACCAGGGTTATTGTCGGCGAGGCACAGGGCCCAGGCCGCGAACAGCGCCGATTTTCGCGACGCTGCCCAAGCGACGACCTTTCGCAGTTGGGGACTCGGCAGATGGCCATGGTCAATCGCCAAAGTCTCGATCAGAATGCTCGCGCGATACTCCGCGTAAACAGCGTGAAAGTGCGGCGGCGGATGTTCGTCGTTAAAGAGCTGGACCTTGATGCCATCGAAAGTCGCCACTGTCGGCATGTTGCAAAGCGATCCCTGTCACGTACGGCCTATCGACGCAATGCCTGCGCTCGATTGTGCTCCAAATCCTCGATTTCAAACACGACCCTCCCAGCAGACATGTCAACATGAAGGCAAACTGCGGCATCTGTCGCACCGCCAGCTTGACGAAAGACCCGGCATCTTGTTTCTCCAGTCTTTTCAATCAGAGCAATGGCATTCGGACCGACGAACACAAACTCGCCGCCCTCGACCTTCTTCAATTGAATCATGGCCTCACAACTCCAGCATCATCCGCTTCGGATCTTCCAGCGCTTCCTTAACGCGGACGAGGAACGTCACAGCCTCCTTGCCGTCGACGATGCGGTGATCGTAACTCAACGCCAGATACATCATCGGCCGCGCGACGATCGCGCCGGCCCGCACGACGGCCCGCTCCTCGATGCGGTGCATGCCGAGGATGCCCGACTGCGGCGCGTTGAGGATCGGCGTCGAGAGCATCGAGCCGTAGACGCCGCCGTTCGAGATCGTGAAGGTGCCACCCTGCATCTCTTCGATGGTGAGCTTGCCGGCCTTGGCACGCGCGCCGAAACCGGCGATCGCGCGCTCGATCTCGGCGAGCGACATGTGATCGGCCTCGCGCACGACGGGCACGACGAGCCCGCGATCCGTGCCGACGGCGACGCCGATGTGATAGTAGTTCGTGTAGACGATATCGGTGCCGTCGATTTCGGCATTGACGGCCGGGATCTCCTTCAGCGCCATCACGCAGGCCTTCACGAAGAAGCCCATGAAGCCGAGCTTCACGCCATGCTTCTGCTCGAAGAGGTCTTTGTAGCTCTTCCGCAAGTCCATGATCGCGCCCATGTCGACGTCGTTGAACGTCGTCAGCATGGCGGCGCTGGATTGGGCCTCCTTCAAACGCCGCGCGATGGTCTGGCGGAGCCTCGTCATCTTCACCCGCTCCTCGCGCTTGGCATCGGCCTCCGGTGAGGGCGGGCGGGAGGCGGCAGGGAGCGGCGCGAATCCGGCAGGAGCTGCGTGCGCTGGCGGCGCATCGTGAGCGGTGCGCATCACCTCCTCGAGCGAGCGGCCGGAGGGGGCCGGGATGGTCACCGGTCCTTTTTGTACTGGAGCCGCGGGCGCAGGCGCGGCTGCGGGCTTCGGAGCAGGCGCGGGTGCCGGTTTCGGTGCAGGCGCAACCGCCGCTGGCTTGGGAGCGGGAGCCGCCGCCGGTTTCGCTGGTGCGCCCATCCCTTCGACGACGCTGCCGAGCACGGCTCCAACCGCAACGGTCACACCCTGACCGGCGACGATCGGCCCGAGCACACCCGCCATCGGCGCCACCACCTCGACGGCAACCTTGTCAGTCTCGAGTTCGACCAGCGGTTCGTCGGCGGCGACCGTTTCGCCCGGCTGCTTCAGCCATTTCCCGACGGTCGCCTCGCGGACCGATTCTCCCAGCGTCGGAACTTTGATCTCGACTGCCATTTCTTGTTGCCTCTCTCAGTCCGTTCCTGGGCGACTTTGACTTTGCGCACGTTCTACGGCGAACCGGAAACCACTTCGCCTGACCGTGCGCTATCCGCCGAGCGCCTCGTCGACGAGCGCCTTCTTCTCCGCCTTATGTTTCTTCTATCGCCCGGTCGCGGTCTATGCCGTGGCCGGGCGCCCCGCATAGCGTGGCCGTGTCACGCGTCCGTTCACATGCTCGAGCGTCCACTCGATGTTGGGCTCGGCGAATGTCCAGGCGCCCATGTTGCGCGGCTCCTCCTGGCACCAGACGACATCGGCATTGGGAAACCGGCCGAGCTCAGCCACGAGCGCCTTGGCCGGGAAGGGATAGAGCTGCTCGACGCGCAGCAGATAGACATCGTCCATGCCGGCGGCATCGCGGGCTTCCAAGAGGTCGTAGTAGACTTTGCCGGAGCAGAGCACGACTCGGCGGATGGTGGTGTCCGGCATGAGCTTGCCCGTGCCGCCACCCTTGCTGTCGGCATGATCCCAGAGCAGCCGGTGGAATGTCGAGCCCGACGCAAACTCCGCCAACTTCGAGACGACAAGCTTGTGCCGAAGCAGCGACTTCGGGGTCATCAGGATCAATGGCTTGCGGAACTCCCGGTGCAGCTGCCGTCTGAGGATGTGGAAGTAGTTCGCCGGGCTCGTGCAGTTGGCGACTTGAATATTGTCCTCGGCGGCGAGTTGAAGGAAGCGCTCGAGGCGGGCCGAGGAATGCTCCGGCCCCTGGCCCTCGTAGCCGTGCGGGAGCAGCAGAACGAGGCCGGACAGGCGTAGCCATTTCCGTTCGCCCGAGACGATGAACTGGTCGATGACGACCTGCGCGCCGTTGACGAAGTCGCCGAACTGCGCCTCCCAGAGCACGAGCGCCTTCGGCTCCGACAGGCTGTAGCCGTACTCGTAACCGAGCACGGCTTCCTCGGAGAGCATGGAGTTGATGACCTCGAAGCGCGCCTGATCGGCCGCAAGATGCTTCAGGGGTGTGTAGCGCCGCTCGTTCTCCTGGTCGAAAAAGACCGCGTGGCGCTGTGAGAAGGTGCCGCGCTCGCAATCCTGGCCGGAGAGGCGAACGGCAAATCCATCCTGCACGAGTGTGCCGAAGGCGAGTTGCTCGGCCGTGGCCCAGTCGACGCCTTCACCCGTCTCGATCATCTCGCCGCGGCGCTTCACGAGCCGGTCGAGCGTCTTGTGCAGGTGGAAGTCGGCGGGAACAGTCGCGAGCCGGCGGCCGACCTCCTTCAAACGCTCCTCTGGTACGCCCGTATCACCGCGCCGGTCGCCCTCCTCGGCGGTCCTGTAGCCGGCCCATTTGCCGTCGAGCCAATCGGCCTTGTTGGGCTTGTAGCTGTCGGCGATGGCGAGCTCGCTCTCGAGGTGATGCAGCACCTGGCCCTGCATGTCCTTCACCTCGGCCTCGGTCACGACACCTTCGCCGACGAGCTGCTTGGAATAGATCTCGGTCACCGTCGGATGCTTGCGGATGACCTGGTACATCTTCGGCTGCGTAAAGCTCGGCTCGTCGCCTTCATTATGACCGTGGCGGCGGTAGCAGAACATGTCGATGACGACTGGCTTGCGAAACCTCTGCCGGAACTCGGTTGCGATCTTGGCCACATAGGTGACGGCCTCGGGATCATCGCCGTTCACGTGAAATATCGGCGCTTGCACCATGCGCGCGACATCGGAAGGGTAGGGCGAGGAGCGGGCGAAGCGCGGTGCCGTCGTGAAGCCAATCTGGTTGTTGACGATGAAATGGATCGAGCCACCGACGCGATGGCCTTTCAGGCCCGACAAGCCGAAGCATTCCGCGACCACGCCCTGGCCTGCGAATGCAGCATCGCCATGCAGAAGGAGCGGCAAGACTTCACCGCGGGCCGGCCTTCCTCCGCGCTGATCCTGCTTGGCGCGCACCTTGCCGAGCACGACGGGATCGACGATTTCCAAGTGCGAGGGGTTCGCGGTCAACGACAGATGCACGCTTTCGCCGCCGAGCGAGCGGTCTGAGGAGGCGCCCAGGTGATACTTCACGTCGCCCGAGCCCTCGACCTCGTCGGGTTTCGACGAGCCGCCCTTGAACTCGTTGAAAATGGCGCGGTGCGGTTTCGCCATGACACTCGAGAGAACATTGAGCCGGCCGCGATGCGACATGCCGATGACGATTTCTTTGATGCCGAGATAGCTGCCGCGCTTGATGATCTGCTCGAGCGCCGGGATCATCGCCTCGCCGCCTTCGAGGCCGAAGCGCTTCGTGCCTGTGTATTTGACTTGGAGGAACTTCTCGAAACTCTCCGACTCGATGAGCTTGTTGAGGATCGCCTTCTTGCCGAGCGGCGAGAACTTGATCCACTTCTCGCGGCTTTCGATGCGGCGCTGAATCCACCGCCGCTGATCGATGTCGGCGATATGCATGTACTCGACGCCGACCTTGGCGCAGTAGGTTTGGCGCATGATGTCGACGATCTGGCGCATGGAGAGCACCGGGTGCTCGGCGCCGAGCGTGTCGTGGATATAGATCGGCCGGTCGAGATCGGACTCGGCGAAGCCGTAGGTCGCTGCCAGCAGCTCGGGATGATCTTGCCGCTCGGCTAGGCCCAAGGGATCGAGGTCGGCCGCGAGATGGCCGCGCACGCGATACGAGCGGATGAGCGTCAGAGCCGCGATCGTGTCGTTGGTGGCGCGCAGCGCGGCGGCGGACGACAGCTCGGCGCCTTGAGACTGAGCCTCCTTGCGGATCGCGGACTCGACGACAGCGTGTAAAGGAATGGCAGCCGCATCCGCCAGATCACCGAAGCCGCTGCCGTTGGCGGGTGGCCAGTTTGGCCTCACCCACGAGGGGCCGGTCGCCTCTTTGGCGATGCTGGAACTATCATCGCGCAAGCTCTCGAAGAAGGCGCGCCAGTCAGCGGTGACGCTCGCCGGGTCCCGAGCGTAACGCTCGTGCATCTCCGCGAGATAGGGGGCGTTCGTTCCTTCGAGAAAGGAGGTTTCGATGAGAGACTTGTTCCCGGGCTGCCGTGTCATCTCGATCCTCATCTGCGCCGGGCGGCTCGGAATTGGCCCGAGCGGCGCTCGCATGGCCGCGAGCAGGTTAAAAGCCATCCCGGACGGGATGGTTCAATCACATGCCGGCATCTGCGCCTAAGCCGCCAGCAACGATGCGAGCGTCGTGCCCAGCGAAGCCGGGCTATCGGCGACCGTGATGCCGGCAGCGCGCATCGCCTCGATCTTGCTGCCCGCGCCGCCTTTGCCGCCGGAGATGATGGCGCCCGCGTGGCCCATGCGGCGGCCGGGAGGCGCGGTGACACCGGCGATGAATCCGACCGTCGGCTTCTTGCGGCCTTGTCTGGCCTCGTCGGCGAGAAACTGCGCCGCGTCCTCCTCGGCCGTGCCGCCGATCTCGCCGATCATGATGATCGAGGTGGTGGCCGGATCGGCCAGGAACATCTCGAGCACGTCGATATGCTCGGTGCCTTTGACCGGGTCGCCGCCGATGCCGACACAAGTCGACTGACCAAGTCCGGCGTCGGTCGTCTGCTTGACGGCCTCGTAGGTGAGCGTGCCCGACCGCGAAACGATTCCAACCGAACCCTTGCGATGAATATGGCCCGGCATGATGCCGATCTTGCATTCCTCGGGCGTGATGATGCCGGGGCAGTTGGGCCCGATGAGCCGCGTTTTGGAGCCAGCGAGCGTGCGCTTCACCCTCACCATGTCGATGACCGGAATGCCCTCGGTGATGCAGACGATGAGCGCAACCTCGGCATCGATCGCCTCGAGGATGGCGTCGGCGGCAAAGGGCGGCGGCACATAGATGACGCTGGCGTCCGCGGCAGTCTTCTGCCGCGCCTCCAGCACCGTGTCGAACACCGGCAGGTTGAGGTGAGTCGTGCCACCTTTGCCGGGCGTTACACCACCCACCATTCGCGTGCCATAGGCGATGGCCTGTTCGGAATGAAACGTCCCCTGCGCGCCCGTGAACCCCTGACAGATGACCTTCGTGGACTTGCCGACGAGAATGGACATGAGCGGCCAGGACTCCCTTTCGCATGTGCGAAAGGTTATTTGCGGCACAAATCCAAAGAGATCAAGTCCGGCGCGTCAGCCTACCCGCGCGCGCATCGGTCATTGCACCTGTGCGGTGTTCACGGATAGCCCGTGCAATCGCCAGATCCCGTCAACAGGCTGAAATGTCATGACGAAATTGATCTGCAGTGGCCGGGTCGGGAAATGCCCGGCAAGCCTGAGGGCGCCGTCGGCGGCGATTGCGGGCTGCTCGGTGAGCGCTGGGGTCAGAATAAGCACCGGGGAAAGATCGACGCCCTGCTGCCGCAGATTGGCAAAGGCGATGCCGAGTTCAGCGGCCGAAGTCTTTTGCAGGGAGGGCGAGCCGAGGTCCCGGAGCACTGTATAGTTGCCGGTGAAGTTCGCTTGGTTGAGCGCCGCAATCGAATTCCGGACCAGGATGAGGAGCACTTCGGCCGTAGGAACGGCAATCGGCAGTGTCGAGGCCCCAAGCTGCACCGTTGAACCGGCTGTGGCGCCCGGCTTCTTCTCAGGCGCCAGCGTGTCCTGCGCGAAGCCTGAGCCCGACACAGCGGGCCATACCACGATTGCGGCGGCGAGTGCGACGATAACATGGCGCCACGGGCACACGACCAGCTCCTGCGCTTCGGCAAAAATCGCTAGTGTGCTTCCGAAAAGAAGCACGACAAACCAAGGAATTAGGGTGTTGAAGTGATTCAACGAAAAACGGAAACACTCTAATGCGGATTTGCAGGTTAGGCCTGGACGCCGCTCAAGTCACCACGCCGCGACGAAGCCGACCCGGGCGCCTACCGTGTTTGTGTCGAGACCCATGCCGATGCCCGCATTGACGATCAGCGAGTCGTCCAACCGCAGAGCCGCCTGTGCGGCGATGGCTTGCTTGTCCTCGTAGAAGCCGGCATTGGCGCCGATTGCGAAATCCTTGCCGGCCGGCATGACGAGCCCGCCCATGGCGATAGCGAGCGCGATGCCCTCGTTTGCCTGGTCGATTTTCTGGAGGGCCTCGTTGAGGCCCGAGCCGATGTCGGCGAAGGCGCTGTCGACGTAGGCCTTGTTGACGGCATCGCTGGCCGAGACCGGGGTACTGACATTCTGGATGCGATTGCCACCCATGCTGATTGGCGCACCGGATGCGACCGAAAGCCCGCCGGAGCCGACGGCGAGCGTTCTGGTGCGGGTTGTGCCTTGGACTTCGACAGTCTGGGCCTTGACCGTTCGGATGGTCGCGGTATCGGCATAGACGGCGTTCGTCGTCACAGTGCCGCCGGAGATCGTCGTGCCGGCACCATCGGTCAGCGACGAGCCTTGCACAGTCCCTGTGGCGATCACATTCGCCGTCGTCACGTTCGTGACATTGAGATTGGTGGCATTGAGGGTCGTCGTGTTGACTGTGTTGGCGGTCAGCGTGCCCACACCGGAGAGGTTTCCGCTTGTGAGCGATGCGGTGCCATCGGTGAGGGTTGCGCCTTGGACGGTGCCAGTCGCGGTGACATTGGTGGCGTTCACATCGGTGGCGTTGATGGTGGTGATGTTGCCGGTGGTGCTGTTGAGTGTCGTGACGTTCCCTGTTGTCGAGTTGAGCGTCGTGATGTTTCCGGTGGTTGCCGCGAGTGTCCCAACGCCGGAGAGGTTTCCACCCGTGAGCGATGCGGTGCCATCGGTGAGGGTTGCGCCCTGGACGGTGCCGGTCGCTGTGACATTGGTGGTGTTGACATCGGTGGTGTTCACATCCGTTGCGTTGACGGTGGTGATGTTTCCGGTGGTCGCCGCGAGTGTCGTAACGTTCCCGGTTGTCGAGTTGAGCGTCGTGATGTTTCCGGTGGTTGCGGTGAGCGTTCCCACACCGGACAGGTTTCCGCTTGTGAGCGAGGCGGTGCCGTCGGTGAGGGTCGCGCCCTGTACCGTTCCAGATGTGGTCGTGATGTTGCCGGAGGTGGTCGCGAGGTTGCCTGTGCCAGTGGTCAGGTTACCCGAGGTCGACGAGATGTTGCCAGAAAGCGTCGACACGCCACCAGTGCCGGTCGCCGCGTAGCCCGCGGTACCAGCGGCGACATAGCCTCCGCCACCAGTCACCTGCAGTCCGGTCGCGTTGACGCCTGTGTTGTTGCAATTCGCGTTGTTGTTGATCTGGATGTTGCCGACGCTGTTGGTGCAGATGACCTGATTGGCGGTGGTCGTGCCGATGATGCGGACCTGGGCGATCGCATCCGCGCTAGCGGCACACAGCGCCGTTCCCAGCACGAGCAAGCCGGCCGCGCTGCGAATCGGGATTGCGGCTGTTGAGCGGCGAAGCATAGTCCAACCCTCTGGCTCGCCTGCTTCCCAGCGAGCGGCGTGCGGAAGCTAATCGTCCCCTTGAATTCGACCTTAGATGATTCGCATTCTGTCAAGCTGCAACGGCAACGTCAGTGGATAACATTATGTCGTGAACGGAACAGGGCGCGGCAATTACTGCCGCGCCCTGTCGCACCTGTCATGGCCTCTACGGCGGCCTCAGAGCGAGAAGTCGTCTGCCGTCAGTGTCACGATGCCCTTGATCTCAATCTCGAAATCAGCGCCGAGGTCGCCCGTGACGTTGCCCGAGACGATCGTGTTGCCGTTCTCCGCCCGGACCCGGATCTGACCAAGGCCGTCGAACGCGTTCGTGCCCTTGAAGGTGAAGGCGTCGTCCGATCCTCCGGCGAGCGCATCGATCCCCGAGAGATCGATGGTGTCGCCGCCGGCGATACCGCCGCCTTCGAAGTCGGTGATCACGTCGCGTGTTGCGGCCGAATTGCCGAGGGCAGCTAGCGGATTGAAAACGAAACGATCGTTACCAGCCCCACCGGTCAGAATGTCCCGGCCGGCTCCACCGTCGAGGATGTCATCGCCGTCGTTGCCGAATAGCCGATCATCGCCCTGCTTGCCGAGGAGAATGTCACGACCGTCTTGACCATGCAGCCGATCCTTGCCGGTTGCGCCGTTCAGCATGTCGTCGCCATCGCCGCCCCACAAGACATCATTGCCGCCATTGCCGCTGAGCCTATCGTTTCCAGCTCTACCAAAGACCTTGTCATCCTCGGAGCGCGCGTGGATGAGATCGTCACCCTCTCCGCCGATTATCCGGTTCTTGTCGGCATCTCCGCGGAGAACGAGACCTGCCGGCTCGTCGACCGGAAGCAGGTCGAGCGATGCCGTCCCGATCCCAGATTTGTCCTCTCCGTCGCTCACCTTGAACGAGAACGTAACGCCGGTGTCGTCGTTGGCGGCCGGCTTGTAGGTCCAGGTGCCGTCGCCGTTGTCGACCAGCGAGCCGCCGCCCGACTCGATCTTGAGGTCGGTGACATGCAGCGTATCGCCGTCGGCATCGCTGGCGCCGGCCAGGAGCTCGGCCTCGGTGATGGTCCGCCAGGTGTCCTCGCTCGACGCCGCCAGCACGATTTCCGCAGGGGCATGGGGTGCCGAGTTGTCGTCGTCCGGATCGGGTGTCTCGAAGATGTGCTCGGGCAGATTCTCGAGACCCGTG
>JANNSX010000266.1:0-3858 GCA_031403155.1 Hyphomicrobiaceae bacterium
TGGAACAGGTCGGGGGCAACTGCCGACGCGATCTCATCGACCAGCGCGTCGTCGGCATCGACGACGAGTGCCACGATCCTGGCGCGGCCGCGGGCGATCGCGGCGAGTTTCGCCGCCGTCGGAACATCCACAGAGCGCGGGCTCTTCGGGAAGAAGACGAGACCGACATAGTCCGCGCCCGCGTCCAACGCCGTGCGCATCAGGCCTTCCGTCTTCAAGCCGCAGATTTTGACGTCGGTGGGCATGGGCTCAGCCAATGACTGGAGTGCTTCCGGAGAAAGCCTGTCCCGGCGGAGGCCGGGATGTGAAGCGGTTTTCCGAAGAGAAGCACGACAAACCAAGGATCTCCGGGCCGCATCCTGTCAGATCGGCACCGGTCTGTCAGTGCAGGGTCGGGGAACTCAAGCCGCCTTGCGGCCGGAGCCGATGGCCTTTTCCGTGCCGGTATCGCGCTCTCTCGTGAGGCGCGTCGCCTCGCTGCGCCATCGGAAGGCCTCGCGGGTTCTGACCCGGGCGGTGCGGCGCCATTTGCTTTGGCTGAGCCACATGGCGAGACCGCCGATGATGAGCCCCGCCATGAACACGGCGAAGAGAACGAGCGAGAGCGGCGCCTCGAAGACGAGGCCCGAGGTCGACCGGCCGAAGGGATCGACGGAGACGGCAACGGGCGAACGGTTCGCCAGCCCGAAGGGGACGATGACGATCGCGGTGGCTATGGCCAACAGCAGCCAGAGAAACTTGCGCACGATTGCCTACTCTTTCGACGTCCTCATCTCGATCGCTGCGCCGTGGGCTCGGCCGAACGGCGGCGTCCGGCGGCCCGCTTGGGCGCTGGCGCCGGCTGCGCCTCGACGCCCGGCACGGGCGCCGGCCGGTTCAGCCGCTCGCGCAAATCCTTGCCGGTCTTGAAGAACGGCACGAACTTCTCCTTGACGGACACCGGCCTGCCGGTCCGGGGATTGCGGGCCGTACGAGAGGCCCGGTGTTTCACCGAGAAGGCGCCGAAACCCCTGAGCTCCACCCGGTCGCCGCGCGCCATGGCGGCAATGATCTCGTCGAAAACGACATTGACGATCCGCTCGACATCCTTGTGAAACAGGTGCGGATGCTCGTAGGCGAGCTTCTGAATCAGCTCCGACTTTATCATCCCCGCCGCTCCCTCTAGCGATGTGCTTGTTATGCCATGCTAATTCCCGGAACCGTGCCAGAGGGACAATAAACCGTCAAGTTGCAGGGCCTGGATCAACCGGTTTTTCTCGAGCCCGGTGGCCAAGTCCAGCCCGGCAAGGGCCGCGAGCCGCTCGGCGAGGTTGGATTTGCCGGTCAAATAGCTCCAATCGCTTGTCGATTTGGGCTTCCAATCGATCACCTCGAGACCGGTGTCGACGCTTTTCGAGGCGGTCAGCCAGGCCAACGCCTCGCGCTCGCCGCCGATCTCGTCGACGAGTTTCAGGGACAGCGCCTGCCGGCCCGAATAGATGCGGCCGTCCTCGAGCCCCTCAACCGCCGCCGTCCCGATCCCGCGCCGGTCGGCCACGAGCTTGAGGAACCACTGTTGCGATTCCTTGACCATCTCCTGAGCCAAAGCCAGGCCCAGCGAATCGAGCGGCTGAAAGGGCGAGGGATTGGCCTTGAGCGGCCCGCTCTTGATCTCGTGCATCTTGACGCCGAGCTTGTCGAGGAGCCCCGACACCTCCGGAAACTGGAAGATGACGCCGACCGATCCGGTGATGGTATTGCCGCGGGTGAAGATGCGGTCGGTCGCCAGCGAGATCATGTAGGCGGCCGACGTCGCCATGGTGCCGCAGACGGCAACCACTGGCTTCTTGGCCCGCAATTCCCCGATCGCCTCGTAGAGGGCCTCGCCGCCGGTGGTCGTGCCGCCGGGACTGTTGACCGCAAGGATCACGGCCTTCACGCGGTCATCATCGGCGACTTTCTTCAAGAGTTCGATCTGCGCCCGGTCGTCGGTGATGAGGCCTTCGATGGCGACACGCGCGATCTGGGGCGAGCGGCCATAGCCGTCGCCGGCCGAGCGGGCGAGGAGGCCCAGCACGGCCAGAAGCCCGAGCCCGATCGCCGCGATCCGCCAGAACGAAACGCGGCGCCTCAGCCGGCGCTGCGCAAGGGCCTTGTCGAGATCGATGCTCATGACTTACCTCGCGAAATACACAATGGAGACTGCAACCCTCGTGGATGCCGCTTCGCGCTCGCCTTCCCCGGTTCCGGCCCTCCCCTTTGGGGGGAGGGTGCCGGCAGGCGGGAGAGGGGTTGATCTTCGACGGGCATCACCAAAAGACGAGGAGAGGTCACCGTGTACCTCAACCCCTCTCCCGGCCCTACGGGCCAACCTCCCCAAGGGAGAGGGCCGACCACGGAGAGTGCGCGGGTGAGGCTTTGAGCTTCGAAGTGGCAAGCAAGCAGATTGGAAACCAGCTTGCGACATGAAAAAGGCCCGCGCAAGTCGCGCGGGCCATTGATTTGTCCTGATGACGGCGAGGATCAGTCGGTCTTGGCCTCTTCGTCGCCCGCATTGCGGCGCTTCAAGGCAGCGCCGAGAATGTCGCCGAGGGAGGCGCCCGAGTCGGACGAGCCGAACTGCGCCACGGCCTCCTTCTCCTCGGCGATCTCGAGCGACTTGATCGAGAGATTGACGCGCCTCGACGTCTTGTCGATCTGCATCACCGCGGCGTCCACCTTGGTGCCGACGACGAAGCGTTCCGGCCTTTGTTCTGATCGCTCACGCGAAAGGTCGCCGCGCTTGATGAAGGCGGTCATGTCGCTCTCGGCGATCTTCACCTCGATGCCGTGCTCCTGCACCGCCACCACCTCGCAAGTGACGGTCTGGCCCTTCTTGAGGCCAACCACGTTCTCGAAGGGATCGCCGTCGAGCTGCTTGATGCCGAGGCTGATGCGCTCCTTCTCGGCGTCGACGTCGAGCACCACCGCGCGGACATCGTCGCCCTTCTTGAAGGCCTTGATGGCCTCCTCGCCCGGCTGGTTCCACGACAGATCGGAAAGATGAACCATGCCGTCGATGCCGGTATCGAGGCCGATGAACAGGCCGAACTCGGTAATATTCCGGATCTGGCCTTCGATATTGGAGCCCTTGGGGTGCGACGAGAGGAAGGCATCCCACGGATTGGCCTGGGTCTGCTTGAGGCCAAGCGAAATGCGCCGTTTCTGCGGATCGACCTCGAGCACCTGGACCTCGACCACCTGGCTGGTCGCGACGATCTTGCCGGGATGGATATTCTTCTTGGTCCAGCTCATCTCGGAGACGTGGATCAGACCCTCGACGCCGGGCTCGAGCTCGACGAACGCGCCATAGTCGGCGATGTTCGTGACCTTGCCGGTGTAGCGGGCGCCGACCGGATACTTGGCGGCGATGCCGGCCCAGGGATCGGCCTCGAGCTGCTTCATGCCGAGGCTGATGCGCTGCGTCTCCGGATTGATGCGGATGATCTGCACCTTCACCGTGTCGCCGACATTGACGATCTCGCTCGGGTGGCTGACGCGGCGCCATGCCATGTCGGTGACATGGAGCAAGCCGTCGATGCCGCCCAGATCGATGAACGCGCCGTAATCGGTGATGTTCTTGACGACGCCGTCGATAACCTGGCTCTCTTCCAGCTTGGCCACGATCTCCGAACGCTGCTCGGCGCGGGTCTCTTCGAGCACGGAGCGGCGGGAGACGACGATGTTGCCACGCCGGCGATCCATCTTGAGGATCTGGAAGGGCTGCTGCTGATGCATCAACGGGCCAATGTCGCGGATCGGGCGGATGTCGACCTGGCTACCGGGCAAGAAGGCCACCGCGCCGTCTAAATCGACTGTGAAGCCGCCCTTGACCTTGTT
>JANNSX010000267.1:0-2054 GCA_031403155.1 Hyphomicrobiaceae bacterium
GAAATGGATCAGGCCGGTGTCCGAGGACATCATGCCGATCTTGCGGATTTTCTTGGCGACCGTGACCCCTTTGGTCTTCATCGGCAGGATGATCAGCGTCTTGTTCTTGTGCGCCGCGCCTTCGGAAGTATTCGCCAGCAGGCACATCCAGTCGGCCTGCAGGCTGTTGGTGATCCACATCTTGGCGCCGTTGATGACGTAGTCGCCGCCGTCCTTCTTCGCCGTGGTCTTGATCGAGGCCACGTCCGAACCCGCGCCCGGCTCTGACACGCCGATGCAGGCCACGTAGTCGCCGGCGATCGCGGGCGCGAGAAACTCCTTGCGCAATTCGTCCGAGCCGAAGCGTGCCAGCGCCGGCGTCGCCATGTCGGTCTGCACGCCGATTGCCATCGGCACCCCGCCGCAGCGGATCTGGCCCAGCGTCTCGGCGAACACCATCGAGTAGCTGTAGTCGAGCGCCGCGCCGCCGTAGGCCTCCGGCTTGGTCAGGCCGAGCATGCCCATGTTGCCGAGCTTCTTGAATACCTCGTGCGCGGGGAACTGCTCGGCCGCCTCCCATTCGTCGACGTGCGGGTTGATCTCCGCGTCGATGAACTTCTTCATGGTGCGGCGGATTTCTTCGTGTTCCTGCGTGAATTTCATCTACGGCCTCGCGACGCCAAACTGCATGGGTTTCAATTCCCTCTTCTCGGTGCAGATTGACAGGGCGAAGCCGAGCACGTTCCTCGTGTCGCGCGGGTCGATGATGCCGTCGTCGAGCATCGAGGCGCTCGTGACGAAGGCGTTCTGCTGCTTCTCGAAATTCTCGACGATTTTTGCTTTCATGGCATCGATCTGGTGATGGTCGACGTCCTGGCCCTTCCTCTTCATGCCGCCTTCCATGACGATCGCCATGGTCGTCGCGGCCTGTTCCGCGCCCATCACCGCGGTCTGCGTGTTCGGCCAGGAGAAAAGAAAGCGCGGGTTGAAGGCGCGGCCGCACATGCCGTAGTTGCCGGCGCCGAAGGAGGCGCCGCACATGAGCGTGAGTTGCGGCACGTTGGCATTCGACACCGCCTGGATCATTTTCGAGCCGTGCTTGATCATGCCGGCCTCTTCGGAGGCCTTGCCGACGATGTAGCCGGTGGTGTTCTGCAGGTAGAGGATCGGCAGCCCGGCCTGACAGCAGGCTTGGATGAAATGCGTCGCCTTGGTGGCGCCCGCCGGGTCGAGCGGGCCGTTGTTGGTGATGATGCCGACCTTGTGCCCCTGGATGGCGGCGTGGCCGCAGACGGTGGCCACGCCGTAGTCGGCTTTGAAGTCGAGGAAATCCGAGTCGTCCACGAAGCGCGCGATGGCTTCACGCATGTCGACAAATTTTTTGTAATCCTGAGGCATTACTCCGAGAAGTTCTTCTGCGGCGTAGCGCGGCGGTTTCGATTTTTCCGGCTCTGATGTCCTTATGTCCAGGCGGCTCAATACATCCCGTGCCAAACGAACCCCGTCGGAATCATCCTCGGCAAGGTATTCGCCCAGCCCCGACACGTGCGTGTGCATCACCGCGCCGCCCAGTTCCTCGTCGGTGGCGATTTCACCGGTGGCGGCCTTGAGCAGCGGCGGCCCGGCGAGGAAGGCCTTGGCGCGGCCGCGCACCATGATCACGTAATCGGAGAGCCCCGGCATATAGGCGCCGCCCGCGGTGGACGAGCCGTGCACCACGGTCACCACCGGCAGGCCGGCGGCGGAGAGCTTCGCCAGGTTGTAGAAGATCGAGCCGCCGTGGATGAAACCCTCCACGCGGTACTTGAGCAGGTTCGCGCCGGCGGATTCCACCAGGTGCACGAACGGCAGCCTGTTCTCGAGCGCGAGGCCCTGAGCACGCAACAGCTTCTCGCGTCCCATGTGCTGGATCGCACCCGCGTCTATGCCCGAGTCGCTCGCCACCACCATCGCGCGCACGCCGGAAACGTAGCCGATGCCGGAAATCATGCCGCCGCCCGGGATGGATTTCTCCGGGTCCGAGTTGTCCAGGCAGTAGCCCGCCATCGAGGACAGTTCCAGCCAGGGGGCGCCGG
>JANNSX010000268.1:0-7291 GCA_031403155.1 Hyphomicrobiaceae bacterium
AGGCGGTCGAAGCGGTCCTCTCCGGCTTGCCTGTCGAGACGCTCGACAATGCCGAGCGTGAAGCGCTTCTCCTCGATCCGCTCTGGATCGCTGCGCGGCGACACGGCATGCCTGGCGGTGCCGACGCTCTCGTGGACCCGGCCCGGCCTGTCGGCGCCGATCTCGTGCGCGAGCTTGTGATCCGTCTCGAAGGCCATGCCGGGCACCGCGAAGAAATCGTTTCCGGTGCCGCGCCATTGCAAGACCTTGGCGCGGGAGGCGTCGGCAATGAGGATCCAGGTGCGGGCGGCTTTCATGGGGAACTCCTCGACATTTCGGTCAGACGATCACCGGATTGGCTTGCGGTCGCATTGATACCTGTCAAGGCCGCCGTGCGGAAAACGCCGCGCGCCAAGGCTCGCGCTCGGGGCCGCACTTCGCATATAGTTGTTGCCATCGGTACACCAAGAGGCCGGGGAGACGCGCCACGTGCGACGGGTAGATGCCAGCGATCGCGAATTCCGCACCGCGCTCGGTTGCTTTGCGACCGGCGTCACCATCATCACGGCCTTGGGACCGCGTGGCGAGCGGCTCGGCAATACGGTGAACTCTTTCACTTCGGTCTCCCTCGATCCACCGCTCATTCTGTGGTGCATGGGCCGCCACGCGGTGAGTCTCAACGCCTACCTGTCGACCGATCAGTTCGTGGTCAACATCCTCGCCGAGGAGCAGATCGCGCTGTCGGCCCAGTTCGCGCGCTCGAAAGAGGACAAGTGGGCTGGCGTCGCGTGCGAGACCGGCAGCCTCGGCATTCCCGTGCTGACGGAAGCCGCGGCGATCTTCGAGTGCAAGACGCGGCACACCTACATGGGTGGCGATCACGTGATCTTCGTCGGCGAGGTGGTGGCGGCGGCATTCGATACCGAGCGCAAGCCGTTGGCCTTCCACCAGGGCAAGTATCGCCGTCTGGGCGCCGCCTTGTCGCAACCCGCCAAGCTCATCGAGGAGATCGCGGGCACGCTGCCGCCGGATGATCAGCCGTTCAACCGGTAGAGTTCATCGGCCCGCGTCCGACGAGATCAGCCGCGCCAGACGGAAGGCGCATGCCACGCCGACGAGCGCCAGCGGCACGAAGTAAAGATATAGCGGCGCCGCCGCCGTCGCCGCCGCCTCGCGCGTGAAGCCGCCGGCAAAGCCGTTGGCATTGGCGATGATGCCGGCGAAGGCCCCGCCGATCGCATAGCCCATGCGCTGCAATGTCGAGAAGGCGGCGGCCGTGATTTCCTTTTCGCCGGCGCGGGCGGCCTGGACGACATGCCGGTTGGCGAAGGGCCAGAGCATGCCGAAGCCGCCGCCCTGCAACAGGGCGAAAAAAACGATGCCGGTGATCGAGCCGGAGGGCACGGTCCAGACGAAGCCTGCAAGACCGGTGGCGATCATCAGCGCCCCGGCCCTGACGATGAAGGTTTCGCGATGCGCCGGCGCATTGGCGACCAGGATCGACAGCACGGACCAGGAAATGGATTCGCTGGCAATGATGAGGCCGGTCGTCACCGGCGAAAATCCGTGCAGGGACGCCAAGAGCAAAGGCCCGTAGAAGCCGAAGGAGCAGGTCGAGACCGACAATAGGCCGACCATGAGCAGGCCCGACCCGACGATGGTTCTCGGATCGAAGGGCGCGGTCGGAAAGAGGCGGGAACCGGCGTTTCTCCGATCGAGAAAAAAGAACGCGGCAATGCCGGCGACGCCGAGACCGATGAGGGTGACGGCCAACGCCGGTCGCGCCTGAACGCCAGCCGCCGCGATCGCCGTGATGCCGAGGGCCAGACAGGTCAGCGCGACGACGGGAAATCCCGCGAGGCTGCGCCCGTCTCGGGGCGGTGGCGCTTCGTTTCTCAGCACCGGCAGGCAGGCGAGCGCAAAGACAACGGCGGCGCCGGCGAACAGCAGGAATGCCCACCGCCAGGACAGGACCGAGACGACAATACCGCCGAACAGTGGCCCGCCGAACGCCGTGACGCCCCACACGATCGACAGGATGGCGATCAGTTGTGGCCAGATCGTCGAGGGAAAGTAGCGCTGGATGGCGACGAAGCAGAGCGCGATGAGTGCGCCACCGCCGAAGCCAGTCAAGAGACGGCCGCCGAGCGCCCAGCCCATCGTCGGGGCGGCGGCGGTCGCTGCCGCACCGAGCGCGAAGATCAGTGCCGCCACGATCATGTTGCTGCGGACCGTCCAGAACGTCGCGAGGCGCCCCGCCGCTGCTCCGGCGATGATCGAGCCGATCTCGTAGATCGCGAAGCTCCAGCCGGTCATCTCGACGCCGCCGATGTCGGCGACCATCGCCGGCATGATGGTCGAGATCATGTTCTCGGCGCCGGCATGAAAGGTGATGCCGAGGCTGATGAAGCAGAATCGCGGCAGATCGCCCGAGCGCCAGAGCGCGGACCAGTCGGTGGCGGGGACGGGGGAAGCGGTCAAGGGGTCGGGTCCGGCGGCTCTGCCCATGTCGGCGCCGGCAACCTATCGGAAGGGGAGGGGCATTGCACCGGTGCTGCGGGCCGTCGCATGGGAGACCTGCAGCAAGCAAGGTGGGCTCGCATTTGGCCCGGCGTCCACCGGCTGGTAGTCTCAAGTGGCATGGGCCGAAGCAAAGACATCATCGTCGTGGGTGCCGGCATCGCCGGTACGGCGACCGCGTACTATCTGGCGAAGTCAGGCCAGCGCGTGCTGCTGCTCGAGGCCGAGCGGCCGGCCTTCGGAGCGAGCGGGCGCAATCCCGGTTTCCTCTGGCTGCAGACGAAGCAGGCCGGCGACCAGATGGCGCTGGCGTTGCAGGGCCGGGCCTTTGCGAATGGGCTCGAGAACGAGTTCGCCGACTTTGGATTTCGCGCCTCAGGTGGATTGATCGTCTATCGGGACGAGCGCCTCGCGCCCGTCGCCGAAGCTTTCGTCACCGACCGGCGCCGGGCTGGCCTCGAGGTCGAGCATGTCAATCGCGTACAGCTGCTGGGGCTCTGCAAGCATTTCGGTCCGGCGGTGATTGGCGGCATCTACAATCCGCTCGACGCTTATCAGGATACGCCGCGGCTGGTCGATCGCTTCGTCGCGTGCGCGCTCGAGCTTGGCGCCGAGGTGCGAGCGCCGGCGCGCGTGGCGGCTTTGCGGATCGAGTCCGGGCGCTGTACCGGCGTGATGCTCGCAGATGGCTCGGCAATCGGCGCGGACCATGTCGTGCTAGCGTCCGGTCCCGGCGCGCGGGACCTGCTGCAACCAGTCGGTCTCGCGCCGCAGTGGACGACCTATCGCTTCGAGGCCGCCGAGACCGCGCCGGCGCCATTCGAGATCGGACCCGTGGTGTGCGGGCAGGCGCTGTTCCGTTTCTTCACGCCGCCGGGCTTCGAGAAACGGCAGATCGAGGAGATCCTGGGTCACCCACCCGGCGACGATGGCGACAGCTCAGGCTTCACCGAGCAGATCGCGCAGTCGAGCGATGGACGTTTCAGATTCGGCTGCGCCTACGCCACGGGCGAGGTCGCAGACCACGCGACCGTGCGCGGGCAGGCGCTGGCCATGAGCATCCTACCGGAGACGATTCCGGCGCTCGCGAGCTTGGCCCTGACGCGCAGCTGGGCCGGCATCGTCGCGGCCCCCGCCGACGGTCTCCCCATCATCGATCCCCGGCCGGGCATCGATGGGCTCTCCCTCAACATCGGGCATTTCTTCGGAAATCTTGTTGGCGCCTACAGCGGCGAGCTGTTGGCCGGCGCGCTGCTCGGGCGGATGCCTGCGTTCGATCTGACGCGATTGGGCATCTCGCGAGTGTTGGAGGCCGGGTCGTCGGCTTGAAGAGCAGGCTGCCGTCCCAACTACCCCGCCTTCCTCCCCGACAAGATTGCCTTCTGCACGCCCTTGGCGCGATTCAGCTTGAGCTTCGCCTTGTCCTTGGTCTTGGCGTTCGACCAGATCTTGCCGATGAAGGTCAGGAACTCCTTCAGCTCGTCGTCGAGCGCGCCGCGGCGCTCGCACATTTCCACGAGCCGGAAGTCGGGCGTGTTGTTGGCTTCCACCAGCAGGGGGCCGCGGCCGGTCACCGCGATGTCCCAGCCGATCAGGGGCACATGCGGCAGGTTGCGGGCGGTTGCCTTGGCGAGCTCGAGCGCCTCATGCCAGCACGGCACCTTGGCGCCGAGGAGCGTCGCGCCGGTATCGGGATGCGTGACGATCTCCTCCTGCATCGGGCCGATGCCGCGGATGACGCGCGTGACGGTGCCGCTCACGGTATTGACGGCGGCGAGCATGTTGCCGTTGCGCCAGAAATTGTCGGCGCGGTTCGAGCCGGCCGCGACCTTCCAGCAGGCGCGGAACACCTTCGGACCCTTGGGGCCGAAGGTCGTGTAGACGCGGATGGTGCCGATCCGGTCACCCATCAAGGCCTGCATGTCCGGATGCGCTTCCAGCCGCTCCTGGAACATGTAGCCGCCGACATAGCGGACGGTGATCTCGTGGGCGAGCGCTTCCGGCGCCACGCGCCGGCCGCCGCGCAGGATCAGCTCGCCCGTCGTCTCGTCGCGCCCGTCGATCGAGACGGTGCCGAGCGAGAGCGAGGAGTTGCACGGCTTGCCGAAGAGCGGGAAATCCGTTGTCGTCTTCAGGAATTGGACGATGTCGTCGGCCTTCCGCTGCATGTTGAAGGCTGGCATGGCGAGGTGGGGATGATAGAGCGCCTTCTGTTTGATGGTCGGGAAGCCGTAGCCCGCCATCAGCGTGTAGAAGACGATCTTGTCGGAGACGACCGAGAACCAGTGCTCGTTCTGATTGGCTTCGAGGCCGATCTGCTTGGAGCCGCGCATGCCCAGGAAGGTTTTCTTGTCCTGGCCGCCGAGCGCCTGGTCATCGTAAAGGCGGAGATCGAAATATTCCTCCGTCGAAACCTTGCCGGGGCCGAAGGAGAGGCGGGCGATCTCGGCCACCATCTGCGGCAGGGACTTTCCCGTCTTCTCGGCGACGAGCTTGAGCATTGCAGGAAGCGGCAGCGGCTTCTCCGGCGGATCGATGTCGAGGATGCGCTGCGGCTTTGCGGGCACGGCGGCGGCTTCGGATGTGGGCTCGGTCGCGACGGCGGGGGCGCTCATGGAAACTCCTGACGGCATCTCTCGCGGTGAGTTTCCGCCAGTTTGGTAAAGGCCGAATTTATCGCCGCGTCAGGGATTTGGGCTCCCCGGCTTCGCGGATGTCGCAGGGCTTGTCTGCGTCCGGGGGGCCTTTGCAGGCGGCGCGCTCACCGGCTAGAGGAGGGGTAACAAAGGGAGGACCTCAATGACCGACAACTTCATGCCACTCGGCATCAACCCCTGGCCGCGCTTTGCCCATATCGCGACCTTCATGCGGCTGCCGCATGTGGCGCTCGACGATCCAAGGGTTAGTCAGCTCGATATCGGGCTCGTCGGCGTGCCCTTCGACCAGGGCGTCACCAACCGCACCGGCCCGCGCCATGGTCCCCGCCAGATCCGCGATCAGTCCTCGATCATCCGCCGCTTCCACCGCACCCACAATTTCTCGCCGTTCGTGCTGGCCAATTGCGCCGACATGGGCGACAGCCCGGTCAATCCGGCTGATCTGCCGGATGCTCTGAACCGGATCACCGGCTTCTACTCGGAGCTTAAGAGCAAGGGCATCGTGCCGCTGTCGGCGGGTGGCGACCACCTGATCTCGCTGCCGATCCTCAGAGCGCTCGCCAAGGACGGCCCCATCGGCATGGTGCATTTCGACAGCCACACCGACCTCTATGACGAATATTTCGGCGGCTTCAAGCTGACGCACGGCACGCCCTTCCGCCGCGCCATCGAGGAGGATCTGCTGGACCCCAAGCGCATCATCCAGATCGGCATCCGCGGCTCCATGTATGGGGCCGACGATCACGAATGGGCGGAGAAGAACGGCGTCCGCCTCCTCTTCATCGAGGACGTGTTCGAGATGGGCTTCGAGAAAGTGATCAAGGAGGCGCGCCGCGTCGTCGGCGACAAGCCCACCTATCTCTCCTTCGATGTCGACGGTATCGATCCGACCTATACGCCCGGCACTGGCACGCCCGAGATCGGCGGCTACAACCCGCGCGAGGCCCAGCTGATGCTGCGCGGCTTGAAGGGTTTGAACTTCATCGGCGCGGATGTGGTGGAAGTTTCGCCGCCGTTCGACAATACGGGTGGCACGGCGCTGGTGGCGGCGAACCTGATGTTCGAGATCCTGTGCCTGCTCGCCGACAATGTGGCGCGGGCGAAGAAGGGCGCGGGGAAGGGGAAGGCGCGGAAATAATGGCGTGCGTTCCCACAGACGTCGTTGCGGCGTCCATGCGGGACGCATGGCTCCGCCATGACGTGCCGGAATCCATCCAGCCCGCCGGAAGGAATCGGCCTCGCCGATCGGCGCGACCCAATGCCGTAGGGGCTTGGATGGATGCCAGCCGTCGCTGGCATGACGGAGGTGGTGGAGGCGGGATTAAACCACGCCGTTCCGCAGCACCGTATCCGCGCGCGCCAGCCTATCGAGGTTCTCGATCAGGATGTCGATGACATTGGCCTCGTGGCGGCGGGTTTCGCCGGCGGTGTGGGGCGTCAACACCACATTGTCGAGCGACCAGAGCGGGGAGGCTTGCTCGAGGGGCTCGGTGGCGGTGACGTCGATGCCGGCGCCGGCGATGCGGCGGGACGTCAAGGCCTCGATGAGTGCCGGTTCGTCGACGACAGGACCGCGCGCGACATTGATCAGATAGGCCGACGGCTTCATGGCCGCCAGGGCGGTGGCATCGATGAGCCCGCGGGTTTCCGAGGTGAGCGGGCAGGCGAGCACGACGGCGTCGGCCTCGGGCAGGAGTGTCAGCAGCTCGGCTTGCGTGCCGATCCGATCGATATTGGCAATCGCGCCCGCCGACCGTTTGATGCCGATCACACGCATGTCGAACGCCTTGGCGATCCGGCTGATGCGCTGACCGATGCGGCCGAGGCCGACGATGAGCATGGTTTTGCCCGCGAGCTCGTCCTCCCGCGCGCCCGAATCCGAGATCATGCCGCGCCAGAAGCGTTTGTGCTGATTGTCGCGCGCCTCACTCATGCGCCGCGTGAGGGCCAGAAGCAGCGCGAAGGCATGCTCGCTGACCGCATTGGCATTGGCGCCGGCCGCATTGGCGAGGCGGATGCCGCGCGACTTGAGAGTGGCGATATCGAAATGATCGTAGCCCGCCGAGCAGAGCTGGATAAAGCGGACGTTGGGGATCTTATCGAGGAGGGTGTTGTCCCAGAATCCCGAAAGGCAG
>JANNSX010000269.1:0-39509 GCA_031403155.1 Hyphomicrobiaceae bacterium
ACACCGATCCGGACATACTCAAGCGCTACAAGCTCGCCGTGTTCGTCGGTCATGACGAATACTGGACGGGCGAGATGCGCGATGCGGTCGACCGCTACGTCGAGGACGGCGGGCGCGTGGCCCGCTTTGCCGGCAACTTCCTCTGGCAGGTCCGGCTCGAGAACGAGGGGCGCACGCAGGTCTGCTACAAATACCGCGCGCGCAAAGAGGATCCCTACTACACTGATCCCGTCCGCCGTCACCTGACGACGAATGCCTGGGAGGCGCCCGAGGTCGGCCGGCCGGGCGCTTCGACCTTCGGCTTGAACTCACTGCGCGGCGTCTATGTCGGCTGGGGCGGCTGCGTGCCACGCGGGCCGGGTGGTTTCACGATCTATCGCCCCGAGCATTGGGCGTTCTCTGGAAGCGACCTCTACTATGGGGATGTGCTGGGCGGGCCATCGAAAATCTTCGGCTACGAAGTGGATGGCCTCGACTACACCTTCCGCGACGGCCTGCCGTTTCCCACAAGCGAAGCCGGTGCGCCGGATGGCTTGGAAATTCTCGCCATGGGCCATGCCTCCATCCTGGAAGAGAACCACGGCAACCCCGGCACCGAACTCTTCATCGGCGATGAGGACCTGGCCTTCGCCGCCGAGACGCTCTACGGCGCGGCTAGCCCTGAGGCGATGGAGAAGCTCCGCCGTTCCTCCGGCATGATCGTCACCTTCCCCAAGGGCAAAGGCGAGGTCTTCCACGCCGGCACTTGCGAGTGGGTCGCCGGTCTCATCGACCGCGATCCGTATGTCGAGCGCGTGACGCGCAATGTCCTCGAGAATTTCCTGGCGCGCTGAAGTCAGCTGATGCTAGTCTCTGCGGAATGCCCATCAGAGTGATCCGCAAATCCGACCTCGCCGGCACGGCGAGGCATGTCTGCAATGACACCTATGAAACGTTCCGGTTTCTCCTGAAGCCGGACGGCGCCGGCGTCACCATCACTGATATCGTCCTCAATCCCGGCATTGAAGCCGACTATGGCTACGACGGGCACGTCGAGATGGCCTACTGCATCGAAGGCCGCGCCAAGCTGACCGATCTGGCGACCGGCATCGGCGAAGTCATCGAGCCAGGGGCGCTCTGGATCGCACCCATGGGCGCCCGGTTCCGCTTCGTGGCCGAGACGCAGACCCGATTGATTTGCGTCTTCACGCCGCCATTCGATGGAGGAGAGACTGGGTTTGCTGGAGACCAGTAGCCGCGATCTCGCGGTGTTTCGCAAATTCTATGCCTGTCTCGTCACCGCCACCTATGGCGTGACCGACCCGCGCATTATCAGCGCCTTTGCCACCGTCCCGCGCGAGGACTTTCTCGGGCCGGGCCCTTGGAAGATCTCCATCGAGGGCACGTACATCGAGACGCCCTCCGCCAATCCGGCGCTGCTTTACCAGGATATCGTCGTGGCCCTCATCGCCGAGCGCGGCGTCAACAATGGCGAGCCGAGCCTGCATGCGCGCTCGCTCGGGGCTGTTGGTGTGTCCGAGGGAGAGCATGTGCTGCAGATCGGCGTCGGCGGCGGCTACTACACAGCGATCCTCGCCGAACTCGTGGGCGCCACAGGCCATGTCACGGCGATCGAGATCGACGACGGCTTGGCCGAGCGGGCGAAACACAGTCTGCGCCATCGCCGGACTGTTGAGGTGCTCTGCCGCTCCGGCGCCGAGGGGCCGCTGCCGCGGAGCGATGTGATCTACGTTTCGGCCGGCGCCACCGAGCCGCTTCGGGTCTGGCTCGAGGCGCTCGCGCCCAAGGGCCGCCTCATCTTCCCGCTGACGCCGGGCCATGGCTATGGTGGCATGCTGCTCGTCACGCGTGGGCGCCGGCGCCGGTCATTCGCCGCGCGCCTCATCGGCCGCGTCGGCTTCATCCCGATGATCGGCGGCCAGGACGAGAGGGCCGTCGCCGGCCTAGCGGCGGTGTTCAAGTCGGGCGGCCTCGAGGCCGTGCGCTCGCTCCATCTCGATACTCCCCCTAACGGCACCTGCTGGTATTCCGGCCGCGACTGGTGGCTGTCGACGGAGGAGGGGTGAGTGCTCAGCCCGGCCAGTCGATGCGGTTGTAGATTTGCCGGAGCTTGGCGCCGCGTGCCGGGTTGATGTGCGTGACCCAGCCAATCCGGCCGTTGAGATGCGCGCGGAAGTCGTGCACGCTCTCGCGGTTCTGGTCGGCGGAACCATGCCGGACGCAGTTGGTGAGGATGGCCTTCAGCCGGTCGTAAGACACGCGATCGATATTGACGCGGTCGTTGACGACGAGGCCGGTCACTTGTTGGCGGGTGGCGCGGGTCATCAGATGCGTCTTCATGGGATTGAGGGCGTAGCCTTCGTCAGTCGCGATCTCGGAGACGCTTGCGAGGAAGACATCGGCGCGCGCTTGCAGGCCCGAGCCGCCCGAGAACGCGAGATCGTCGGCGTAGCGCGTGTAGGTGACGCCGAAGCGGCGCGCGAGGCCGGCAATGCGCGTGTCGAGCGCGAACGCCGCGAGATTGGCGAGCGCGGGCGAGGTGGGGGCGCCTTGCGGGAGATGGCGCGCGCTAAAGGTCTTCTGCGTCTCCCATGAGTGACGATCACGATCCGGCAAGCGCCGGAAGACGGCGAGCGGTGCGGCCGTCGTCACCAAGCCGGTCAGCGCGCGGGCCGTCTGCTCGGGATAGCCGAGCGTGTGGAAGAGGGCATGCACGCGCGAGACGCGGGTCTTGAGGAAGAAATTCTTGAGGTCGACGGTCAGCACGGTCGCTTCGCCGGCATGGGCCGCCGCCGCGGTGACGCAGGAACGCTCGCGGACGAAGCCGTGCGCCGCAGGATGCGTCGGTACGCGATCGAGGATCTCAGCGAGGATCTTGCGCTGGATCGCCTTGAGGCGGGGCTTGGGCTCCTCGATGAGGCGCGGTGGACCGGCGCGCTTCGGAATGAAAATTTGGCGATAGTGCTGGAGGGCGGACACGTCAGTGCGGCCCTGGCGGTGCTGGCTGTCGGCGAACCACTCGAGCTCACCAATCGACATGCTGAGCCAATCGGCAAGCGCGCCGACGGTCGACAGCCGGGGAATTTCGAGCTGGCGGAAGCGTTCGGCTGGAGCAAATCGCGGCGATGTCAGAACGATAGGCGGATGTGCGTCCGGTTTGAGGAACGCAGCGAACGCCTTGCGAAAAACCGGATCAGCGGCAAGAAGCGCGATGAGCACGCTCGTTGGCGGCGGAACCGGTCCTGACTCGGTATTGATCAGACTGCGTGCGAGTTTGGTTTGCAACGATGCGGTCTTGGGTCCTGCGAGTTTCGCCAGCCGATACTTGAGCGCGCGCTCAGTCCAGGCGCCTCCGATCAGGGCCGGTGCCACGCGCCGGGCAATGCGACCCCACAACATTCGCTGTCGATACGTCGGCATCACCCGGTCCGCTTCATTCGCGCGACAGATCGCTCGACCTGCGTCGTGGAGCCGGATTGGACGTAGGTGGAGCCTACCCCAATTCCGGCCATGCACTGCCAAGCTCGTTGCCGTTCCCCGGGGTAGCCCCGGAGATCCCTGTCGTCACCGCCAGGCGATGGGACAGAGACGTCTCGAGCGGCCCGTCGCGCTGACGCCCACGATCCGCCAACTGCCGTAAGCTGTCAATCGGTCGCGCATTCCCCGGCGTTGACCGTAATCGGCCCTCCCCATAGTTTCCGCCGCAGTCGCTAACGCACCTTTCTGGAGGCGAATATGCCATTCGAGACGATTTCGCCGAAGGTCGCGAACCCGCCCAAGCCAGGGATCACCGAGGTCGATTGGGACGTCGTCCGGCGCTACAAGGTGGCGTGAGCATGGAAAGCAGGGACCGTCGCCTCGAAGGCCGCATCGCCGTCGTCACCGGGGCTGCGCAAGGCATCGGCTTCGGCATTGCCGAGCGACTGGCCGCCGAGGGCGCGGTGGTGGTCATCGCGGATCGGAAGATCGAGACGGCGAAAGCGGCGGCCGCGAAACTCCGTGATGCGGGCGCCAAGGCGGACGCTTTCCACGTCGACATTGCAGACGAAGCGGCCGTGGTAGCCCTCGCCGCCGAGGTGCAATCGCTGCACGGGCGCGTCGAGATTCTCGTCAACAACGCTGCCATCGTCGACACCACCGGCATCGATCGCATGACCTGGCAGCGCTATCGCGAGGTCGTCGACATCAACCAGGACGGCGCCATTCGCATCACCATGGCGTTCCTGCCGTTGATCCGCCAAGGCGGCGAGGGAAGGCGCATCCTCAACATCGCCTCCATCATGGGGATGCGCGGGAGCCCCGACTCCATTCCCTATTCGACGGCGAAGGGCGCCATCGTCAATTTCACCCGCGCGCTCGCCTGCGATCTCGCGAAAGATGCCATCAACGTCAACGCCATCGCGCCGGGCTTCATCGACACGCCGATGTCGATCCTGCCGGACGGCACGCACGAATACGACACCGATTGGTTCCGCGACATCTATGTGAAATACGGCCGCATCCCGCTGCGCCGCTTCGGTAAGCCCGCCGATATCGCGGGACCCGCCTACTTCCTCTGCTCGGATGATTCCCGCTACGTCACCGGGCAGATCCTGCTCGTCGATGGCGGTGTCTCCGCCACGTTCTGAGGTGCGATGATGCCGGCAAGTTCGGTTCGCCTGGAAACGCCATCGGTCCGCGCGGCGGTTTATCCGACGGGCGGCCTGTTGACCGAGGCCGAGTTCCGCTTGGCCGACGGGCGCTGGGTGAAGCCGCTCGCGGAGGCGCCCTGGGCCGGCGAGCCACTGCCGCCCGAGGTGCCCGGACATCTGCTGCGGTTGGGCGGCGAATTCTTCTGCCTGCCCTTCGGTGGTTGCGGGCCCTCGCAGGATGGCGTGCCGGGCTATGAGGCGATGTTCGAAGAGCCATTCGATCAACCGACGCACGGGCCGGCGGGGAATGCGGAGTGGGAAGTCGGAGCGGTGACGGAAAGCAGCGTGACGCTGACGCTCGACTTGCCGGAGCCGCACGCGGTCAGCCGCGTCGAGCGGACAATCACACTCGGCGCGGATCGCTCCGAGATCCGGTTCGATATGCGCATCGAAGCCCGCCGCAAGGATCGTGTGCCGATGGCCTTCCATCCGATTTTGCGGCTGCCCGAGCAGCCTCGCAGGCTCAAGATCGAGGCTGATTTTGCAGACGGGTTCAACTATCCGGGCGTGCATCCGCACCGGAAAACGCTGGCGACCCCCGGTGGCCGGTTCCGGCGTCTGGATGCCGTGCCGGGACATAAGGGCCAGACCGAGGACTTTTCGGCATTGCCGCCGGGCCCGACTGTTGAGGACAATATTCTGCTTGCGGGGATGCGCGGACCCGTGACGGCGACCTTTCTCGACGAGGGTTTTCGCCTCGTGACCGATTGGGATCGCTCGTTGCTTCCCCACGCCATGCTCTGGCTGCACGATCGCGCCACCGAGGATGCGCCCTGGCATGGCCGCTACCGTGGCCTCGGCATCGAGCCCATGGCCGCCTGCTTCGACGGCCCCTGGCGCGTCTCGGTGGGTGACAATCCGCTCGCTGCGGCGGGTTATCGGACGGCTGTTGATGTCGATCCCGCGCGGGATACCGTGCTCTGGTGCCGGCTCGGTGTTGAGGCGACATCCGCCTGACGTGTCTTACGCGCGTGCCCGGCCAACGCAGCGCTCGATGGCAAATGCGCCGAGCACAGAAGTGGTCAGGCTCGCAACCGCTCACCCTTGGGATCATAGAGGCAGCGGGGGCCGCGCGTGGCGGCATAGCCCTTGCCGAAGGCTTCGATGGTGAAGGCCGTTTCCTTCGTCAACTCAACTGGCAGATAGCCTAAGGCGATCGTCCGTCCGAGCGTGTGGCCGAAGCCGGCGCTCGTCGTCTGACCGACCACCTTGCCGCTGTGGAGGATTGTCTCGCCGCCGTGGAAGGGCGCGAAGCCCTCGATGGTGAAGGAGCAGAGTTTCCGTGACACGCCCTCGGCCTTGATGCGCTTGAGTGCGTCGCGGCCGATGAAGTCGCCTTTGTCGAGCGCAACGGCAAAGCCGAGTCCAGCCTCATAGGGGTTGTAGTCCGGAGAAATATCGCCGGACCAGTAGAGGTAGCCTTTCTCGAGCCGGCAGCTTTCGATGGCGCGATACCCGGCATTGGCGATGCCGTGCGCCTCGCCGGCCCGCCAGAGTGCGTCGTAGACATGCGCGCCAGCCTCGACGGGGATGTAGAGTTCGTAACCGAGCTCACCCACATAGCCGACGCGCACGATGCCGAGCCAGGTATCCGCCACCTCGTGCCATTGCGCGCCGAGATAGGGCAGGCCCGCATTCGAGAGATCGGCGTCCGTCAGGCTCTGCAGCACGTCGCGTGCGCGGGGGCCGCAGATGTTGAGGACGCCCCAAGCCCCCGACTGCTCTTCAATCGAAACCGAGTCCGGCAGGTGCGACTTGATCCAGCCGGAGTCGCGCACGCCGAAGCCCGCGCCTGTGATCAGATAGATCAGTTCCGGCGCGATATGGACAAGTGTCACATCCGCCTCGATGCCGCCCGTCTCGTCGCAGAGTTGCGTGTAGACGGCCCTGCCGGGCGGGCCGGAGAGGTCGTTGGCGGCGATGCGCTGCAGAGCTGCTTCAGTGCCCGGCCCGGTGATGCGGAACTTCGAGAAAGAGGTTTGGTCGATGAGCGCGACCCGTTCGCGGATCGCCTTGTGCTCGGCCGCCACCGCATCGAACCAGTTGGGTTTGCCTTCGAAGCTCGGACGATCATGGGTCTCGACGCCCTTCGGAGCGAACCAATTGACGCGCTCCCATCCATTCTTCGACCCGAACACAGCGCCCGCAGTCTTGAGCCGTTCATAGAGCGGGCTCCGCCTGACACCGCGCGCGGCCTCCGACTCCTCGCCCGGCCAATGGATCTTGTAGTAGGCGCCATAAGCCTCGATCGCGCGAGCCTCGAGGAAGCGGCCTTGGGCGTGCACGTGAGAGAAGCGGCGGACGTCGAAGCTCCACAGATCCATGCCCGGATCGCCGTCGAGGATGAGATTGGCCATCGCCTCGCCCGCGCCGCCCGAGGCCGCGATGCCGGCCGTGAAGCCGCAGGCCACATAGAAGTTATCGAGCTCTGGAGCCAGACCCATGATCGGCTCGCCATCGGCGGAAACGGGAATGGGCCCGTTGATGATCGTTTGGATGCCGATGTCGTTGAGGATGGGCAGACGCTCGGCGGCGGGCAGTGCGAACAGCTCCAGCCGCTCCATGTTCGCCGGAAACAGCTCGCGCGCGAATTCGAAGGGCGGGCGCGAGCGCCAGCAGCCCTTCGTGCCGTCCTCCCAGCCGCCGATGGCGAAGGCGCCCACGTCTGGCTTGAGATAGAAGTTGTTGTCGGGATCGCGCAGCGTCGCCAGATCGGGCGGTAACTCGAGTTTCTTCTCGGTGACGAAGTACTGATGCTCGACGACGCCGGCGGCGAGCGCCACGCCCGCCATTTCGCCGACGCGCTTGGCCCACAGGCCGGCGCAATTGACGAGCACCTCGCAGCCAATCGAGCCCGCATTGGTGACGACACCGAGCACGCGCCGGCCCTGTTTGACGATTTCCTCGACCTGGACGCCTTCGCGTATGGCAATGCCGCCCTTGCGGGCGACCGACGCATAGGCTTGCGAAAGTGCGTAGGGATCGATGTAGCCGTCGGAGGGGATATAGGCCGCGCCCACGACGCCATCGGTCGTGATGTAAGGGAACCGCTGCTTCGCTTCCGTCGCTGAGAGCGCATGGCATTCAAAACCGAAACTTTTCGCGAGCTGCATGGAGCGGCGGATCTCGCTCCAGCGCTCGGGGCTCCCGGCCAAGCGAAGCGAGCCCACCTTCTTCCAGTCGATGGCCTGTCCGGATTCGGGCCCGAGCCGGTCGAACACGGCGACCGAGTTCTGCATGAGACGCGTCAGGTTCTTCTTAGCCCGGAGCTGCCCGACGAGGCCGGCCGCATGCCAGGTCGAGCCATGCGTCAGCTGCGCCTTCTCGACGAGCATCACATCCTTGATGCCTCGCCGCGCGAATTGATAGGCGAGCGAGAGCCCGATGGCCCCACCACCGATGATGAGGATGCGGGCGTGAGAGTCGGGGGTGAAGGTCATTGTGCTAGCCTGACGTTGCAAGAAGATTTGCTATGAGGCGCGCCATCGCTACAGGGTCCCCTCCCCCTCGTGGGGAGGGACAGGGTGGGGGGTGGACGCAACTGCGGCCCCTGCGGCCGGCGCTCCCCCCTCCCCAACCCTCCCCCACAAGGGGGGAGGGGGAGCAAACGCTGTGCCTGTCGGATCACTGCCAAGCCTTGAACGCATTCGGATAGGCCGCATCCAGCGGCTCGGGGCCGCTGTGGTATTCGGTGAAGCGGGCCCAAGCGGCATCCGTCGAGCGCCGGACCGACGCCGTCAGCTCTTCCTCGTTCCAGGCGGTGACGCGGCCACCCGCGACGACCGTGCGGCCGTTGACAATCACCTGGTCGACGAGGTCGCCGTTCGCACAGTGAATGAGCGCCTTGATGGGGTCGAGGAAGGGGCCGATGCGCAGGTTGTCGAAATCGACGAGCACGATATCGGCCTTGGCACCGGGAGCGAGCCGGCCGAGATCGTCGCGGCCGAGCGCCTTGGCACCGCCGAGCGTTGCCGCGTTGAACACATCGCGGGCCTTGCCGCTTTCCGGGCTGCGCTCGGCGAGCTTGGCGGCGATCGAAGCGTATTTCAGCTCGTCGACGATGTCTTGGGGATAGCTGTCGGTTCCGATCGAGACGTTTATGCCACCGTCGAGATAGCGGTCGAAGCTTTCGAGCGTCAGCCCGCGGCGGCTGAACACGCAGGGGCAGTGTGCGACGCTCGCGCCCGACTGCGCCACGAGCTTGACGTCGCCGGGGAATGGATAGGCGGTCTGGCTGTGGCCGCTCGTATAGAGGCAGTGACCGAGGATCACCTCGGGCCCGAGGAATCCCAAGTCGGTCAGATGCTGGATCGGCGTGCGGCCGGTCTCGCGCACGGTGTCGTGGAACTCGACGATCGCTTCCGCCACATGCATGGTGATCGGCAGCTTGTACTTTTCCGCGGCTTTCTTCGTTTCCCGGAGCAGCTCAGCCGTCGAGGTGTAAAGCTCGTATGGAACCAGGATCGGGCGGATCAGATCGTCATGCTTGCCGTCGATCTCCTCGGCGAAACGGATGGCGTTGTCGAGCCCGTCGAGGCCCGCCTTCTCGTCCCAGTGGCGATTGAGGCGGCCGGATTGGTCATAGTAGTGGCTGGCAGATGCGAAGCCCGGCGCCGTGTAGAGTCTGAGCCCGAGCTCGGCAGCGACCGGGGCGAGCCCGCCCGGTCCACCGCCCATTTCGCCCCCCATCTCGACAACGGTCGTCGAGCCGAATTTGAGCAGCGAGGCCATGGAGTATTTGATCGGGCCGTCAGTCTCCTCGAAAGAAAAGAGGTTTGGCCCGCGCACGCCCTTCGACGGCCAGTGGTTTAGGAACCCAGAGCGGAAAAGATCGCGCCGGCCGGCGTCGAGCACCATGCGATCGCCGGCCTGCGAGCCGATATGGACGTGGCAGTTGACGAGACCGGGGATCACGAGGTGCTTGCGGGCGTCGATGACAGTGCCCGCGTCGCCATCGTAGCTCGGCCCCACATGCACGATGCTGTCGCCCTCGTAGACGACGACGCCGCCTTTGAGAATGCGGTGCTCGCCGTTCTGAAAGCCAACGATGATGCCGCCCTGGATGGCGGTGCGGGGGTTGCCGGGGACGATCTTGGTCATCTGCGTCCTCTCGAGGCTCACGCTTTGATGCGGTTCATCGTGGGATCATAGAGGGGGCCGAAATGAATCTCCGCCGGCACGACCTCGCTCGCGACCTCCAGGCTGTAGTGGCCAGCCTTCAGATATTCATCCGTCACTCCCTCGGCGTTGCGCACATAACCATAGCCGATGTTGCGGCCGACGGTGTAGCCCCAGCCGCCGCTGGTCAGGTAACCGGCGGGCTTGCCATCGCGCAGGATGGTTTCGCGACCAGTGAGGACAATGGACGGATCGGCAACAGTAAAACACATGAGCCGTTTCGGTAGCTTGGAGTTCGCCGCCTTCTCGATCGCCTCGCGGCCGAGGAAGGGCGTGCCCTGCTTGAGCTTCACCGCCCAGCCAAGCCCCGCCTCGAGCGGATTGTCGTTGGGCGTAATGTCGGAACCCCAGGCGCGATAGCCCTTCTCGAGACGGAGCGTTTCGAGTGCGCGGTATCCCGTGGGCTTCAAGCCGAGCGGCCGGCCGGCAGCCATCAACGCATCGTAGATGTCTGCGACCGCGCCGATCGGCGCATGCAACTCGTAGCCGAGCTCGCCGACATAGGTGATGCGCAAGGCCCGCACACTTGCACCGGCGATGTCGATGATGCGGACGTGACCGAAGGCGAAGGCGGTGTTCGAGACGTCCGCCGTCGTCACCTTGGCGAGGATGTCGCGTGAGCGAGGTCCCATGAGCGAGAGCGTGCCCCAAGCTTCGGTGACATCGCTCAGCTGGGCATCGAGCCCCGCGCCGGCATGCTCGGCGATCCAACCGAAATCATGTGTGCGGAAGCCGGTACCGGTGACGATGTAGAAATGATCGTCGGCCAAGCGTGCCAGTGTCAGATCGCACTCGATGCCGCCACGGGAGTTCAGCATCTGCGTGTAGGTGACGCGGCCGGGCGCGCGCGTCACATCGTTGGCGGCGATGAAGGCGAGCGCCGTCTCGGCATCGCGGCCGCGCATCTCGAATTTCGCGAAAGAGGATTGATCGAACAGGCCCGCCGCCTCGCGCACGGCCCGATGCTCCTCGCCGACGGCCGCAAACCAGTTCTGCCGGCCCATCGAGTAGATGTCGCGCGCCTCGTCCTGCGATCGCGCGAACCAGTTCGGTCGCTCCCAGCCGAGCTTGGAGCCGAACACGGCCCTCTCTTGCGTCAAGCGCTCGAAGAGCGGCGAGACGATCCGCGGGCGCGCGGACGAATACTCCTCTTGCGGCCAGACGATCGTGTAGTGCTTGCCGTAGGCTTCGGTCGTGCGCTCGCGCACGAAGCCGTCGTCGCGATGCAGGCATGAGAACCGTCGGATGTCGGCGACCCACAGGTCCATGGGCTGCTCAGCCGTCATGACCCAGCTTGCGAGCGCCCAGCCGGCGCCACCCGCCGAGGCGATGCCGAACGCATTGAAGCCGGTGCCGACGAAGAAGCCCGACACCTCCGGCGCCTCGCCCAGCATGAACATGCCATCGGGCGTGAAACTCTCCGGGCCGTTGATCATCTGCTTGATGCCGGCGGTGGAGAGGAGGGCCACGCGTCCCAAGGCCAGCTGCATGGTCGGCTCGAAGTGATCCCAATCCTCGTCGAGCAGTTGGAACTCGAAGGGGTCCGGCACGCCATCGAGTGCCCACGGCTTCGGGTTGGGCTCATAGCCGCCCATGACGAGGCCGCCGACCTCCTCCTTGTAGTAGGTGAGGCGATCGGGATCGCGCAGCGTCGGCAAGTTGGCTGGAATACCGTCGACCTTCTCGGTCACGACGTACTGATGCTGCATCGGCTGCAGCGGCACGTTCACGCCGGCAAGCCGTCCGATCTCGCGCGACCACAGGCCGCCACAGAGCACGACGCGCTCGCAGGCGATGTCGCCGGCGCTGGTCTTGACGCCCCTGACGCGGCCATCGCGGATGTCGAACCCAGTCACGCGCACACCTTCGGCGATCTTCGCGCCGTGCATGCGCGCGCCCTTGGCGAGCGACTGGGTGATGTCGGCGGGATTTGCCTGGCCGTCGGTTGGCAGGAAGGCGGCGCCCACGAGATCGTCGATGGTCATGATCGGCCAGAGTTTCAACGCCTCCTCAGGCGAGAGAAGCTGCATCTCGAGGCCGAAGGAATGCGCGGTCGTCGCCTGCCGCTTCACCTCGATCCAGCGCTCGGCATTGCAGGCGAGCCGCAAGCCGCCGTTCTGCTTCCAGCCCGTCGCGAGCCCCGTCTCGGCCTCGAGCTTCGTGTAGAGCTCGACGGAGTATTTGAGGAGCCGCGTCACCGTCGCCGACGAGCGCAGCTGGCCGACGAGACCCGCCGCATGCCACGACGATCCGCTCGTGAGCTTGCCGCGCTCGAGAAGCAGCACATCGGCTTTGTGGTCGCGCGCCAGATGATAGGCCGTCGAGCAGCCGATGATGCCGCCACCGATAACGACGACCTGGGCGTGAGAGGGAAGGGTGGTCATTTGGTTTCCTGAATGGCCTCAGGCACTGGTATGTGCCTCGACCGCGCGCTCGAGGCGGCCGAGATAGTCGGCGGTGTAGGCAGAATAGTCGAAGTCGAGCTTGGAGTGGATTTCCGACACCATGCTCCACATCGTCTCGCGCAACAGCGAAGCGCATTTCATGGCGGAGTAGCTCTTCTTGAGCCGCGCATCGGGCGCGCGGCCGAAATACTGCGTTAGCACCTGGCCTTCCTGATCGGGTGACAACTCGTTGTTGGAGGCGAGGTTGGCGAGGTCGAAAAGTGGGGAATTGAAGCCCGCATAATCCCAGTCGATAAGCCAGAGTCGCGTGCCGTCGTCGAGCACAATGGCGGGCCAAAGATCATTGTGGCCGTAGACCATGTCGATGGGGCCGAGGTCCTTCTCCAATCGATCGGCGAGGCCGAGCAGCTCGGGCAATCGGGTAAGATGCCGGCTCTTCCCTTCGACAAGCGTGTGACCATAGTCGCGCGCGACGTGGAACGGCCAGAAGACGAGCGCCGCGCCACGCAGGTGCTTGGGCATTTCAAAATGTACGCGGCGGATGAGCTCGACGATGCGTGGCAGGTTCTCAGGTCGTCTCACGTCCTCGGCCCCGAAGGTCTTGCCTTCGATGAAGCGGAAAACGATGACACCCGGCGCGTGGTGCACAGGCTCGGGCGAGATGCCGGCCTTGAAGGCGGCGAGGCTTGCCGCGCGCTCGTTGAAGCGCATGATCTGGTGCACGGGGATATCGTCGCCGACGCGCACGAAATAGCGCTCGCTCCCGTGGCGTACGGAGAAGTTCGTATTCGTGATACCGCCCGAGAGCGGCTCGGGCGTCACTGGAGCCTGCCAGAATGAGAGACCCGCGACCCGTTCAGCAGCTTCGCTCATGACCCCCTCACTTCAGTCCAAGCTTGCGCTCGGTTCGGTCGGACCAGGCGCGCAGCAGCCGGTCGGTGACGATGCCGATGAAAGCGATGGCGAAGCCGGCAACGATACCGCGGCCCGAATCTGCCTTGGCCAGCGCGATGAAGACCTCCTGGCCGAGATCGCGCGTGCCGATCATGGCGCAGATGATGATCATGGAAAGCGCCAGCAGCACGGTCTGATTGATGCCGAGCATGATTTCGGGGAGCGCCAAGGGAAGCTGCACCCGCCAGAACATCTGCCGTGGCGTGCAGCCGGAGACGGTCGCGGCCTCGATCAAGGCCGGCGAAATCTGGCGCAGCCCCAAGTCCGTGTAGCGAATGGCAGGCACGATGGCGAAGAGGACGGTCGCGATCAGCGCGGTGACGTCGCCGACGCGGAACAGCATGACGACCGGAATGATGAAGCAGAAGGAGGGCAGCGTCTGCAGAGTGTCGAGGATCGGCGTGATGAAGGCCTGGACGCGATCGCTGCGGGCGCAGAGGAGGCCGAGCGGAATGCCGATCAATGCGGAGATGATCACCGCGATGCCGCAGAGATAGACCGTCGCCATGGTCTTTTCCCAAAGACCGGTGACGGCGCAGAAGAGGCTCAACAGCCCGGCAAGGATCGCAAGTTTCAATCCGCCGAGGCGCCAACCGGCAAGTGCGAGCAGCGCCACGGCGCCAAGCCAGGGCAAACCCTCGCAGAAGGCCCGGAACGGGTTGAGGATGTAGATCAGCAATGTTGTCCGGAAGAATTCTATGTAGTCGAAAAAATTGATATTGATCCAATCGACGGATGCCTTCCAGATCGGCGCCGTCGAGATCGTCATCGACTTCGGCAGGGCCCCAAGCGCGGGAATGGGCACGCTCAACAGCGTCGTGACCAGGAGCGTGGTCACGCCGAGCACGAGATACGGATGCCGCTGCCACCAGCTAAGCCCCTCGACATGCGCCGCCGGGCGCTGCCGCGCCGCCGCCTGGCTCAGCCGGTCGAGCACAATGGCAAGCACGACGATCGCGAGCCCCGCCTCCATGCCTTGGCCGATCTTCAAGGCCCGGAGAGCCAGTAGAACGTCGTAGCCGAGACCGCCCGCGCCGATCATCGAGGAGATGATCACCATGTTGAGCGCCAGCATGATCACCTGGTTGATACCGATCATCAGCGTCGGCCGGGCCGAGGGCATCAGCACGCGCCAGAGCTTCTGCCGCCGCGTACATCCGACCATCTCGCCGAAGTCGACGATTTCGGCGGGCACGCGAGCGAGCGCCAAGGTGGTCGCGCGCACCATCGGCGGCATGGCGAAGATGGCGGTTGCGATCATCGCGGAAACCGGGCTGTTGCCGAACAGCAGCAGCATCGGGATCAGGTAGGCGAAGGTCGGCATGGTCTGCATGAGATCGAGGGCGGGCGTGATGACGAGCCGGTCGATCTCGGGCTTGCGGTAGGCCCATATCCCGAAGGCGATGCCCGCGAGAATGCAGAGGGGCACGCTGATGACGATGAGCGCCAGCGTGCGCATCGAGCTTTCCCACTGGCCGAAAAACGCGATGTAGAGGAAGCAGGCGCCGGCCAAAGCTGCCAGCCGCCAGCCCCCGAGCGCATAGCCGGCGATGGCCGCGACGGCCGTCACGCCGACCCAGGAGAAGCGCGGGATGACGAGTGCGCCGCCAAACAGTTTGAATCCCTTTGAAAGCAGCCCGAAGGCCCAATCGAGGGGTACGCTGAGCACCGAGGTCATGAACCGGGTCAACCAAGTGAAGTTGACCTTGAGGAAGTTCATGAAAGCCGAGGTCCACTCGGCGATCGGCACGACGTGGCTCGCGGGATAGTCGCTCGCCCAGGGGACGAGATCGCGGTCGAGCGCCAGGAGCAGCGTGGTGCCCAAGAGCGCGAGCCAAGCCCAGGTCCATCCGGAGGGCGCGCGGAATGTCATCCACTCCGGGGCGGCGGCGATGGTCATGACGCCCTCGCGGGCTCGCGGCCGGCGAGCAGATCAATCACGCGATCCGCCGTCACCTCGCCGACGAGTTTTCCGGCATCATCGATGACGCCGAAGCTCCGGCGCGCCTCGACGATGTCGGCGGCAAAGCTCGCGATCTTGTCGGAGGATTTGACAGTTTGGGGATGACCAGCACCGTTCGCGACGGGCTGCATGATGCGCCCCGCCGACATGACCTTCGAGCGTTGCACCTCCCGCGTGAATTCGGCGACGTAAGCGTCCGCCGGGTTGAGCACGAGATCCTCGGGCGTGCCGACCTGGATGATCTCGCCGTCCTTCATGATGGCGATGCGATCGGCGAGCCGGATCGCCTCGTCGAAATCGTGCGTGATGAAGACGATGGTCTTCTTGAGCACGCTCTGCAGCCGCATCAGCTCGGACTGCATCTCGCGCCGGATCAGCGGATCGAGCGCGGAAAAGGGCTCGTCGAGGAACCAGACCTCGGGTTTGACGGCCAAACTGCGCGCGATGCCGACACGCTGCTGCTGTCCGCCCGATAACTCGCGCGGGTAGTGGCCTTCGCGGCCCTTGAGGCCGACGAGATCGATGACCTCACGCGCGCGGGTCTCCCGCGTTCCGCGATCGATGCCCTGCACGGACAGCGGGAAGGCGACATTCTCGAGCACGGTCAGATGCGGCAACAGGGCGAAATGCTGGAACACCATGCCCATTTTGTGCCGGCGGATCTCGATCAGTTCCGCGGGGCTCGCCTTGAGGAGATCCTTGCCGTCGAGATCGACCTCGCCGGCGGTTGGCTCGATCAAGCGCGAGAGGCAGCGGACCAGGGTCGATTTGCCCGAGCCCGACAGGCCCATGACGATGAAGATCTCGCCCTCTTGCACCGAGAGCGAGCAGTTGCGGACGGCGCCGATTATACCCCTCTCCGCAAGCTCGGCCGCGGTCATGGAGCCGCCGCGGCCGGCGAGGAGCTGCGTGGCATCCTTGCCGTAGAGCTTCCAGACGTTCCGGCAGGTGAGTTTCACGGATGCATTCATGGCCGGGACAATCGAGCATGAGAAAGCATGGCGACGGCGAGGTTCTTTGGACCCCGCCGCCGTGTCAGTGTGCGAGCGCGGGCTTTACTGCGCCCAGGCGCGCCAGGTGGCTTCGTTCTCCGTCACCCAGGCGGCCGCCACGTCCTCGATGGTCTTGCCGTCGAGATCGATCTGACCGGACATGCCGTTGAGCACCTTGGTGTCGATCTGGAAGGCCTTGGCGACCTTGTGGGCGACCGGCCACTTGTCCTTCATGCCGCCCCAGGAAAATTTCCAGATGTCGCCATTGGGCTTGCCGCAATCGTACTTGGCCTCTTTGTTCGGGCCCCAGGCCGGGTCCTCGTAGCAGGCCGGCTCGTGGTTCGGAAACTCGATCCACTCGCCCTCGTATTTGGCGGGTGCCCAGTGCGGAGAATAGACCCAGAGCATGATCGGCGCCTTGCGCTGGTAGGCCGAGTCGAGCTCGGCGAACATGGCGCCGTCGGTGCCGGCATGCACGACCACGAAGGGGAGCCCCAGCGAGACAACGCGCTCGTCGTCGAAGCCTTCCCAGGTGACGGGGCCACCGAGATAGCGGCCCTTGTCACCGGTCTCGGCGGTGGCGAAGGCCTTGGCGCACTCAGGCGTCTTGAGGGCTTCCCAATTCGGCAGGCCGGGGCACTTCTCCTTCATGTACATCGGATACCACCACTCCTCCTTGGCCTTGGGGCCCAAGGGGCCGAGGCGCTCGGTCTGGCCGGTCGCCTCGGAGGCTTTCATGGCTTCACCCGCGGTCGTGTCCCAGTATTCCACACCGACGGTGATGTCGCCGTTGGTGAGACCGGTGGTGAGGCTCGAGAGATAGTCGGCGGTCGGGTACTCGACCGTGTAGCCGAGCTTCTCGAGGACGCCGCCCAGAATCTTGGCGTTGAGATTGACGCTCGTCCAATCGAAGAGAGCGATCTTGATCGGATCGGTCGATTCCGGCACTTGCGCGGACGCGCCGGTCGGCGCGCCGGCAAGCAGTGTCGCAGCGGCAGCCGCTGCCACCCATTTCGTTCCAAAACTCCTCATGCAGCTCCTCCTGGTTAGGCCTGAAAGACAAAGCTCCACCACCGGTTACCCCGATGGCGTCCGCCCATGCGGTTGGCTGTGAGTAAAGCCTGATCGCAACGCCCGATGCAAGGCCGCGTCCCCAGACGGCGTCAGATGCTCATCTGGCTGCCGAGCTCGACCAGCCGGCCTGAGGGGATGTGGTAGAAGTCGGTCACGTCGGCGGCAACTTTCGTCAGACCGATGAAGATCTTGTCCTGCCAGAGCGGCATGCCGCTTCGGGCATCGGCGACGTAGCGGAAACGACTGAGGAAGAAGGAGGTCTGCATCAAATCGAAGTGCAGGCCTTGTTTTCGGGACATCGCGAGCAGCCGCTGCACGTCCGGCCGCTCCATATAGCCGACCTTGGCGATGATCTTGAGCACGCCTTCCGACAGCTCCTCGACCTCGATCTTCTCTTCGTTCGGCACGCGCGGCATCTGCTGCGTGCGGATGGTGAAGATGATGTTGGTCGTGTGCAGCACCTTGTTGTGTTTGAGGTTGTGCAGGAGCGAGGCCGGGGCGCTGTCGGGATCGGCGGTGAGGAACACGGCCGTCCCCGGCACCCGATGCGGCTTCGAGCGGCGCAGCATCTTGACGAGTTGTCCGATCGGCACGCTGTCCTTGCGGACCTTGGCCCGCACATAGCGCGTGCCGCGGTCCCAGACCCACATCGCGACGGCGAGCACGAGACCGAACACGATCGGCAAGTAGCCGCCGTCGGCGAACTTCATGGCATTGGCCGAGAAGAAAGCCAGATCGATGACGAGAAAGGGAATGCATACCGCGGCCGCGAGCCCGCGCGACCAGCCCCACAGCCAGCGCGCGACGACAAACAGCAGGAGCGTGTCGACGGTCATCGCTCCGGTGACGGCGATGCCGTAGGCCGAAGCGAGATTGGAGGAGGAGCGGAATGCCAGAACGAGAATGACGACGCCAACGAAGAGCAGCGCCGTCACCTGCGGCATGTAGATCTGGCCCATCAACGTCTCGGAGACGTGCTTGATCTTCAGGCGCGGCAGAAGGCCGAGCTGAATCGCCTGCTGGGTCAGCGAGTAGGCGCCGGTGATGACAGCCTGGCTGGCAATCACAGTCGCGATGGTTGCCAGCACCACGAGGGGCAGCAACCCCCAGTCCGGCGCCAAGAGGAAGAATGGGTTCGCGGCTGTCTCGGGGTGGCTCAACACGAGAGCGCCCTGACCGAGATAGTTGAGCGCCAATGCCGGCAGCACCATCGTCGTCCAGGCGATGCGGATGGGTCGCTTGCCGAAGTGACCCATATCGGCATAGAGCGCCTCGCCGCCGGTGACGGCGAGCACCACCGAGCCGAGCACGATGAAGCCGACATGACCGTGCGTCAAAAGGAAACCGATGCCGTTCAACGGATTGAGGGCGTAGAAAATCTCGGGATCGTCGGCGATGTGAATGAGCCCGAGCACGGCCAGTGCCGCGAACCAGATCACCATCACCGGTCCAAACAGCGCCGCGACGCTTTCCGTGCCCCGGCTCTGAACCGCGAACAGCCCGGTCAGGATGATGAGCGCGATCGGCACGACGAATGGTTCGACCGCCGGCGTGACGAGCTTCAGGCCCTCGACCGCGGACATGACCGAGATCGCCGGTGTGATCACTGCATCGCCGTAAAAGAGTGCGGCCCCGGCGATTCCGAGCAGAAGAACCGCGGGGGTTCGCCGGCCGAGCGCACCATGGGCGAGTGCCATCAGCGAGAGCGTGCCGCCCTCGCCTTTATTGTCGGCCCGCATGATGAGGACGACGTATTTCAGCGACACCGCGATGACGAGGGACCAGAGCAGCAGCGAGACGATGCCGACCACCGTCTCGCGGGCTAGTGGGCCGCTGTGAGCGAGGCTTTCCCGGAAGGCATAGAGAGGGCTGGTGCCGATGTCGCCGAAGACGACACCGGCCGCGCCGATGACCAGCGGCAGCGTGCTGCGCGGCGGGCCATGGCCGGACCGGTGTTCCTCTCCGGCGCCGGTTGCGGCTGCCGCATCGGATGCGCTCATGATCGTGACGGCTGGCGCCAGGCTTTCGGCCTGGGGCTCAGTTCCTCTTTCCGACAGGTGATACGCCGGCACCGCGCGATTGTTTGTTGAATGCCCCTGGCTGCGGGCCGGCTTGGGTTTTGTTGCGGCGCAAGATACTCCAACCGGCGGTCCCGGCAAAGGGGGGGCTCACCCCGGCCTTATCCAAGTCATTCTGCGAGGCAGTTCAGTACGTAAGCCTAACGCTTGGAATGGCTGGGGCGCTTGACTATAGTGGGCTCGCCGGGCGAAGGCCCGGGTTGGGAACGGCTCGAAGGCACAGGGCCGGTGAAGGGACGGGAGGCAGGCGCGGACGGGGCAAGACCTGGTGGCACGACGCCAGCCGGCAAGGCTGAAGTTCGGGCAACTTTCTGGTCTGCTGCGGCGCCGGCACCCAGGCGTTTGGCTGTCGGTTTGGGCCCGGTGCCCGAGCGTCGTGCGGTACGGGGAGTTCGCCGGTATGAAATGTAAACCTGGGCGCTGGCTGTGGGGTTTGCTGCCGCTCGCGCTGCTGGCGATCGCCGCGTTGCTGCAGAGCCGCGCCTCGATCGAGACGGACCTGGCCGAGCGCACGCGCTATGCGCTCGAGGAGTCCGGGCTCGACTGGGCAAGCTCGAGCTTCGTCGGCCGCGATGCCGCCATGACCGGCGAGGCCTTCGACGAGGGCGACCGGGAGCGCGCGCTCGATATCGTCCGCAACACCTGGGGCGTCCGGCTCGCCGAGGACCAAGCGGGCCTCGCCGACGAGATAAGGCCCTACACCTGGTCGGCGACCCTCGCCAACGATCGCGTTCGTCTGGCGGGCTATGCCCCCGATGAGTCCGAACTCCAGCAGATCAAGGATCTGGCTGAGCGCACGCTTGCCGGCACCGAGATCGACGAACGCCTCGAGGTCGGCCGCGGCGTGCCCAATCGCGATCGCTGGACGAAGGCGGTTGCCTTCGCGCTCGACCAGTTGAAGACCTTGGAAGAAGGCGAAGCCTCGCTCTCGGATCTGAACCTCACCATTCGCGGCCGGGCCAAGAGCCAGGACGACTACAAGGCGGTCAAGGCCGCTCTCGCCGATGCTCTGCCGCGCGGCGTCAAGCTCGCCTCGGAGGAGATCACGCCGCCAGTCGTCGATCCCTATCTGCTCAACGTCACCTTCTCGAACGGCAAACTGTCGATCGAGGGTCATGCGTCCGACGCTCAAGCCATCGCCGGCATTGCCGATGCGGCGAAGCTGGCGTTCCCGAAACTTCGTGCGGATGTGAAAATCGAGGCCGCAGGCGGCGCACCCGACAATTGGCGCGATGCGTCCGCGACCCTCTTCGAGGAGTTGGCCAAGCTCGAGGAAGGGTTCGCCACCATCCGCAACGAAAGCATCGACTTCTCGGGCCGTGCCGTAGATCAGGACACGGCCGAAGCCGTCATGCAGGCCATCAAGGATCGCGTGCCGTCGAACTTCCGGGCTGCGGCGAACGTCACCTTCGACCAAGCCCGGCTCGCCGAGGTGAAGCCCTACACGCTGAATGCGACCTATACCTCCGGCAACCTCTCGGTCGATGGCTATGCGCCGGACGAGGAGACGGTGTCGTCCATCGAGGGCGAGGCGCGCCGCCGCTTTACGGCCGGTACGCCCAGGGTGCGCATCGAGCTCGGCGCCGGCGCGCCGGAGGGCTGGCGCGATGCGGTGGCCGACGTGCTCGGCGAGCTGTCGCGCCTCGAGGAGGGCTTCGCCGCCATCCGCGACACGGCGGTCGATGTGACCGGTGTGGCGAAGGATCAGGCGACGGCCGATGCCGTGAAGACCGCCATCGAAACGCGGATCACCCAAGGTTTCACGGCGACCGCCAGCATCACGGCCAAGGAAGCCGAGGTCGCCCTGATCAAACCCTACACCTTCAATGTGGAGTACGACGGCAAGCAAGTGATCCTCGACGGCTATGTGCCCACGGAAGAGGATCGCGATGCCCTGAAACGCTTTGCCGAACGCACCTTCCCCGGCGGCCAGATTGTCGATCGCATGCAGCTCGGGGCCGGTGCGCCGGAGGGCTTCCGTGACGCGGCCGAGACCGGCATGGGCCAAGTCGGCCGGCTTGAAGAAGGCCGCATGGCGATGCGCGACACCGAGGTCGAGATCACCGGCGTCGCCCGCGAGCAGGTGGTTGCCGAAAGCGTCGGCGCCGAGATGCGCCAGGGCCTGCCGAGCCGCTTCCGCTCCTTCGACAATGTGACGGTCGCCGAAGCGCCAGTGCCCGAGATTGATCCCTACACCTGGAGCGCCGATTTCGACGGCCGGACGGTCCGGCTCGAGGGCTACGTGCAGAGCGAGGACGACCGGCGCGATGTCGTCAGCGAGGCCCGCCGCCGGCTGCCCAATGCCGAGGTCGACGACCGCCTGCAAACGGCCAAGGGCAAGATCGATGCTCAGATCTGGCTGCAGCGCGTCGACTACGCGCTCGAGCAGCTCGGCCGCCTCAATCCCGGCCGGGTCGAGCTGTCGAACGACCGCTTCACGATCCGCGGCACGGCCATCGACTCGGCCGCTTATCGCGCCGCCACGACGGCGTTGAAGACCGTACCGCCAGGCTTGCGACTGGCGAGCGTGGACATTACCGCGCCCGCGCCCGAGAGTTTCACCTGGACGCTCGACGTGCGCGATACCCGCATCGAGCTCGGCGGGTTCGTTCCGAGCGAGGATGCGCGCGAAGAGATCGTTGCCGAGGTGCGCCGGAATTTCCCCGGCCGCGAGGTCGAGGACCGGATGGAGATCGCCGGCGGGCTCGATGGCTCGCAGGGCGACTGGCTGACGGCCGCGCGGCTCGGTATCCGGGCGTCCGCCATGGTCGGTAACGGCCGCGCCGTGCTCGACGGCAAACGGCTGACAGTGACCGGTACGACCGAGGTCCAGGATCTGCCGGCGCGCGTCGCCGATCTGGTCGGCGCCGATCTGCCCTCCGGCTACGACGGCTCCGCGACCATCGAGTTCATCGGTCCGACCGAGGACGATATCGCCAAGCAGAAGGAAGAGGAGGAGGCGAAACTGGCGGAAGCCGAGCGCCTCAAGGAGGAGAAGGCGAAGAGCTACCGCTGGTCGGCGACCTATGACGGGCTGAGGCTCGAATTCGGTGGCTCGGTGCCCGGCGATTTCGAGCGTGAGCGCATCCTGAACCGCGCCAAAAGCCTGTTGCCGGGCCGCAGCTTCGATGATCGGGCGCGCGAGGAGGAAGGCGCTCCCGACGGCTGGCTCGACGCGGTGCTGGCCGGTCTCGAGCAGCTTTCGGGTCTGGAAAGTGGCCGCCTCGAGGTCATCGGCCTGAAGATCCGACTGACGGGTACCACCGACAGCGAGGATACACTGGCGCGCGCCAAGGAGACGATGAAATCGGGCCTGCCGCGCGGCTTCGAGGGCGAGGATCAGGTGACTTATGTCGCGCCGCCCGAGCCCGATGTCGAAGAGGTCAAGAAGGCGGAGGCCAAGGAGAAGAAGGTCGACGTCAAGACGGTCGAGAAGACCATCGAGACGACGACCAAGACGATCGCGCCCGAGGAGTGTGAGGCGGTGCTCAACAGCCGTCTGCGCAGTGGCAAGCTGTTCTTCCGCCGCGACAGCGCGCGTCTCGACGGTCGCGACCGCAAGACCGTCGAGCCGCTGGTGAAAGTGCTCGACCGCTGTCCGGACGCGACCCTCCTCATCGCCGGCCATACCGATTCAGATGGCGCCGCCGCCTACAATCAGCGGCTTTCCGAGCAGCGGGCGCAAGCCGTCGTCGACTTCCTCGCCTCGGTCGGCGTCGATGCCAAGCGACTGACCGCCATCGGCTACGGCGAGACCAAGCCGGTTGCCAGCAATCGCGGCCGCGCCAACAAGGCGAAGAACCGCCGCATCGAGTTCGAGGTTCAGCTGCGCTGAACCGAAGGGAGTGACGTCGCATGAGCTATCTCTGGGGTCTCGACTATCTGGCCTACAAGCTCTGGCCCTGGCTGCTGGCAGCCTTCGTGCTGGGCACGCTCTGGGGCTGGTTCTCCTGCCAGCGCGTCGAAGACAGGCGGGAATAGACCCATGTTCACCTATGCCGATTGGCTCTCCGCCGCGGGCGCGCTCTGGTACAGCGCGCAATCGCTCCTGTTGCTCGCACTCGCCTACTTTCTCGGCTGCATCTTCGGCTGCTGGTTCCGGCGCATCCAGCCGCAGCCGGTCGAGGCGATGGTGACGGTGCCCTCCGTGGCGCCACCCACCGTCCCGGAGCCGCGTCCCACGCCCGTCATGCCGCGTACGCCCGTGCAGGCCCCCTCTGGCCGCCTGCGCAACGCCTTCGAGGAGGCGAGCGTGCCAGAGCCGCGCCCCGTCCCGCGCACGACCGAGCCCGCGCTCACCATGGAGGCAATCCGGAGTGCGTTGGCCGAAAAGCCGGTGGTCAAGGCGCCGGTTGTCCCTGTTGTGCCGGTTGTCCCCGTCGCGCCCGTCGCCCCTGCGGCGCCAGTCGTCTCCGCACAGGACGATTTGAAGCGCATCAAAGGCATCGGTCCCGAGATCGAGCGCAAGCTCAATGCGTTCGGCATCATACGCTACGCCGACCTCGTGGGTTGGCGGGCGGCCGACGTCGATCGCGTCGGCCGGGAGATTGGCGCCGAGTTCCGCATCACGCATGAGAACTGGATCGAGCAGGCGGCCATCCTGGCGGCCGGTGGCGAGACGATGTTCTCGCGCCGCATGGACCGCAAGGAGGTACTGGCGAGCCCGCGCGACACCTGGGTGGCGGTGGCGCCGGGACAGGTCGAGCGGCAGGGCATGGTGAGCGCGGAGGCAAAGCCCCGCGATCCGACCGTCGATCCGCGGAAGGCGGCATCCGCCGTGGCGGCTGCCTCCGAGGAGGTCGGGCGGCGTCGCGAGGCGCCGGTCGTGCCCGGTGGACGCGTCGTGCCGGAAGCGACGGGTGGTGCATCCGCCGCGCAGGCAGCAGCGGCCTCGGCAGGCACCATCACGCTGAAACCCGCCACTCCGGTGACGGTGGTTGTCAAGCCGATGGTCACCCCCGTCGCGCAGCCTGCCGCTCAGCGGCCCGCTATCGTTCCGGGCGGCAAGTCCGAGCCAGACGATCTGAAGCGCATCCGGGGCATCACGCCGGAAATCGAGCAGCAGTTGAACGCGCTGGGCGTCAATCGTTTCGCGCAGATCGCCGGCTGGTCACCCCAGGCGGTCGAGAAGGCGTCCAACGTGCTCAAGGCCGGCAGCCGGATCACGCACGAGAACTGGGTCGAGCAGGCAATGATCCTCGCGCGCGGCGGGGAGACCGAGTATTCGCGCCGCCAGAAGCTCGGCAATGTGCCCATCGCCGTCGCGCCGGCAGCGCCTTCAGCCCTCCTGCCTCAAGAGGATCTGAAACGCATTCGCGGCATCAGCATCGTCATCGAGAACAAGCTCAACGCCATGGGCATCCGCAACTATGCCGACATCGCGCGCTGGTTGCCGGGGGATGCCGAGCGCGTCGCCCAATCCCTCGATATCCCCGGCCGCATCGAGCGGGAGAACTGGATCGGCCAGGCGCAGGTGCTGGCGTCGGGCCAGGCGACCGAATTCTCCAACCGCGTCGATCGCGGGGATGTCGATCCGAGCAAGGAGTAGGTTGGGCAAGCGCGCGCCAGCTAGAGTGCTTCCGGAAAAGTGCGAAGCGGTTTTCCGAGAAGAAGCACGACAAACCAAGAGCCTAGGGTGTTGGAGTGAATCCAGAAAAAACGGCAACACCCTAGTCAGCTACAGCGCGACGCACTGCATAAAATTGGTGGAGCCGAGCGGGATCGAACCGCTGACCTCTTGAATGCCATTCAAGCGCTCTCCCAACTGAGCTACGACCCCGAACCGATGGGAAGGGTGGATGGCCTCGGGCAAACTGCCCAGCCGTCCATTGCAGTGAGGCTTCCATAAGGCCCGGCCCGGCGCGAGGCAAGCGAAAACGGCGGATTCCAAGGTCGCAGCCGGGATGCCGCGCGAAGGGGCCGCTTTTCAGGACTTGGGCCAGGCGATAGACCACGGGGGAGAATCCGGGCTGCGATCACGCCCAATGGGGAGAAGGCATGACCAAGACCAATCCCGGCCGCTTCTTCGAGGATTTCCGGGTGGGCGAAACCATCCGCCATGCGACGCCCCGGACGGTCACGGCAGGCGATGTGGCGCTCTATACGGCGCTCTATGGCAGCCGCTTCGCCGTCCAATCCTCCGAGGCCTTCGCACGGGCCGTCGGCTATCCGGCAGCGCCGCTCGATGACCTCCTCGTTTTCCATGTCGTCTTCGGCAAGACGGTGGCGGATGTCTCGCTCAATGCGGTGGCCAATCTGGGCTATGCGGGCGGGCGGTTCCTGAAGCCGGTTTATCCGGGCGACACGCTCTGGACGACCTCCGAGGTCATCGGCCTCAAGGAGAATTCCAATCGCGAGACCGGCACGGTCTATGTGACCTCAACCGGGCGCAACCAGCGTGGCGAGCCGGTGCTCGAATACAATCGCTGGGTGATGGTGCGGAAGCGCGATCCGAAGGCGGTGGCACCCGAGGCGGTGGTGCCAAAGCTCACCGACCGCGTCGATCCTTCGCTGATCGGCGGCGCGGTGCCGGCGCTCGACGCCAAGGCTTACGACGTTGGCCTCGCCGGCAGCCCGCACCGCTTCGGTGACTATGCGGTGGGCGAGCGCATCGACCACGTCGACGGCATGACCATCGAGGAGGCGGAGCATCAGTTGGCGACCCGCCTCTACCAGAACACGGCGAAGGTGCATTTCAATCTGCACACCGAACGGCAGGGCCGTTTCGGCAAACGCATCGTCTACGGCGGCCATGTCATCTCGATTGCGCGGGCGCTGTCGTTCAACGGGCTCGGGAATGCGTTCCACATCGCCGCGCTGAACGGCGGCCGGCACGTGGCGCCGACCTTCGCGGGTGATACGCTCTATGCCTGGTCGGAGATCGTCGAGGCGTCGGCGGTGCGCGACCGGAAAGATGTGGGCGCGCTGCGTGTGAAGACGACCGCACTCAAGGATCGGCCGGCCGCGGGCTTCCCGGGGCGCAAGGCGGATGGCGCATACGAGGACGGCATCGTGCTCGAGCTCGACTACTGGACGATCGTTCCGAGGTAGGTGACATGCGGCTGCCGATCGACACGTATCTCCTGATCGTCGATGTGCAGAACGCCATTGATGATCCGAAATGGGGGCCCCGCAACAACCCCCAAGCCGAGCTGCGCATTGCCGAGCTGCTATCGGCATGGCGGAGTGCTAGCGCGCCCATCGTGCATATCCGTCACGACTCGACGGAAGCCGCGTCGCCCTATCGTCCTGGCCAGTCCGGAAATGCCTTCAAACCCTGCGCCATGCCGATTGTGGGCGAGGCGATCATCGCCAAGCAAACGAACAGTGCGTTCATCGGAACGGAGCTCGAGAGCCTGCTCGAAGCCGGTGGTGCGACCACGCTCGTCATCGCCGGTGTGCTGACGCACAACTCGCTCGAGGCGACGGTGCGGCACGCGGGCAATCTCGGCTTTCGCGTCTGCGTGCCGGCGGACGCGTGTTGGGCCGTCGATGTCGTCGACCGGAGCGGTAAGCGCTGGCCCGCCGAGGATGTGCATCAGCTCTCGCTCGCCGTCATGCACGGCGAGTATGCCGAAGTGACCGCCACGGCCGCCGCCATAGCTGCGATCGAAGCGGAGCGGGCGCGCAAGGCGAAGAAACAAGCGAGCGGCCAAGAGCGATGACACGCACGCCGTTTCCGCTGATCGAGATCACCGGCGCGCCACACGCGCGCGGCGTGAGCTATGGCCGCCAGGCGAGCGACCGCATCGCCAAGAGTATCGCGCTCTATGGCGGCGCGCTCATGGGCTTCGGCGTGGGGGAAGCCGGGCTGAAAGACCTCGTCCGCCAGTTCCTGCCGAAGATCGAGGGTTTCGCGCCGGAGGCCATCGCCGAGATGGCCGGCATCGCGGACGGGGCGGGCCAGAGCTTCGAGGCTATCGTGCTCGTCAATGCCCGCACCGAGCTCTTGCAACTCGCCAAGCGGCAATCGGCGGCGCGCGACGGCTGCACGGGTGCGGTGCTGCTGCCCTCGATCACCAAAAGTGGCAAACTCATCCACGGCCAGAACTGGGACTGGCGTGCCGAATGCGTCGAGACGGGGGTCGTGTTAAAGGTCCATCGCGACGATGGGCCGGATGTCCTGACCTTCACGGAAGCCGGCGGCCTCGCCCGCAGCGGCCTCAACAGCCTCGGCCACGCCATCACCGCCAACTATGTCGAGAGCGATTGCGACTACCGCAGCCTCGGCGTGCCGCTGCCATTCCTCCGTCGTAAGGCGCTCGAGGCTCCGACGTTGGCTGAGATGATCCGCGTCGTCGCTGCGACACCGATCTCGGCCTCTAATTGCATGATGCTGTCGCACAAAGATGGTTTTGCTGTCGCCATCGAGCGGGCGCCCGACGAAGCGTTTCCGATCCATGCCGTCGACGGCCTGCTCACCCACGCGAACCATTTCGAGAGCCCGGTGGCGCTCGCCAAGCTAAGGGATACGAGCCTCGCTGATACGCCCGACAGCCTCTACCGCGGGTTACGCATCCGCGAGCTGTTGTCCGGGCGGCAAGGCCAGCTCGACGCGGATGCTCTTAAGACGGCATTTCGCGATGATTTCGGCACGCCTTTCGCCATCTGCCGTCCGGTGGTGGAGGAGGGTGGAAACCTCGGAGCGACGGTGGCCTCGATCGTCATGACGCCAGCGGAAGGTCTCATGGAAATCTGCCCGATGCCGGCGGAGAGTAACGTGTTTACGAGCTATCGGGTGTGAGTGGGGGAGCGCGCAACGCCTGCTCGACAAAATCCGCGATTGCCCCGGCATCGTTCAAATCCAAAACCGGCACGCTCGCCTCGACCGGATAGTCCGCCGCGATTGCGAGAACATTGGGATCGACTTCCGCCAAATCGCCATCGCGATTGCTCTGGCGGCGGCGGACCTCGATCTTCTTGAGCGGCAGCGACTTGTAGCCCTCGATGATGACGAGATCGGCGGGGCCGAGTGCAGCCAGCATGTCGTCGAAGGAGGGCTCCGCGCCGTCCTCTATCTCGCGAATGACGGCGACACGCCGTGCCGAGACGACAGCCACCGACGAGGCGCCGGCCTCGCGATGGCGGAAGCTGTCGGTGCCGGGATGATCGATTTCGAAGATGTGGTGCGCGTGCTTGAGGCTCGCAACCTTCAGGCCGCGCCGGACGAATTCCGCGATGAGCTTCGTCACCAGCGTTGTCTTGCCGGAGTTCTTCCAGCCGACGATAGCGATGACGGGAGGCGTGTGTGATGGACTGCTCACGCCATCGCCTCGGCATAGTCCTCGGCGCGCGCCAGATCCTCGGGCCGGTTGATGTTGAAGAAGGGATCGATATGCCGGCTGCCGGCAACGATCAGATTGAAATGCGCGAGGGCCGGCCGGTGCTGTCCGGTCCAATCCGAGACCTTGCGATTGCCGGCCCTGAGATACCCCGCGAGGTCGCCCATCAATGCCATCGACCAGAGCCCGAAGGTCTGATGCGTGCCGGACTCGGACGCAGCCAACGCCAGCCTGGCATCGCTTTCGATCCGCGCAACCGTCAGCCTCTCGACCAGGTCCAGCGGGAAAAACGGCGTGTCGGCGGCAACCGTCACGACGTCGGCGGCCCCCGCCGCTTGCAGCGAATAGGTCATGCCGGCGAGCAACCCCGCCAGCGGCCCGGCGAAGCCCTCGAGGGGGTCGGCGACGACCGGCAGACCGAAGCCGCGGAACCGCGCCGGATCGCCGTTCGCGTTGATGACGATGCGCTCGACCTGGGAGGAAAGCCGCTCGACCGCATGGGCGATCATCGGCTCGCGCCTGAGCGAGAGCATGGCTTTCTCCCGCCCGCCCATCCGCTCCGAGCGGCCGCCGGCGAGGATGACGCCCAGGGGTTTCAACGGCTGTGACATGTGTCGGGTGCAGGTCCAAGGGAACCGAGCGCTTCTAACATGGTTGCGTGCCCGAAGGCCAAGCTATCGCCTTGCCGAGCCCGGTATTCTGGCCAATAGTTGGATCAGAGGCGCCGGCCGGCTCTGGCCGCGCAAACCAGTCTCGTAAGGTCGACAACACGGAGGTTCAGGGATGTCCAAGATGAAGCGGCGCGAGTTCCTAAAGGGCGCCGGCGCGGGTGCCGCGGCAGTGGCCGCAACGACCATCGCAGCGCCTGCCATCGCCCAATCGAGCCCTGAGCTCAAGTGGCGCATGACCTCGAGCTTCCCGAAGTCGCTCGACACGATCTACGGCGGCGCTGAGATTTTCGCGCAGTATGTGTCGGAGGCGAGCGACGGCAAATTCCAGATCCAGGTCTTCCCGCCGGGCGAGATCGCGCCCGGGCTCGAAGCCGCCAACAAGGTCGGCGACGGCTCGGTCGAGATGTGCCACACGGCGATGTACTACTACTGGGGCAAGGATCCGACCTATGCGTTGGGCACCCAGATCCCCTTCGGCCTCAACTATCGCGCGCACAATGCCTGGTGGTTCCACGGCGGCGGCGAGGCGCTGCTCAACGATTTCTACGCCAAGCAGAACCTGTTCGCGATCGCTGCTGGCAATACCGGTGTGCAGATGGGCGGCTGGTGGCGCAAGGAGATCGGCTCGGTCGCTGACCTCGAGGGCGTGAAAATGCGCATCGGTGGCTTCGGTGGCAAGGTCATCGCGAAGGTCGGCGTCGTGCCGCAGCAGATCGCGGGTGGCGAGATCTATCCCGCACTCGAGAAAGGCACGATCGATGCCGCCGAGTGGGTCGGACCCTATGATGACGAGAAGCTCGGCTTCAACAAAGTCGCGCCCTTCTACTACTACCCAGGCTGGTGGGAAGGCGGGCCGATGCTGCATGTCTGCGTGAACAAGGCGAAGTACGAGACGCTGCCGCAGAGCTACAAGACGCTGCTGCGCGCGGCCGGCGGCTATGCCAATCAGGACATGGTGGCGAAGTACGACGCGCTGAACCCGAAGGCGATCCGCAGCCTGGTGGCCGGCGGCGCGCAGTTGAGGCCCTTCCCGCAGGACGTCATGGAAGCCTCCTTCAATGCCGCGAAGGACATCTTTGCCGAGCTTTCCGGCAGCAATGCCGAGTGGAAGCCGATCTTCGATTCCATGATGGCCTTCCGCAACGAGGCCTTCCTCTGGCAGCAGATCGCCGAAGCCGGCTTCGACAATTTCATGATGGGCCAGCAGCGCAAGAAGGCGCTGTAACTCGGCCAAGAGACTCTGGTGCCAGCTCGTGCGATGCGGGCTGGCACCCCAAAACCTTCTACTTGTTGTTCCCCATGATCTCGCGGGTCTTTCGCTCGCGCCAGGCTTCCAGACGACGTGAGGCGCCGCCGAAGACCGCGACGCCATGGGCGAGCAGCCCGAAGCCCCAGCCGATGATCGGCCATTGCACCCACCAGCTGCTGCCTGACGTGATGTTGATGGCAATCAAGACGGCGCACACGAGTACGTAGACGGCGGCGTGGATGTAGAAGCCTTCCATGGCGCGCACTTGCCGCCGGGCGATTTCCAGATTCTTGCGGTCGTCCATTGGAACTCCCTGAATTTGAACTCGGGTCGGTCTTGTTGTGTTCGCGGGTTGCATCAGGCGTGCCGATGCTGATCGTTCACGGCACATGCAGTGAACGTTTTCGGCCAGAAAAGCAAAGAGGTGGCCACAACGTCATACGAGAGTTAAAATTGCAGGGTTTGTCTGAAGTATTTGCCTGACGCTATGTGCCAGATGAAAATCGTCCGGCAGTCATCGTCGCCGCAGACAGAATAAGACCCCAGGCAACATCCACAAAAGCGCGCGCCGTGACTACGCATAACCAAACGGCGCGGCTCGTCGATGTTGCCCTGGGGCCCGATTACTCTACGCTTACTCGTACACCACTGTGCTCGTCGAGCACTTTTGGATATTAGCAGGGTCCAGCGGGTCTGTCACCGGTTTCCACATGCAACCTTCTCCCCTGTGGATTATTCCGTGCGGCCCGTGTTTCTTGTTGAGTGTGGGGCGGGAATAAAGAGGGGAACGCCCGAATCGGAAGCATTGCGGCTGGGATGGAGATCGGAGCGTGCTGTATTTCGCCTACGGGTCGAACATGTCGCCGAAGCAGATGCGCGTGCGTTGTCCGGGCTCGCGGCCGGCGGGTGTCGCCGAACTCGAGGGCTGGCGCTTCGTCATCACCAAGCGCGGGACGGCGAACATCGTGCCGGCGAAGGGCAGGCGCGTGATCGGCACGCTCTGGCGCTGCCAACCGCAGCATCTCGCCATGCTCGATCGCTACGAGGCGGTGCGGCTGCGCGTCTACCGGCGGCGGACCGTTGTAGTCCGGCTCGACAAAAGTCGTGAGACGCACGCCATCGTCTATGTCGCGAGCCTGCATCAACCGGGCTTGGCGCGGCGGGAATATCTGGTGACGGCCGTGTTGCCGGGCGCGCGGGCGTTCGGCTTGCCGCCGGAGTACATCGCGGAGATTGCACGTTGGCTGCCGCCGGGCCGGGTTGGCGCCGCCAAGCCGCGCTATCGCGGCCGGCGGCATTGATGCGGTTTGTGGCCGCGAAGCCTCACCCCGTTACATGCGATTGATTGACAGCGCACGGCGCAAAAAAGACAATTGCTGAATGGAGGACGCGGAGTCGGGCAGGCGTTCGAAGCCCGTCGCCTCCACGGATTTTGGTTCCATCGGAGGTGACTCATGAATCTACTCTTCTCTTTCGCCGGCCGGATTGGGCGCGGCAAGTTCTGGCTGGGCGTGCTGTTCCAGTTTTTGCTGGGCCTCTTGGCCATGGCATTGATCATTATGTTCGTGCCAATGAGCAGCATGTTCGTCGTCGGTCCTGACGGGCAGCCTGTTCTCGACGCATTGGGACAATCGCAGTTCGACTACGCCAATCCGGCGCTCATGCCGGCCTACATCATCTACGGCGTGGTTACACTCCTCAGTCTTTGGTGGTTCTTCGCGATTTCCATCAAGCGCATGCACGACCGGGGACGCTCTGGCTGGTGGGTGTTGCTCATGTTCCTGCTGATGTTCGTGATTGTCGGCTCGATCTGGTGGCTCGTCGACCTCGGCATCCTCGAGGGCGAGGAAGGCGAGAACCGCTGGGGCCCCAATCCGGTACCCGTGAAAGATTGACGACCAACGCATTCGTACAAACGCAAAGCGCCGCGATCATCTCGCGGCGCTTTTGTTTTCGCAGTGAAGGCGTTCGCGCTCAGCTCGCCGGCGTGTCGCCATAGAGGCCGTTGCGGCCGCTGCCACTGCCATTTGTCAGCAAACCGATATCGGCCGGCTTCGGCGCGGTGCCGATCGGATCTTCGGAGCGGCGCGACTTGCCCTCGAAAAACGCACCCTGCTCGATGGCGAGCGAGCGGTGGAACACGTCGCCTTCGACATGCGAGGTCGACTGCAGCGCCACGTGATTGCCGCGCACTGAACCCTCGACGCGGCCGCGGATCACCACTTCGTCAGCCACCACATTGCCCTGCACGCGCGCCGTCTCGCCGACCAGCAGCGAGCCGCACTGGATGTCGCCTTGCAGCTCGCCCTCGATCGTCACTTCGCCGTTGGATTGCAAGCTGCCGGTGATGACGAGATCGGCGCCGATGACGGAGGATGACATCTTTTCATACCCTCTGCTGGGGGGCGTGGGAGTCCAGGATCCTGTCGATGAGGCAGGTGAGGCCGCCGGCACGAGCGACTGCCGCGGCTGATCGATCGTCGTCGCCGGACGGTCGGGCTTCTTCGTGAACATCGCACACTACCTCGTCACTCGCGCTACCCCGCCGGCACGAAACCGCCGGCATTCAAAGTCTCGGAAAGTTCTTCTGGCATGCCCTCTTCGGCCACCGTGGCAGCCCGAGCCCTCTGCCTCTCTCCCCGGCACGATCTATGCGCGACGCACGTCCAAGGGTCAAGACGAGAGCGGTGATCTCCGGGGTAGGGGAGGAAAGTGACGGGAGGGTGACAGCGCCATTGCCGGGAGCGGGGTTTCCTTCGATAGTTCGAGGCCCGAAACAAATAGCGAGCTCTCCATGCCCACCCTCGGCGTCGTCGGCACGGGTCACCTCGCGACCTACTTCATCACCGCGCTCCGGCGCGGCGGCTACGCCGGCGAAATTATCCTGTCGCCGCGAAATAGGGAGCGCGCTCAGGTTCTTGCGCAGAGTGCCAGTTGCCGGATCGCAGCCTCGAATGCTGAAGTAGTTACCGACGCCGACATCGTACTCCTCAGCGTCCGGCCGCCACACGCCGGGGCGGCCGTCGAGGGCCTCGCCTGGCGGGCAAGCCAAACCATCATCTCCGCCATGGCCGGCATCCGCCTCGCCGATCTCCGCCGCATGCTGCCGGGCGCCGGTCCCATCCACCTCATCATGCCGCTGAGCTTCATCGCGGAGGTGACGGGACCGTTTCCGGTTTTCCCACCACCCGATGGCGAGATCGCCCGCTTTCTCCGCCAGGCCGGCGAGCCGGTCGCCATCGACACCGAGAAAAGCTACGACGCAACGCTGCTTGCCGCCTGTGCGGCGACCTGGATCTACGACCTTGCCGACGCCATGGCGGAGAGCTTCGTGCGCCATGGCTTGAGCTCTGGTGCGGCGCGGGCGCTGACGCTCGGCAATATCGCTGGCTCGGCCGGCTATGCGCTCAACCATCCCAAGGCAAGCCTTCTCGACATCTCCGCCTCGATCGCGACCGAAGGCACCTACACGAAGCTCGGCCTCGATCAGATGAAACGGGACGGCTTCGACAAGCCATGGCGGGATGCGATCGCGGCGATTGCCGCGAAGCTGGCTTAGAGTGTTTCCGTTTTTCTTTGAATCACTCCAACACCCTAATTCCTTGGTTTGTCGCGCTTCTTTTCGGAAAACCGCTTCGCACTTTTCCGGAAACACCCTAGTGCCCGATCGCCGCGAGCGGCCGGTAAAATCCAGGCATCAATCCCGCCTCGGCACGGGCGCGGTCGTTGAAGGGCGGTTTCACGGGGCCGCGAAAGTGTTTGCGCACCAATCCGTGAAAGGTCGGCTCGGGCTCCAACCCTTCGCGGTCGCAAAGAAACCGGAACCACTTGAGCCCGAAGGCGACGTGGCGCTTCTCGTCGCGAAAGATGATTTCCAGGATGCGAGCGGTGGCCGCATCGCCCAACTTCGTCGCCTTCTCGATCATGGCCGGCCCGACGTCGAGGCCGCGCGCCTCGAGCACCAGCGGCACCACGGCGACGCGGGCGATGAGGCTTTCGCCGGTTGCTTGCGCGGCCTGCCAGAGGCCATCATGGGCGGGAAGCGATCCGTAGTGGGCGCCGAGCTCCTCCAATCGCACCGAGAGCAGCTCGAAATGCTTGGCCTCCTCGACGCCTACCCGCACCCAGTCGTCGAAGAAGGCGAGCGGTACGGGCGCGGCGGCAAAGCGGCCGATGAGATCCCAGGTCATGTCGACGGCCGACAGCTCGATATGGGCCAGCGCATGCAGATGCGCGATCCGCCCCTTCTCGCCGCCGAGCGCGCGCTTGGGCATCTCCCGAGGATGCAGCAGCTGCAACTCGGGGGGGCGGCCGGGCCGCTCCGGCATACGGGCGGGCGACGAGCGCCGGACGAGCGTCAGCCGGCGCTTGTGCCAGTCTTGCGCGGTCGCCTTGGCGAGCGCGACCTTCTCCTTGAGATCAGCCGCCAGCACGATGGCACGGGCGCGGTCCGCGAGTGTTTCGCTCATAGGGCCCTGACAGCTTCGAGCACCTTCTGAGCGTGCCCCTCGACCTTGACCTTGCGCCAGACCTTGGCGATCTGGCCCTTGGCATCGACGAGAAGGGTGGTGCGGTCGATGCCCATGTAAGTCTTGCCGTAATTCGTCTTCTCGACCCAGACTCCATAGGCGTTCGCGACGGCCTTGTCCTCGTCGGCGGCCAAAGTTACGCCGAGCTTATGCTTGTCGCGAAAGGCGCAATGATCGGCGATCGAATCGGGTGAAATGCCGATGATTCTGGCGCCGGTCTTGGCGAATTCGGAGGCAAGGCGGGTGAAGTCGATGGCTTCGATCGTGCAACCGGGCGTATCGTCCTTGGGGTAGAAAAAGATCACCACGGGAGCGCCCTTGAGCTTGGCGAGATGAACGGCCTTTCCGTCGTCGGCGGGGAGCTTGAAGTCGGGGGCCGGCTGGCCTGCTTCCAATGTCATGGGGTTGCCTTTCTTTGGTCGCTTTTCTTGTGGCTTCGTGACGTGGAGGGGTGGGTTTGATTTGGGCTGAGAGCCGAGGCTGATCAGGGCTTTGCGCCCAGGTCAATCCCGGCGTGCGGAGGCCCATGACACTCCCCCTTCTTGGAATCGGCAAGTGCGGTTCGGCAGGGGCGCGGGGCCCAGATCTGCCTGAGCCCGTTCGGCATTGAGCGTGCGGGAGAGGACAGTGACTGAGCACTGGCCGGCAGCAGGGACTGGCGAATGACGACGGGCCGACCCCTCGTTACCCGTTCCGTCCGGCCGCTGAAGCCGGTGGCACTCCCCATGCCACGGGCGCGTCCGCTGACCCTTGCGCTCGAGGTGCTGGCTGGCGCGGTCGTGCTGGGCCTCGTGCTGCTGGGCGGATTGCATCTCAAGCTCTCCTACGGCCCGATCGATGCGGGCTTCCTCGCCGGACCGATCGAGCGCGCGATCAATGCCGAGATCGCACCATTGCGGGCGGAGATCGGCGGTGCCGTCATACGCTACGAGGTGGGCGCGCGCGATGTGCGCTTCCGGCTCGAGAAAGTGGTCATACACGGCGAGGACGGCAGCGTCGTCGCCGAGGCCCCCTCGGCCGGCATCAGCCTGTCGGCGCGTGCGCTGCTCAGTGGACGGATCGCGCCGTCGAGCATCGACCTCATCCGGCCGCGCCTCCAGCTGGACTACTCGGAAGCCGGCGGACTGTCGCTGCGAACGCCGGACAGCATTCCGGAGCCCAAGCCCGCAAAACGTCCAAAACTCGCCGAGTTGCCCGAGGTCGACGCCGAGGTCATCACCGCACCAACGGACGGTGCGGATGCGCCAGCGAGCGGTGGAAGGAAGCCAGAAGATAAGGGGTTCCGCCTCTCGATCGCCGAAACCATTGCTGCAACGCTCGCCGATGCGCGGCATGCCGCGTCCACCTCGAGCTATCTGACGGAGCTCGGTCTCGTCGACGCCGAGGTGCTGCTGAACACAGGCGCGGATGTCACGCGCTGGCGGCTGCCGCAACTGGTCATGAGCCTCGAGCACCGGGAGAAGCGCAGCCTTATCCGCGGGGAAGGTCAGCTTGCGACCTTGTCGGGCCCGGTTGCCTTCGGGTTGTCGGCCGAGGAGTCCGAGAAACAGAAGCTGCTGACGCTCACGCTCAAAGTGTCCAATCTCGTGCCGCGCGATCTCTCCGCGGGGCTGCCGGGCTATGGCGCGCTCGCGGCTCTCGCCATGCCCGTCAGCGGGGAGAGCAAGATTTCGCTGTCGAGCTCGGGCGAGATCATGGACATCCAGACCATGCTCGACCTCGGACGTGGCGCTCTCGCGCTCTCGAGCCTCGGCGTCGAGCCAATCGACCTCGATGACGGCAAGCTCACCTTGCGCTACGTGTCGGAGGAAGGGCGCATCGAAGTCTTGCCGTCGGTGCTGAGATCCGGGCAAAGCCGCGCCTCCGTCACCGGAACCGCCGTGCCGCGCAAAGCCGGCGGCTCCGTCAATCTGTGGGAATTCAACGTCACCCTCGCTGACGTGACACTGGCCGACGAGGAAGCCGGCCTGGCCGCCGCCGGGGTCGACGAGTGGACCATCCGCGGCGCCTTCGTGCCACAAAGCGGACTGCTCGCCGTCGAGCGCATGCGCATCAAGGCGGGGGGCGGCACGCTCGATGTCGCCGGCCGGGCCTCAGCCTCCATGGGCCTCGGACTGAGGGGCGTGGTGACCGCCATGCCAACCGATCATTTCAAGCGGTTGTGGCCGCGGGCCCTCGCGCCCCCGACGCGCGAATGGGTGATGGCGAACATCGCGGGTGGGACGATCGTCGAAGGCCACATCGATATCGCGCTTGGGCCGAAGGAGCTCGCAAGTCTGGAGGCGACCGGCGAAGTGCCAGCGGGCGCGATCGTTGCCGGGCTCGCGGGCGAGGGCGTCGCAATTGGCCATGTTCCGGGCCTGCCACCGATCATGGCCGAGCGCGCGAGCCTGAAGCTCGACGGCGCGGTGTTCACGGCCGAGGTGCCGCATGGCATCGTCACGCTGGCGAGTGGGCGCAAGCTGGAGCTTCGCGACGGCCGCTTCGACATCGCCAAGACTCTATCGCAGCGGCCCGAGGCGACGACCGAGTTCAAGGTCCTGGGCGATGTCGACGGCGCCCTGGAGTTGCTCGGCCATCCCAACCTCGCCCTCGCCCAGCGGGCCGGATTCAAGACCGGCGACATCACCGGCAAGCTCTCCGGCGCCTACCGGTTGAGCTTCCCCCTGATCGAGGAATTGCTGCTGGACGACGTGAAGGTCAAAGGCAACGCCCGCATCGAGGAGCTCGGCACGGTCAAGGCGATGGGGCCGATGACGCTGCAAGGTGGCACGCTGGACCTCGTCGTCACCGAGAAGGTGCTCGAGGCGAGCGGCAAGGTCTTGCTCGATGGTGTGCCGGCGGAGATTGCCTGGTCGAGGCCGTTCGAGGGCCCGACCTCTGCGCTCGTGCTCAAGGCGGTGCTCGATGCGAGCGATCGCGACCAGCTCGGCCTCGCCGTCAATCACTTCCTGATCGGCGACCTGCCGGTGAAGCTTGCGCTCGCGGGGCTCGATGGAGCCGGGAAGGGCGTCGATGTCGAAGCGAATCTGACGGACGTCGAGCTGGTGCTCGACAACATGGCCTGGCGCAAACCACCCGGCCAGGCGGCCAAGCTCAACTTCCGGCTGACGCCGAGGACCGACGGCGGCACCGACTTGGAGAATGTCCGCATCAAGGGCGACGGCATCGATGTCGCCGGCACCATTCGGCTCGACAAGCAGCGCAAGCTGACGGCCTTCGAGTTTCCGGAGTTCTCGATGAACTTCCTATCGCGTCTGGCGATCAGCGGCAAAGTGCAGAACGACGTCTGGAAGGTGAAGGCAAGAGGGGCGACTTACGATGGCCGGACGCTGTTCAAATCGTTCTTCTCGGCGGGGGAGTTGACGAGCACGTCCCGGCCCGAGTCGAGAACGAAAACCGGCATCGATCTGGAAGCGCGCATCGAGACCATCGTCGGCTTCGAGGATACGACGGTGCGCGACGTCGACCTCGTGATGACGCGCCGGGCGGGCAAGCTGCAGAGCCTGAAGGCGACGGGCAAGCTCGCGAGCGGCAAGCCGATCGCGGTCAGGCTCGAGAAGGGTCCGCAAGGCCGCAGGCTCGTGGCTGAGACGCGCGATGCCGGTAGTGCCTTCCGGCTGATTGACTTCTACTCCAACATCGAGGGCGGGGAGGCGGTCCTGCACGTCAATCTCGACGGGCGCGGGGCGGCGGAGAAAACCGGCACGCTGTGGACAAAGGATTTTTCGATCCTCGGCGACACGGTCGTCAAAAAGGTGCTCGCACGGCCTCAGGACGCAGCGATCGCCGATGCCGGCAGCGGCGCCCCGAAACTCGAGCGTCAGAAACTCGCGTTCGATCAGCTGAGGGTGCCGTTCTCGGTCGGCTCGGGACAGCTCGTGCTGCACGATTCGATCATCACCGGCCCGTCGCTGGGAGCTACCATGCGCGGCAAGATCGATTTTGATCGCGGCCTGATCCAGCTCGCCGGTACCTATGTGCCGCTCTACGGGCTGAACTCGATCTTCAACGGCCTGCCGATCATCGGCGAGATCCTGGGGGGAGGCCAGGGCGGAGGCGTCTTTGGCATCACCTTCACAGTCCAAGGCCCCCTCAAGAATCCCCAGGTTGGCGCCAACCCGGCCTCGCTGCTGACGCCCGGCATCTTCCGGCAGATCTTCGACAGCGATCCGAGCGCCGCCGGCATCCAACAGCGCAAGCCCAAGAGCGGCGAGAAGTCCGCGGAACCCGCAACCTCAAGTCTACCGTCGCAATCGGACGGCGGCTCTGGCGCATCGGTCGGAGAAGCGATGGAAGCGCAGACCGCGCCGCCCAAGCCGAAGAAAAAGAAGAACAAGGCAGTCGCGCAAGATCCCGCTTGGGAAGCGCAGTCGAACTAGAGTGCTTCCGGTAAAGTGCGAAGCGGTTTTCCGAAAAGAAGCACGACAAACCTAGGAATTAG
>JANNSX010000270.1:0-9074 GCA_031403155.1 Hyphomicrobiaceae bacterium
CTAGAGCACTTTCCGACCAAGTGGAAACCGGTTGGTCGAAAGAAAGTGCTCAAAACCAACAACCTAGAGCGCCGATCTGATTCCATCAGATCGAATAGCGCTCTAGCCGACGGTCCATGGGCCCTTCCCATCCGCCTGCGCCTCCGGCTAGTCTTGTCCCATGCCGACCAAACGCACAGCCAAAATCGCCGACAGCGCCTATCTCGACGGGCAGCTGCTCATTGCCATGCCGTCGATGACGGATCGACGCTTCCATCGCTCGGTCATCTTCATGTGCGCGCATTCGAGCGACGGCGCCATGGGAATCATCATCAACCAGCGGGCCAAGAACATCGGCTTCACCGATCTGCTGAACCAGCTGGACCTCTTGCCCGATGCAAAGGACGAGGACATCGAGGAGCGGCTCGATCGAATGGTGGTGCATGTGGGCGGACCCGTCGATTCCGGCCGTGGCTTCGTGCTTCATACCGCCGACTACTTCGTGAAGGATTCGACCCTCTCGATCGGCAAGGACATGTGCTTGACCGCGACGATGGACATTCTGCGCGCCATCGCTAACGGCAAAGGTCCCAAGCAGGCGATCTTGGCGCTCGGCTATTCCGGATGGGCGGCGGGTCAACTCGAGGGCGAGATCCAGTCCAACGGCTGGCTCAACGGCCCCTCCGACCCCGAACTCGTGTTCGATCTCGACCTCAATCGGAAATACGAGCAGGCGTTGTCGAAGATCGGGGTCAACCCATCGCACCTGGTGGCCGACTCCGGCCGCGCCTGAACTGGCGTCTCAAGCCTTGTCCTTCGACCCGGCGCTGATGATGCGCGGAAGCGCGCCGGAGTCGTTGCTCGCGGCGGGCTCGCCGCCGAGCGCGGTATCGCGGAAGATGCTGCGGATGCGCTGCTCGAGGGCCGGATCGAGCGCTGGCAGAGCCTCGGCGATGGGCGAGGCTGGAGCAGGCTCGGGCGGCGGCCCAGGCCGCCGCTCGAATTCGGCGAGCCCCGGCCCCGGTGCCGACGGTGGTGCGATCCGCGGCGCACCCGGCGGCGGACCACGGTTCGGGCGCCGGTCGAAGCTGGCTAGCGCAGGCCGCCCGGCCGCGGGCGGCGCTATCCCGGGTCCGGACTGCGGCCGGCCTGTCGGGGGCACCTGCCCATTTGCGGCGGCCGGTGGCGGTCCCGGGGCCCGCATCGTTGGCGGCCCGCCGGGTTGCGGGCGTTGTGGAGGTGGGGTGTTGGCGATGCTGCCATTCCCGCGTGCCGCCTCGGCCGGGCGCGGCCGCTGCGGCTTCACCGGCTCGATCAGCTCGACCTCCTCGTCCTCGTCGTCGCGGCGGCCCATGACATTGCCGATGACCCGGCCGAGGAAGCCGCCGCCGACGCCGCGCGTCTCATCCTTGCGGATGCCGCGCAGCACCTCGATGGCCTGTTTGTCGGTCAGCGGCTCGCTCAGCAGAAAGCCCTGGCCGAGCTCGCAGCCGACGGTGCGCAGGAATACGAGATCATCCTCCGTCTCGACACCCTCGGCGATGATCTCGCGGCCGAGGCCATGCGCCAGGCTTACGATCGAGCGCACGACCAACGAGGCGTCAGGGTTGGCCTTCACGTCCTGCAGGAAGGAACGGTCGATCTTGATGGTGTCGAAGTTGAAACGCGAGAGATAGGACAACGCCGAATAGCCGGTCCCGAAGTCGTCGATGGCGATGCTGGCACCGGCTTTGTGCAACCACTCCAACAGTTCGGCCGCCTGCTCGGGATTTTCCATCACGAGCTGCTCGGTCACCTCCAGCTTGAGAGTGCCTCTGGGCACCGACTCGCGGCCGAGCAGATTCCGGAGTTCGCCGACGAAATCGGAATTGAACAACTCGCGAGTCGAGATATTGACGCTGACGAACAGCTGATTGTCGGGACGCGGCAGCTCCTTATGCCAGTGGGCGGCCTCCTTGACCGCGCGGTCGAGCACGTAGCGGCCGAGATCGACGCCGAGCCCTGCCTCTTGGGCCACCGGCAGGAAATCCGCCGGCGTCAGCTCGCCCATCCGTGGATGCTGCCAGCGCATGAGCGCCTCGAAGCCGACGAGTTCCTGATTGGCGAGGCGGAAAATCGGCTGGTAGAGGATCGTGATCTGCTTACGCTCGATGGCGCGGCGCAGCTCGCTCTCGAGCACGACGCGTTGACCGGCGGCCGGCCGTGCGCCGGGCTTGTAGACTTCGACGCGATCAGCGCCGCTGCGCTTGGCGGTATACATGGCCTGCTCGGCATGCCGCAGCAGGTCCTCCGGCACGAGTGCCGGCTCACCGGCAAAAGTCGTGTGCCCGATCGAACCGGTCAGCACGATGTCCTTGCCCTGGAACTTGATCGGCGCACGCAGCGAGCGGCGCACGCGCTCGGCCAGCATCGCGATCTCCTGCGCGGGCTTGTCGGTCGACACCAGCATGACGAACTGGTCGCTGCCCAGACGCGCCAGCGTATCCTGAGGCTCAAGATGCCGCTGCAGGCGGCGGGCCAGCGTCTTCAGGAGACTGTCGCCGGCGATGATGCCGTAGTCGTTGTTGACGTTCTTGAAGCGATCGATGTCGATGAAGAGCACGGTCGGCTTCGGCCCGTTCGCCTGCCGGGCGCGGATCAGCGACATACCCAACCGGTCGATGAAGAGTTGGCGGTTCGGCAATCCCGTCAGATAGTCGTGCACGGCGTCGTGGACCAGATTCTGATGGGCGCGCTTGGCGCTGGTGACGTCGCGGATGAGGCCGATGCAGCGCAGTGTGCGCTGATCGACCTGTGGCACCGTCTGGCACTTCAGCTCGAACCAGCGATCGCTGCCGTCGCTCCGGCGCATGCGAAAGTCCGTGCTGATGCTGCCACCGTTGCGTTCCTGGATCGACTGCAACATCAGCTTGAAGCGCTCACGATCGCTCGCATGCAGATGCGCGATCCAGTCGTCGGTGCGGCAAGACAACTGGCCCGCCTGCAGCCCCAGCACATCCTCGACGAGTGGAGAAGTCATGATCTCGTCGCGCCGTGAGTTCCACTCCCAGGTGGCGGCACCGGCCGCATCGACGGCGAGTGCGCGCGCTTGCTGGTCGCCGATGGGGCCGTGATAGGCGTGATCCGGCAGGCGGAAGGCGTACTGGGTCGCCGCGAAGCTCAGCATGACGAGGATCAGCACCAGCCCGCCGACGAGCGCCGCGACCGCGAGGTCGTTGTTGAGCTTGCCGTAGATGGCGAGGGCTGCCCCCAGCAGCCAGACGAGGAACAAAATCCAGGCGGGGGCGAGACTGAGACCCCGATCGTTGAGGCGCAACGTCTGGAACAACACGAGCAGCGAGCCGACGGCGGCCAGGATCACGAAAGAGCCGCGCGCGAAGGTCGCCGCCAGCCTCGGATCGATGGCCGCTGCGAACACGAGGCCGACTTGCGCCAAAAGCCAGAGGCCGAAGAAGGCCTTGAACCAGCCTGGCCAACTGCCGAGCCTGAGGAAGGTATAGAGGAAGGCGACGAGGCTCGCGACGATGGCCGCCTCCGCCGCCGCCCGGTAGAGCGCGTTGTCCTCGGCCGAGAGCTGGAACAGCTTGTGCCAGAATCCGAAGTCGATGCAGAGATAAGCGAGCACCGACCAGGCAACCATGGCCGTGACCGGGAAGATCGCACGATGGTTGGCGGCATAGAGCCCCGTCATGAACAGCGCCAAGACAACCGTGATGCCGAGCATGATGCCGTTGAAGAGCGTGCGATCGCGCAACCGCTTCTCATAGACGTTGGACTTCCACAGATACAGTTGCGGAATGCTGTCGGAGGCGAGCTCGACGACATAAGTGACGGTCTCGCCGGGTTCGAGCGTGATGCGGAAGAGGTCGACAGCGTCGTTGGGCACGCGCTCCGGCACGAAGCCGAGCGAGGGCGTGACGCGGGTCACGCGCGCCGCATCGAGATCGGGGAGGACGAGACCGGAGCCGACGAGCGTGTAGCGCTCGGCCGTGAGCCAGCGCTCGATCGCCCGGTCGCTCGGATTGCGCAGCGCGAAGATGAGCCAACCGGGATTGGTGCCGGAGGTCTGCGCGTTGACCTCCATGCGGCCGGCGACATCGTTGGGACCCGCCGCCGTTTCCACCTGCAGGCGGTCGCCGCGGCCCTCATAGTAGTCGCCCTGGTTGGAGATATCGATCCGGTCCTGGTCGGGGCCGATAACGATGGGCACCAAAGCCGACGCCGGCGTGATGACCCCGGAGACGAGAGCCAAGAGCGCAACGAGCTGCACGACCGGAAGCGCAAGCCTCCAGCCCCAAACCCGCGCAAGCCCTGACGGCCTCTCTCTCATGTCCTCCCATTCCCGCAGCGAACCGGCTTCAGCGCTGCATATTCTCGGCCAGCGCCGCATAGAGGTAGTGGTCCTGCCAGACGCCATTGATCCGCAGATACCGGCGCGCCAGACCCTCGCGCTCGAAACCACACTTTTCGAGCACGCGGATCGACGACTGGTTCGACAGCAGGCAGGCTGCCTCGATTCGATGCAGCCACAGGGTCCCGAACACGAAGGGCAGAACTGTGTCCACAGCCTCGGACATGTAGCCCCGGTTGTGGAAGGGCGCGCCCATCCAGTAGCCGAGCGTTACGGCAAGCGTAACGCCGCGACGGACATTCGAGAGCGAAACGCCGCCGACCATGCGGTTGTCCTCGCGGCGGAAGATGAACAGCGCATAGCCGGTCTCGTCCCTGAGATCGCGCTGATAGTGCCGGAGTCGCCGCCGGAAGGCGCTCCTTGTCAGCTCGTCGCGCGACCAGGCGGGCTCCCAGGGCACCAGGCGCTCACGGCTGACGGCGCGCAACTCAGCCCAGGGGACATAGTCCGAGGCAACCGGTGTCCGCAAATAGAGCCGCGGGCTGTCGATGACCGGCCCGGCTTCCTGGCTGACGGATCTGAGAAACGCCATGCCCCCTCCCCTACACCGCGACCAGCCGCACGCGGCTCAGCAACTCCGCGACGCGCTCATGGCTATACCCGTGCGCCTTCGGCCCGACCTCGGCCCAGGTCGGCGTCGCGCCCGCGATCGTCTGAGAGGCGAGGTCGCGGACATCCTCGCGCCCGACGGCGTCGATCCGTTCAACCATCTCGCTCATGCCGATCGCGCGCCCGTAGGCGAGCATCTGCCGGCCGATCTGTTCGGCGCGCGCGCCCGAGCTTTCGAGCGCCATCAGCAGACCGGCGCGAAGCTGCGTCTTGACGCGTTTCAACTCGGCCTCCGTGGGGCCGTCCTCGGCCAGCGCCAGCAGCTCCTTCACCATGACCTCCTGGAGCTTGCGCACGTCTTTTGGCCCGGTCGACGCATGGATGCCCAAGAGCCCGGCATCGGCGAAGCCGCTCGTGAAGGCATAGATGGAATAGCAAAGGCCGCGCTTCTCTCGCGCCTCCTGGAAGAGCCGCGAGGAGGCCCCGCCACCCAGAATGGCGGCGAGAATCTGGCTCGCGACGAAGCCTGGCGCCAGATAGGACGGCGCTGGAAAACCGAGCACCACATGCGTCTGCTCGAACGGTCCAACATGCGTGCCGGTTCCCCCCCGGTAGGCCGCCGCGGCGGGGTCCGGCCTTAGCCCCGGATTGAGCCCTCCGAATTGGGCCTCAGCGTGGCGGACGAGCTCCTCGTGATCGATGGCGCCGGCAGCCGCCACCACCATCCGGGCTGGCCTGTAGTGCGTCGAAAGATGGGTCCGGAGCGCCTGACTGCTGATCCCTCCGACACTATCCTCGGTGCCCAGGATCGGCCGTCCCAGCGGCTGATCGGGAAAGGCGGTCGCCTCGAAGAGATCGAAGACTAGATCCTCGGGCTGATCGCGCGAGGCGCGGATCTCCTGCACGATGACATCTTTCTCGAGCGCGAGATCGTCCTCGGAGAAACGCGAGTTGAGGATGATGTCGCCGAGCACGTCCATGGCGAGACCGGCATCGCCCTTGAGCATGCGGGCGTAATAGGCCGTCACCTCGACGCCGGTCGCCGCATTGGTCTCGCCACCCACCGCCTCGATCTCCTCGGCGATCGCCTGGGCGCTGCGGCGGGCCGTGCCCTTGAAGGCCATATGCTCGAGGAGATGGGAGATGCCGTGCTCCTCGACCCGCTCGTGGCGCGAGCCCGACGCGACGTAGATGCCGAGTGAGAAAGTTTCCAGATGCGGCATCGGGTCCGACATCACCGTCAGGCCGTTGGCGAGCTTGGAGGCTTCGACGCTCATGAGGGGCTCCCGGCGGCGCGCGAGCGCGCGGTGACGAAATCGGCGATGGCACGGACATCGTTCGGGAGCACGGCGAAACGTTCTTCCGCCGTCATGACACGGCTGAGACTCTCGGGCGTCTCGGGCGCATGGCCGGTCGCCATCCGGACCGCATCGGGAAACTTCGCCGGGTGGGCGGTGGCGAGTGCTACGACCGGAGTCCGGGGATCGAGTTTCAACGCCTCGGCGACGCCGATGCCGACGGCGGTGTGGGGATCGACGACGACGCCGGTTTGCCTCTTCACGCGCGCCATCACCTTTGTCGTGCCCGCTTCGTCGAGCCGGCCGGCGGCAAACTCGCGGCGGAAGGCGGCGAGCTCCGCCTCAGGCAGCGTGAAGGCTCCTGACTGCCTCAGCCCCTCCATCTGTCCGACCACGCGAGAGGCGTGGCGGCCCGAAAGCTCGAACAGCAGCCGCTCGAAATTGCTCGAGACCTGGATGTCCATGCTGGGGCTTTGCGTTGCCACCATCGACTTCGGCTCGTAGCGGCCGGTGGCATAGGTGCGGGCGAGAATGTCGTTGGTGTTGGTGGCGACGATCAACTGCTCGATCGGCAGCCCCATGCGCTTCGCCACATAGCCGGCGAAGACGTCACCGAAGTTTCCGGTCGGCACCGCGAAGCTTACCGCGCGGCGCGGTGCGCCCAAGGCCACAGCAGCTGTGGCGTAGTAAACGGCTTGCGCAACGATCCGTCCCCAGTTGATGGAATTGACGCCGGAGAGGTTCAGCCTGTCATTCAGCGCATGATCGTTGAACAGCGCCTTGACGATCGCCTGGCAATCGACGAACGAGCCTTTGAGCGCGATGTTGTGGACGCTGGCGTCGAGCACCGTCGTCATCTGCCGGCGCTGAACCTCGCTGGTCCGCCCTTCCGGGTGCAGGATGAAGATGTCGGCGTTGGCGAGGCCCTTGAAGGCCTCGATGGCGGCACTCCCGGTATCGCCCGACGTCGCCCCGACGATGGTGATGCGCTTGCCGCTTCGCTTCAAGGAGCGCTGCATCAGGCGCGCCAACACCTGCATGGCGACATCCTTGAAGGCGAAGGTCGGCCCATGGAACAACTCGAGGGCGAAGAGATTGGGTTTGAGCTGGACGAGTGGCGCGACCGCCGGGTGCCGGAAAGTTGCATAAGCGTCGTGCGTGATGCCGGAAAGCTCGTCCCGGCCGATCCAGTCCGCCATGAAGGGATGCATCACGTGAGCCGCGACCTCGGCATAGGGCCGGCCGGCGAAGGCGGCGATCTCAGCGTGATCCAGCCGGGGCCAGTGCGCCGGCATGTAGAGCCCGCCATCGCGCGCCAAACCGGCCAGAAGCACGCCCTCGAAGCCGAGCGCCGGCGCGCTGCCGCGTGTGCTGACATACTGCAAGGTTGTCGCCTTAAGAAAAGGATCGGAAGACCGTCACCGTAGTGGCCTCACCCGGGCCGGGCAAGCACCGCCCGGCCCCTCATCCACCCCGGCGCCGGGACACCAGGAAAAACCCGGTCACGACAGCGAGCGTGGCGGCAAGGCCGTACCAGGTGAGGGCGTATTCGAGGTGGCGATTGGGGAGCGTCAGACGGGTGGTGCCGCCCCGGGGATAGGCGTCGGGATTGGCGGTGTCGCGCTCGAGATCGAGGAAGAACGGCACCATCAATTTGGGCGACACCACATCCCGAATGCGCGCGACGGAAGACATGCCGGAGAGGCTGCGGAAGAGCCAGGGGCCGTTGCGACCTTCTGGTGGAGGTTCGCCGCCGAAGAGGCCGGGCTCCTCACTGGCGCGGACGAGGCCGGTGAGCGTGACGTCGCCGGCAGGCCTCGGGAGGGTCGCGTCGGCATCCTTGGGCACTATCGCCGCCGGGATGTAGCCGCGATTGACCAAGAGCGTCCGCCCGGCCTCGGACCGGAAGGGCGCATAGACCTGATAGCCGGGCCCGCCCGGCCCTGTCGTGAAATAGTAATTGTCGCGACCCTCGATGTAGCGGCCCGTCACACCAACGCGCAGATATTCGATGTCCTCTCCCGCCGTCCAACGCTGCTCGGCTTCGGAGAGATCGACGGGCGTTTGCGTTGTGCGCGCCGTGATCTGCGCGATGAGCCCCTCCTTCCACGCGCGCCGCTGCAATTGCCAGGTACCGAGGCCGATGAGCAAAGCGAGGCCAAGGGCTGCTGCTATGAGCACTGGCCACACACGTTGTTTCGTGGCTTCGGGCGTCCCACTCATGTCGATATCCGGCCTTCGCGTGCGCCCTTGGCGTATTGCTGCGCGATCATCAGGCCCTTCAAAGGCCGAAGCATGCCCAACGCGAGACCGAGCGTCAGCGGGATCCAAATCGCCATATGCACCCACATCGGCGGCCGGTAGAGGATCTCGACGGCGAGCGCCCCACCGACGACGATGAAGCCGACGAGCATCATGATAAAGACCGCCGGCCCGTCGCCCGAGTCGGCGAAGTCGAAGTCGCAGGCTTCGCAGCGCGGACGCACTTTGATGTAGCCCTGGAAGAGCCGCCCCTCTCCGCAACGCGGGCAACGCCCAGCGAGACCGGCGCTGACTGGCGAGGCGGGCGGTCCGCTGTATCCGCTGCTCATGGCCACTCCTCCTCCGGCATCGCAAATGAAAACGGCGGCGATCCCCCCGACCGCCGCCGTCATAACTACACTCTTTCCGGTGCCGACCTCAGTGCGCTGCCACCCCCGAGCCCGCGCCCCAGACATAGATGCAGGCGAACAGGAACAGCCAGACCACGTCGACGAAGTGCCAATACCAGGCCGCCGCCTCGAAGCCGAAATGCTGCTTCGGCGTGAAGTGACCGGCGAGCGCCCGGAAAAGACAGA
>JANNSX010000271.1:0-1701 GCA_031403155.1 Hyphomicrobiaceae bacterium
AGTGGCCATAGCCTTGCGCCTCATAGCCTTTCAGCTGGTCGCGCACCGATTTGTCGGCCACGATGTCGTCGGCGCGGTAGATCTCGCGGGCGATGGTCCGCGCCTTCTCCCACAACGGCATGTCATCGCCATAGACCGGCCTGAACTGGCTGGTGCCCTTTTCGGCGAGATGGGCGACGTGCTCCGCCAGCGCCTCGGCGCCTTTGCCGCCGTCGGCCCAGTGGGTGCACTTGAACGCCTCCACGCCATGCTCGCGGCAATAAGCCTTCACCGCGTCCACTTCCGCTTCCGTGTCGGACACGAAGTGGTTCACGGCAACGGTGATCGGCACGCCGAACTTCTTGATGTTCTCGATGTGGCGGCCAAGATTGGCGAGGCCCTTCTTCAGCGCCTCGACGTTCTGTTTCTTGAGGTCGTCCTTGGCCACGCCGCCGTGCATCTTCAGCGCCCGCACCGTGGCGACGATCACCGTCACCGCGGGGGTGAGGCCGGCCTTGCGGCACTTGATGTCAAAGAATTTCTCGGCACCGAGATCGGCGCCGAAGCCCGCCTCCGTCACCACGAAATCAGCGAGCTTCAGGCCGGCCCTGGTCGCCATCACCGAGTTGCAGCCATGGGCGATGTTGGCGAAAGGGCCGCCGTGCACGAAGGCGGGGTTGTTCTCGAGCGTCTGCACCAGATTGGGCATCAGCGCGTCGCGCAGCAGCACGGTCATGGCGCCGGGGGCTTTCAGGTCCTTCGCCAGGATCTGGCCCTTGTCGCGTTTGGCCGCCACCACGATCTGGCCGATGCGGCGCTCGAGGTCGGCGATGGAGGTGGACAGGCACAGGATGGCCATGATCTCGGACGCCACCGTGATGTCGAAGCCGGCCTCGCGCGGATAGCCGTTGGCGACGCCGCCGAGCGAGCAGACGATCTCGCGCAGCGCCCGGTCGTTCATGTCCATCACCCGGCGCCAGGCGACGCGGCGCGTGTCGATGCCAAGCTCGTTGCCCCAGTAGATGTGGTTGTCGATCATCGCCGAGAGCAGGTTGTGCGCCGAGGTGATGGCGTGGAAATCGCCGGTGAAGTGGAGGTTGATGTCCTCCATCGGCACGATCTGCGCGTAGCCGCCGCCGGCCGCCCCGCCCTTCATGCCGAAACACGGCCCAAGCGAAGGTTCGCGCAGGGCGATGATCGCCTTTTTGCCGATGCGGTTCAGGCCGTCGCCAAGTCCGACGGTGGTGGTGGTTTTGCCCTCGCCCGCTGGCGTGGGGTTGATGGCGGTGACCAGGATGAGCTTGCCGTCCGGCTTGGCAGCCAGCGTGTCGAGATAGCTCAACGAGACCTTCGCCTTGGTGTGGCCGTAGGGGATGAGTTCGGCGGCGGGAATGCCGAGCCTGCCACCCACCTCCATGATCGGTTGCATCTTCGCTTCGCGGGCAATCTCGATGTCGCTCTTCACGCTGGCCATGGCTGTTTCCTGTTCCTCGGGTGCTGAGGACATAGCGCAACTCCTGGGCCAGCACACGCTTTCCGCCCGGCAATTCTCAGGCCGGATGCGACGTTGCGCCGATGGAGCCGCCTCCGCCGCAATGCCGCCACGCCGATGAACCGCAGATGAACGGACCCCTCACTGGTCTATCAGCGGGGATGTGCGATACCCCTCCCAACGCTTCAACGGAGGTCATCATGCGTTACATCTACGGTTCCAATCTTCTG
>JANNSX010000272.1:0-2394 GCA_031403155.1 Hyphomicrobiaceae bacterium
CGCCTCCAGCAACGGCTCATCAACACGCTCGACAAGGACTTGACGAAGACGCCCGAGGCCAAGCTCGGGAAGCTGCTCGAGGACGTGCTGCCGGTATGACCGCCCGGCCGCTCAATGACCCGCCGCGCCGCGCCGCGCATACGCCCGGCGATACTCCTTGAAGAAGGTCCGGCTGTTGCATCGCAGGCCGGGCTCGGCGAGCGAGCGGCGCAGCACCTGTTTGTCGTCCGCCGTCAGCACGGTGCGCGCCAGCGGGATCAAGACCCGGTTCTCCCATTCGATGTGCCGCCGCTGGCTCTCGAAGAAGAAGCGCAGCATGTAGCCGAGCATTTCGGGGTTCTCGACGATGCCTTCCGTCACGAACGCATCGAGCGCGTCGGCCACTTCCTCGAGGAAGCCGACGTCCGCATCGTGCTCGCGCGTCAGCTGGGTGGTGACCACATCCACCTCGGGCCGATCGGCGCAATGCTGGTGCAACAGCGGAAATAGAGCTTCCTCCTCGAGCCGCATGTGGCCGGTCACGCCGTGCCGCAGCACCGGCACGACGGCCGCGGCGATGACGACATCGCCACCGGGCAGGCTGTCGGCCAATCCTTCCATGAGGTCGCAGAGTTCGAGCTGGAAGGCGTGGTCATCCTCGAGCGCATCGAGCGGATCGAGGTGATCGACGCCGTTGGTGCTGTCCGGCGGCACCGAGCCTGTCCTCTGGGTCACCATATGCCATCCCTCCCGGTTCGGCCGATGGGCCACGGGTTTGGGGAGCAGCATGATCGAACGGAGAGAGCGTGCCTTTGACCCTGCTCAATCCCGCGTGAGGCGGCCGACCGCATCTTTCCAGCCGGCATACTTGCGCTCGCGCAGGCCCGCCTCCATGGCCGGCGCGAACCGGCGCTCCAGCCGCCAGGATTTCGCGAACTCGGCCGGCTCGGGATAAACGCCCGCCGCCAGCCCCGCGAGATAGGCCGCACCCAGCGCCGTCGTCTCGAGCACCTGGGGGCGGTCGACAGGGGCATCCAGGATGTCGGCCAGCGCCTGCATGGTCCAATCGGAAGCGACCATGCCGCCATCGACGCGGAGCACGGTGCGGCCCTTATTGCCCCAATCGCGCTGCATGGCCTCCAGCAAATCCCGCGTCTGGTAGCAGACGCTTTCGAGCGCCGCCCGGGCGAGCTCCTTGGGGCCCGTGCCACGCGTCAGCCCGAACAGCGCGCCCCGGACATCCGCCCGCCAGTAGGGCGCACCCAGGCCGACGAAGGCCGGGACGAGATAGACATCCTGGTGCGGATCGGCGGAAGCGGCCAGGCGCCCCGTCTCGGCGGCGTTCTCGATGATGCCGAGGCCGTCGCGGAGCCATTGCACGGCGGCGCCGGCGACGAAGATCGCGCCTTCCAGCGCATAGGTGCGTTTGCCGGCGAGCTGATAGGCGACGGTGGTGAGGAGGCGATTGTTCGAGGCGACCGGCTTGTCGCCCGTGTTGAGGAGGGCAAAGCAGCCGGTGCCGTAGGTCGACTTCATCATGCCCGGCTCGAAACAGGCCTGGCCGACGACGGCCGCCTGCTGGTCGCCGGCGATGCCCCGGATGGGGACAGGGGCTCCGAGGATGGCCGGATCGAGGGCGCCGAAATCGCCGGCTGAATCCCTGACCTCCGGCAGCATGGCGGCCGGCACGCGAAGCAATCTCAGGAGGTCGGCATCCCAGCTCCCCTTGTGAATATCGTAGAGGAGCGTGCGGGACGCATTGGTTGCATCCGTTGCATGGACCCGGCCGCCGGTCAGCCGCCACAGCAGGAAAGTGTCGACCGTTCCGAACAGCAATTCACCCCGCTCGGCCCTGGCGCGGGCGCCGTCGACCGCATCGAGGATCCAGGCCGCCTTGGTGCCGGAGAAATAGGGATCGAGCAGCAGGCCCGTCTTAGCGGCGACGAGCGGCTCGTGGCCCTCGGCTTTCAGGCGCTGACAGGTCTCGGCTGTCCGCCGGTCCTGCCAGACGATCGCCTTGTGGATGGGTTTGCCGGTGGCCCTCTCCCAGACGACCGTCGTCTCGCGCTGGTTGGTGATGCCGATGGCGGCGAGTTCGGCCGCGGCGAGCCCGGCCTTGTCGAGCGCCATCTTCATGGTGGCGATCGTGGTCGACCACAAATCCTCCGGATCGTGCTCGACCCAGCCGGATTGGGGGTAGTGCTGGCGGAACTCCTGCTGGCCCAGCCCCAAGATGGCCGTATCAGACCCAAAAACGATGGCGCGGGAGGAGGTCGTTCCCTGGTCGATGGCGAGCACGGCGCCGCTTGCGGGCATTTTCCTTCCTCCCGAGTGTAGACAAGCTTGAAGTGCGTTTTCAGAAATCACGGCGACTGCCGTCAAGCAAGCCGCAAAGAACGTGAACGCGATCTCACC
>JANNSX010000273.1:0-26172 GCA_031403155.1 Hyphomicrobiaceae bacterium
CTCGACGCCGTTCCTTGGCGCCAACACGTAAGTCGCCGAGTTTATCGCCCTCTCCCATGGGGGGTCGTGCCGGAGGCACGCGAAGCCAAGACTCCCGGGAGAGGGGGTAAGGACTCACGATAGGAAAAAGGCTGCCCACTGGGTCGTGAGGTCGGGCCTCTTTCCTTGAGATGAGCCGTACCCCCTCATCCGGCGCTTCATGCCGAAGGCATGCCTCCGGCATGACGCGCCACCTTCTCCCCTTGGGAGAAGGCAACCCACCACAACCGTTTCGAATCTTTCGGGGAAGGCCAGTGCCGCTGAAAGCCTCAGATCCCCACAAGCGCCTCGTACACATGCCGCTGGAAGAAGTGCACGTGGTGCTCGGAGAATTCGGGATGCTCTCGGTCGACGACGAACTTGCCCTGCCGGTAGCCCTTTGAGTGCAGCCCCTTCTGGACGCGCTCGAAGAGGCGCTGATCCTCGGGGAAGAGCGTTTCGGAAACCCAATCGATGAGTTGTTGGCGCTCGGGCGTGATCTCGCGGGACGGGAAATAGTAGTCGTGGCGGATGAGCGAGGTCTCGGGGCCCGTCGGAATGATCTGGAACATGACCGCATTGGCAGGACCCGGGAACCAGAGCGGCACGAGCGCCGGAAAGATGAAGGCGAACAGCGCCTGCTGCTCCATCGTCTTCTCGTCGAGCCTGTAGGCGGAACTGTCGAGGCTCTTCTTCTCGACGGTGTGGGTGAAGGTGATGCCGTCGTCCGACCACACCGCCTTGTTGTCGTAGTCGATGAGCTCCATGAGCGACTTGTGATTGACCGAGCAGTGATAGCACTCGTGATTGTTGTCGATGACGGTCTTCCAGTTGGCGGCGACCTCCCGCTCGCGGCGCACAACCCGGATGAGATCGTCCTGGCGCGGACAGGCGATGTAGATGTCCTTCAGCAGCTTGCCGGCCACCTCCGTCATTGGCCGCGCATCGGGATCGAGGTTGACGAACAGGAAGCCCGCATAGCTCTCGAGCCGGATCGGCTTCAGATCGGCATTCTCCGGGATCCACTCTTTCAGCGTGTCGCGCCCGCGCGCGCCGCGGAAACAGCCGTCCGCCTGATAACACCACTGATGATAGGGGCAGACGATGAGCTTCGCGTTGCCCTGACCTTCGAGAAGCGGATGCGCGCGATGGCTGCAGACATTGTAGAAGGCGCGCAGCTCGCCATCGGCCCCGCGGATGATGAAGATCTCCTGATCGGCGACGCTGCCCGTCAGATAGTCGCCGGGCTTGGGCACGTCCGATACATGGCCCTGATACCACCAGGAGCGATGGAAGATCGCACCGTGCTCGCGCCGGTAGACGTCCGGGTCGTAGTACCACTCGGCTGGCAGCGTCCAGGAGCGCTCGGGGTTTGCCGGATCGAAGAGACCCGCGTCGAGCGCGGGCGGGCGGGCGGGAAGGATTGGTTTGTTCATGACGTCGCTCTATCAACGGATGCCGGAACCCACCTTACCACGCTGCGATCCGGCCGGGTACGCGCGAGGCTCAGGGCAGACCGGCATCATACTCCGCAGCCACCCGCCCTGCCGCGGGCAACTCCCGCCGGATATAGTAACCCGGATCCCGCACCTGCCGCATCAGCGCCGGAATGATCTCGGCATAGGCGGCGATCAGGCCCGGCGCCGGCGGCGGGCAAAAAGGTTTCAGCTCCTCGTGCAGCTCGGGCAACCGGTGATAGGGGATCATCGGGAACATGTGATGCTCGATATGGTAGTTCATGTTCCAGTAGAGGAAGCGAAACACCGGGTTCATCAGAACACTGCGGGAGTTCAGCCGGTGATCGAGAACGTCCTCGGCGAGCCCGCCATGCTGCGTGAAGCCGAAGACGACGTGCAGCCAGGCGCCGTACATCGATGGCAGCGGCCCCATCAGCAGCATCGGTAGGATCGAGCCGGTCCCGAGCGCGAGTGCCACCGGGATGGCATGGAGCATGGCCCAGACGCGCGCGCCGCGAAAGACCTTCGGCCGTTCGCTTTCTGGAATGAAGGTCGTCTCGTCGGGACCCAGCCTTCCGAGCGCATGGCGCGTAACGCTCTTGGCCGTCGCGATCACCTGAGGCACGGCGAGGAAAAGCCCAAGCGCCCTCAGGATCACGATCGGCCGCATCAACGCTATCTCCGGATCGCGGCCGACGATGAGGGTGTCGGTATGATGCCGCGCATGGCTCCAGCGCCAGACCGTCGGCTCGCGCATCACCATGAAGCAGGCAAGGTTGTAGACCGCATCGTTCATCCAGGCGGTGCGAAAGGCGGTGCCGTGCCCCGCCTCGTGCCAACGGGAGTCGCTCGATGAGCCGTAGAGCACACCATAGGCGAGGAATGAGGGCAGCGCCCACCACGAGCCTTGCAGCCAGAGCCAGGCGCCGAGGCCGCCGGTGACGATAAAAGCAGCGATCCAAATGATTGTGTCGCGGATGGCCGGGCCGTCGACCCGTTGCATCAATGCTTTGAGTCGGGCCCGCGGGATCGGCGGCTGATACCAGGTGGCATTGGCGAGCCCGGCCTCTAAGGCAAGCCGGCCGTCCGGCCCGGTCAGGCTGTAGTCGCGGCGGGGAATGGCGGCATCCGTCATGCGGGGTTCCAATCCTGGAGCGAAAGGCACCATAGAAACCCGCCGCCCGGGCTTCAACGGCCAAACCGCCCCATTGCACGGGGAAACGCCGTCAGGCAAAACCGGACTGCAAACAGGAAACTCGGCCATGCCTCTCAAGCTCCGCCGCATCGAATGGCCGACCGTCTGGCTGGCGGTGGCCGTTACGCTGGCATGGGCCATCGTCATCTACTTGATCGGCGCCGGCTATTGGTGGCTCTGGCCCATCGCCGTCATGTCGATGACGCTCCACTCTTCGCTGCAGCACGAGGCGCTGCACGGCCATCCGACGAGCGGCCGGTTGATCAACGAAGCGCTGGTGTTTCTGCCCGTCGGCCTCGCCTATCCCTATCGCCGGTTCAAGGCGCTGCACCTGCAGCACCATCACGACGAGCGGCTGACCGACCCCTTCGAGGATCCGGAGAGCAAATACATGTCACCCGAGGATTGGGCGAAGGCCGGCCCCCTCCTGCAGACCCTCAGGCGCTTCAACAACACTCAGGCCGGACGCCTGATCGTCGGCCCAGCCTTTTCGGTCATCGGTTTTACCCGAAGCGAATGGAAGCTCGTTCGCGCGGGCGACACGGATGTGCAGCTCGCCTGGCTGCTGCATGCTATCGGCATGGTGGCGGTGTTCTGGTGGGTGATTTGGGTCTCGGGCATTCACCCCCTCGCTTACATTCTGGGCATTGCCTATCCGACCCTCTCGATGCTGTCGGTGAGGACCTTCATCGAGCATCAGGCCTCACCCGACGCGGCGCACCGCACGATCATCAACGAAGATCGCGGACTCGTCGCCTTCCTGTTCCTCAACAACTCCCTGCACTTCGTTCATCACAGCCATCCGACGGTGGCCTGGTACAAGCTGCCGGCCCTCTACCGGCAGAACCGAGAAGCGTTTCTCGCTGGCAATGGCGGCTATCTTGCGCGAAGCTACGCCGAGGTGCTCAGGCGCTATGGCCTCCGTCGCAAGGAGCCCGTCGAGCATCCGCTGATGAAACGTGGGTTGTGGCGGATATCGCATCCGGACATCGGAGAATAGTCGTGGCGGCACCGGCCAGATCGCGCGCGCCAAAGGCAGTTGCCTCGTTGCCGATGTATGATTGGCCGGAGGTCTCCCCCGTGGTCGACCGGCTTTGGGAGGGCGTGGCGGCACGCCTCCGCGAGGCCAAAATGCCGGCACCCGGACAGCTTGCCCGGCGCACCGATCATACGAGCGTCTGGCGGGAGCCGGGCTTGGTCCTCAGCCAGACCTGCGGCTATCCATACGTGAAGTCGCTGCGCGGCAAGGTCACGCTGGTCGGCGCGCCGGTCTACGACGTGCCGGGATGCGTCGACGCGACCTATTGCAGCTTTCTCGTCGTTCGCCGGGACGATCCGGTCTCCTCGATCGCCGCGTTGCGCGGCCGGCGTGCCGCCGTCAATGGTTGGGACTCGCAGTCGGGATTCTCGGCTCTGCGCGCGACCCTCGCGCCCTTTACCGGCGGCGGCCGGTTCTTCGGCGAGGTAAAGGTTTCCGGCGGTCACCGGGCCTCGCTGCGCGCGGTGGCCGACGGCATCGTCGATGTCGCGGCCATAGATGCCGTGTGCTGGGCCCTGGCCCAGCGGCACGAGCCGTCGGCCTTTGCGGGGCTGCGTGTGCTGGCACAATCGCCGGCCGCCCCCTCGCTGCCCTTCATCACCTCGGCCGTGGGCGATCCGCTCCGGCACGTGGCACTGCTCGATGCGCTGCGGCAAACGCTGACGGCAGGCGGCCCGCTCTTCCGCAATGCGCTGTTCCTGACCGACGTGCTGCCGGTCCAGGACGAGGCCTACGACCGCATCACCGAGATCGAGCAACGGGCAGCCCAGCTCGGCTACGCGACGGTCGCGTGAGGCGTCATCAGACCGGCCAGAAATCCGCCGTCGTCAGCTCGAGATAGGTCACGTAGAATTCGGTCAGAACGGCGATCTCAACCGGCGCATAGTCCATGCCGGTGCCGTCGCGATCCCACCACAGCGTGTCCGTCGGTGTCTCGAAGATGAGCTGTGCGGCATCGAGAGTGGCCGCAGCCGAGTTGGCATTGACGAGCTCGGTGTCGTCGAAGTCGGCGCCGAGGCCCAAGGCATCGAGGTTAATGACCAGAAGGTCGCCCTGGTCGCGGCTGAAATCGCCGATGGTATCGAGGCCGAGATTGTGGGCGAGCACGATCTGGTCGGCGCCGAGCCCGGTGTAGATGGTGTCGAGGCCGTGACCGGGGTTGAGGACGTCGTCGCCGGCGCCGCCGTAGATCATGTCGTTGCCGGAATCGCCGTAGACGGTGTCGTTCTGATCATGAGCGTAGATGAGATCGCTGCCGGTGCCGCCATAGATCAGATCGTCGCCGTAGCCGCCGGTCAACTCGTCGGCGCCGTCGTCGCCATAAAGCCGGTCGTTGTCCGCGCCGCCGAAGAGGCGATCACTGCCAGCGCCGCCCCTGAGAACGTCCCGGCCCAAGTCGCCGACGAGCTTGTCGGCATCGCCGTCGCCGTACAGGAGGTCGTTGCCGTCCTCGCCGCGCAGCGTATCGATGCCGGCGCCGCCGAAGATCTTGTCGTTGGCGACGCCGCCGTAGACGAGATCCTTGCCGGAGCCGCCCTGCAGTTTGTCGGCGTCGCGGCCGCCGTAGAGGCGATCATCGCCCCCTTCACCATTGAGGATGTCGGCGCCATAGCCGCCGACCATGATGTCGTTGCCGGTGCCGCCGCGGGCCTCGTCGTTGCCCTCGCCGCAGTCGAAGCCGTCATTGCCGCCGTAGCCGATCAACTTGTCGTTGCCGGCAAGGCCGCGCAGCCGGTCGGCCGTCGAGGAGCCGATGAGATAGTTGTCGTAAGGGTCGCCCTTCACCCAGACCATGTTCCAAAGCTCCACCCCCGGCGGCCACTCCGCCGGTCCGGCGAGAACCCTGGCAGATCAGGCTTGGCAACCGGTTAGGACGGCGAAGCCGGGCGGACCTACAGCTAAGGCGGGATTAAAGGCGGTGCCGGAATGGGCGGGAAGCCTGCTCAGCGGAGCTGCCGGCCCTCGGGCAAGGATACCAGCCGCTCGAAACGGGCATCGACCCGCCGGCCGCCGACGGCCTCGATCTCCTGGATGGCGGATTTGAGGGCGAGCGCCACCTTGCGGAGCTGGCCGACGTCCTTCACGTCACCGTAGATGTACTCGAGTGTCAGCTTCACCGATTGCAGATCGACGGCGGGAACACCGCCGGAACGCTCTTTGTTGACCACGACCAACGCCTCCAAACTCGCAAGGCCTTAACCCAGGCCCGACACGCCCTGCGACGACGCAAGAAACGTGCAACTCCCCCTTTGGCTCGCTTTTCCTCCCCTCGGAACGCCGCTCCAGAACCCCGGCCGGCACGAGCCTTGACCTAATCTTTTACCTTTCCCTGCGAGATTTCCAAGGCCCAACTGGAGGTCCGACGCTACATGGCTGCGGGTCCGCGGGAGCGTAAGTCGGGGGTCCTAAGGTGTCGCGTTCCAAGTCCCGCGTCTTGATCATCGTCGAAAACCTGACGCTGCCGCTCGACCGGCGGGTCTGGCAGGAGGCGACGACCTTGCGCGATGCCGGCTATACCGTGTCGGTCATCTGCCCGGTCGGCGGCAAGTACCGCCAATCCTACGAATGCCTCGACGGCATCCACATCTACCGCCATCCCCTGCCCTTCGAGGCCGACGGGGCCTTGGGCTATGCGCTGGAGTATTCCTGGGCGCTCTTGTGGGAGTTCGCGCTGTGCTGGCGCGTGTTCTTCAAAACCGGCTTCGACGTCATCCAGGCCTGCAATCCACCGGATACGATTTTCCTCATCGGCGGCTTCTTCAAGTACCTGCTCGGCAAGCCCTTCGTGTTCGACCATCACGATATCAATCCGGAGCTCTACGAGGCGAAGTTCGGCCGGCGCGGCGCGTTCCACACGCTGCTGACCTGGCTCGAGCGCATGACCTTCAAGACGGCCGACGCCTCGATCGCCACCAACGAGACTTTCAAGGCCATCGCCATCGAGCGCGGCGGCATGAACCCGGACAAGGTGCATATCGTCCGCTCCATTCCCGACCTCGGCCGGTTCCGGCGGATGGAGGGCGATCTCGCGCTGAAGAAGGGCCGCAAGCACCTCGCCGGCTATGTCGGCATCATGGGGGCCCAGGACGGCGTCGACCTCCTCGTCCGGGCCATGGCGGATGTCGTGCACACCCAGGGCCGGGACGACGTGCAGTGCGCCATTGTCGGCTCGGGCACCGAGCTCGAAAACCTCAAACGCCTCGCCGCCGAGCTGAAGGTCGAGAAGCACGTGACCTTCACGGGCTTCCTCTCTGGGGAGCCGCTCTTGCAAGCGCTCTCGACCTTCGATCAGGGCATCATCCCGGACCCGAAGAACGTCTACAACGACAAGATCTCGATGAACAAAGTCTTCGAGTACATGACGCTCGGCATTCCCTTCATCGCCTTCGATCTCGATCAGACGCGGGCGACCGCGGGCGATGCCTGTCTCTATGCGGCGGACAATTCGCCAACGGACCTTTCGCGTCAGATCCTCTGCCTCGCCGACGATGAGGCTCTCGCCGAGGCGACGCGCGCGGAAGGCCGGCGCCGTCTCGCGACCGAACTCTCCTGGGAGCGCGAGCAGAAAGTACTCCTCGCCCTTTACGAGCGCGTGCTCGCGGGCAAACCCGTAGTCGAAATCCGCAGTCAGCCGGCCTGACGCTCGAACGACATCAACCCGGATCGGCTTCCGCCACTTGTGCGGCCGTCCAGAGTGTCTTGTCGCGTTGGCCGCGGGAGTTGCGCACGAGATTGAGGAACCGGCGCCTGAGATCGGCGAACATCACTAGGAAGCCGCTGCCGAGCGCCAATAGCACGATCGCCGTCAAGAGCAGGGTCCCGAGGCCCGAGCCGATCCACGTGCTGGCATCGACCAGCGTCCAGCACAGTACGCCAACCACCGGCGCATAGGCGAGGCGGCCGAGCATGGAGTGATGGACTTCAGGCTCGATCTTCCCGATCCGCCAGGCATGAAACAGCAGCGCCAGGGCTTCGCCGGCAATACCAGTCGCCGCCACGAGGATCAAATTGGCTCCGAGCATGGCGAGCACGATCGCCATGACAAGTGCCGAGGCCCGGAGCGCACCGCCGATGGTGAGGCTCTTCGGCTCGCCGGCGGCGAGCAGGAAGGCGGTCAGCGGCGCTTGCAGCGTTCTCAGCGCCCACATGGTGGCGAGCACGGCCGTCAGATGCCCGAGCCCCGCGTATTTCGGCCCGAACACCAGCGCCACGATATCGCCGCCGAGCAGGATGAAGCCGGCGAGATAGCAGGCAACGATGACGACCGTGATCTCGATCGCGAGCAGGAAGCGCGTCCGGCGCAGCTCGGGCTGGCGGTCGAGCTCGGCGAACACGGGAACAAGCAAGGATGTCCCAGCCCGGCTCATGAGGATCGCTGGCATCATGGTGAGCACGAAGGCCACCGAGTAGGCGGCGAGCGTCTCGACGCCGTAGAAGTGCCCGATGATGACGCGGTCGCCCTGAAAGACGGCCAGCAGCGTCAGCGCCGAGATCAGCGCCGGCCCGGTGAACGCCATGATCTGCCGGAACCAGTCGCGGTCGAAGCCGAGCCGGTAGCCGTCGCGGGCGAAAAGGTGCGACACGATGAGTTGCAGCAGCGCTTGCAGAATCGCGATCCAGACCATCGCCTCGTAGCCGCCGCTCCATTGCACGGCCGGATAGGTCATCGCGAGCGCACCGGCCTGGGGCAGAAGCTCGACGAGGATCGACGGCGTGCTGTTGAGATCGCGTTGCGCCCGGCGGCAATCGAGGCTCATGCCGGCGCGGATCAGCGGCACCAACGCCAGCAGCATAAAGGCATGCGCCGTATCGGCGATGCCGAAGAGGCTAGCGGCGAGCGGCGCCGTCAAGGCGAGCAGCAGGCCGACCAGGACGCCCCTGATAGCGATCACGAGTTGAGCTGTCGCCAGCAGCCGGCCGAGATCGGCTGCGCGCGCTTGCACGATCAGCCGGTCGACGGCCGGATCAGTCAGCATCTCGAAGGCTTGCAGCGTGATGGTGAGGACGGCGGCGATGCCGAAGTCGCCCTTGGAAAGGAAATGGGCGAGCAGCGCGTTGCGAGCCAGCGCCAAGAGTTGCGCCAGGCCATAGCCGCCGAACAGCAGCAGGCTCTGCCCGACGATGCGCCGGCCGGAATGCCGGGAGTTTTCAGCCGTGCCGGAAGTCGCCACCTGAGCCCTCGATGCCCCACTGAGCGCAGCCGGCACCCCACGTCCAGCCCACGCCTCGAACCCTAAGGGACAGGCGTTAACGGGTCATTGAGGTATGGCACCAAACCGGGTTCAGATCGGAGTGCATCGAAACTCCGATTTAGTGCCGGTGCATCCGGTCGAGGAGCCCCGCGGACAGCCGCTCCAGCAAGCCTGGCTTGGCAAAGCGGCGATAGTCCGGTCCTGCCGCCTTGCTGCGTGCGGGCAGGTCCACCGGCTCGAAGCGGGATTGCAACGGGTGCGAGACGCCATTCGGGCCGGCGCCCTGGATCGCCAAGGTCAGCTCGGTCAGATGCAGCGTGAAGGCATGGCTCGGGAAGTGCGACCGCCCGGTCGCGATCGCATCGGCCAGCTCTGCCACGCCGATTGCCTTGTCCTGTTGGCCGAGCTGGCGGCGCTTCAGGCGGTTCAGCAGAGTTTTTGGCGACCAGCCGCGCTTGCCGAGCAGGTCGATGGGCTTGGCCGACCCCGGCGGGGCCGTGCGCAAAAGTGGAACGCGCCGCCCGCCTACTCCCAACAGCGATTGCAGAGCCGAGCTGGTGCGCAAGGTCCGCGCCTTGCGCGCGTTCATCGTCAACTTGCCGAAGGTTTCCAGAAAGACCGGGCAATCGTAATGACGGTAGGTGTCGGCATGCACCGTGCCGCGATTGCCGATGATCCGCATCCGGTGGTCATAGGGCGCGGCGATGGAGCAGGTGACCCGCCCGACCACGCCGGAATGGAAATCGAGACACGCGACCGAAAAATCCGGCGTACCGGCGGGGTGAAGCGGCAGCGCGGTCTTGTCGGGCAGGGTGTGCTTGGAGAAGGCCGTCACCTGCCGCACCGGACCGAAGATCGCGCACATCCAGGTGAGGTGATAGCCGACATGCTCCCAGGTACACCCCATCTCGTACTCATGCAGATAGGGCCAGGGCGCGCCGCTGCGTGAGGCCCAGCCCTCGGGGCTCATCAGGTAGATCGGATTGTCGTCGAACTCGGCGTAGACGAGCCGCACATCGCCGATGGCGCCATCCTGGACCAATTTCCACATGGTCTGCGAGGTCGCCGACAGCGCGTTCGAGGGCGCGCAGGAAATCCTGAGGCCGCGCGCCTCGGCCAGCGCGAACAGCTCGCGCGCCTCATCCAAATTGGTGACGAAGGGTTTCTCCGAATAGACATGCTTGCCCGCCTGCAGCGCGGCCTGCGTGACCTCGAAATGCGATTCGATCGAGGTGAGGTTGACGATCATCCCGATCGAGTCGTCGGCCAGCATCGCCTGGGTGTCGGGATAGGCGTGCAGGCCATGGTAACTCGCGGCGCGGGCCAGTGCCTTGGGATCGCGGTCAGCGATGCCGGCGATTTCCAGACCCGCATGGCCAGGGAGCGTGGTCATATAGTGATCGAAGACATAGCCGCAGCCCACGATCCCGATGCGCATCCGCAGTTCCCGCTCTGATTCAGGTTGTCCGATAGCTGCGACGTCAGCGAAACTGCGCCCTCGCAGTGTCGATCGCCGCCATGATCTCGATGCTTTCCGACAGCGGCATCAGCGCCGAAACGGTCGCACGGGTTTGCAGATGCTTGCTCACCTCGGCCGCCTCGTAGTGATAGCCGTTGCCCGCATAGGGCTTGTGGATCATGCGGCCGCCGCGCTGCAGCGGGGCGAGCAGCTGGTTCAGGTGTTGTGCCGGGCCGCCTTCGCGCAGACTTTCGAGACGCCCGCCGCCCTGACGGCTGCGGTCGCGCGGGGAAACCGGCATGAGCCGGGCCCGATGGGGGCGGTAGATGGGGGCTTCCAGCCGCAGCAGGCCGCGCGTGCCTGCCAGCACCAGGTCGTTTGGACCCGGCGCGCGCAGGCTCGCCGTCAGCGTGGTCATCGCGCCGCTCTCGTGGCGTAGGATCACACTGCAGTCCTCGTCCACGCCGGTGGCACCGATCCGGCCAATCGCGGACACCCGTGCGATCGGACCCAACAGCTGCCGCGCCAGCGACAAGGGGTAGACGCCCCGATGCATCAGCGCGCCGCCGCCGCGTGCGGGATCGAACAGGCTCACGCCCGCATCGGGCAGGTCCGAGCCCATGAAGCTCGCCTGCAGACTACGCAGCTCGCCGAGCACGCCCTGCGCGACCAGACTGCGCACTTCGGCCATCAGCGGCAGGAAGCGCGTCCACATCGCCTCCATGCAGAAAGTGCCGGCAGCGGTGGCAGCTGCGGCGATGCGCGATGCCGCAGCGGCATCCATCGCGAAGGGCTTCTCGATCAGCACGGCCTTGCCCGCGGCGATGGCCATCAGCGCATGCGCCTCGTGCTCCGAGGGGGGCGTCGCGACATAGACGGCGTCAACGTCGTCGCGGGCGACGGCCGAAGCGTAGTCACCAGCTGCGCCAATCCTGAAGCTGGCAGCGAATTTCTGGGCCTTGGCGGGATCGCGCGAAGCCACGGTCGAGACGCTGGCCATCGCTCCGAGCTGGCGTAGACCGAGCACGAACTTGCGCGATACCACGCCGGTTCCAAGGATCGCCCATCGGATTTGGGAGGCTCGAATCATTGAGAATATGATAGGGGTTTTCCGTCCACCTATCCAGAAGTGAGCACCGGCGCGGCGCCCCCGCGAGCGTCCTGCTCAGGATGCAAGGACGTGCGCGTGGAAGGGTCTGGGGGCGCGGGCGGAGAGAGGCCGGGTTGGCATTGCCACGTAGCGGGGACCAATCTGCCGCCGCGCCGCTGGCAGAGGCTGTCTCAGCGGATCGGCCATCCAGCCGCCAGCACCGAGCAGCATGAAGAAATAGGCATGCGTGCTGTCCCAGTAGTGCACCGTCAGCGCCACGAAGACCATGGCGAGGATCGAGATCGTCCAGGCGTAGGAGAGCTTCCGCAACTCCATGGAGGCCTGCTGGTGGGCGCCGCGATAGACGCCGCGGGTCAGCAGAATGATCGACAGCCCGAGCAGCACCGGCGCCGGGATGCCGACGCGCATCATAATGACGAGCCAGAAGGCGTCGACCGAGTTCGAACTCATCCACCACACGCGCGTCCACTCGCCCCGGCCGATGCCCCAGAGGGGATTGTTCCAGACGTTTTCGAGGCCGTAGGTCCAGATCTGGATGCGGGTGTAGGCGGTCCAGGCATCGATGGTGACGCGGAGCACGATCGCCTCGATGGCGCCGCGGTTCGAGGCGAGCTCGATGATGATGTAGAGGATGACCGCGACGATGATCGAGATCATCGCCCGGAACTGCACGCGGCGCGTCAGCTTTTCCCAGATGATCATCGCCGTCTGCACGAAGATGCACAACAGCGGCGCCGAGGAGAGGCTCAGAAATGTTGCCCCGAAGACGGTGCCGCCGCGCACCATGCGGCCGGTGTAGCTGCGCGACAGGAACCAGGCGTAGGCGAAGAGGCTCGAGCAGAAGGTGCCATAGAGGATCGGGTGGTCAAAGGAGGCGGCGGCGCGCGTCAGTCCCAGCCGCTCCTCAATCCTCAACCGGTAGGTGGAGCCGGTCAATTTCCGCAGCCAGTCGCGCAAGAAATGCTGACCGATCACCGACTCGACGAGGGCGAGGATGCCGAGGACGAACAGCACGCCGAGCAGCAGCCCGATCGTCGCCTTGAAGGCAGCCTTGGTGCGAATGTAAGCGCGAGCGATGACGTAACCGCCGAAGCTCTCCAGCGCCAGCGCTCCGCCGAATTCGCCGCCTTCGCCCAAACCCTCATGCTTGATGAGAACACCGAGCGTCCAGGAAGCGTACATGAAGAACATGACGTCGAACGCCGTCATGCGCATGCCGCGGCCGGCCAACAGCTTCCACACGGCCGGCAGCACGCCGAGCAAGATGGCGATGCGGTGCAGCGGCAGGCGCACCGTGCCCACATAGACCGACAGCTCGGCGGGTGAGATGATGCCGATCACGAGCAAGAGCACCGGCCAGGGCACGTCTCTGAGGACTCGCGGCATCGGTCTCGCGCCTCAGGTTGTCGCGAGCGAAAGGAGATAGTCGCCGTACCCGCTCTTGCGCAGCGGCTCGGCCAAGGCGGCAAGCTCGCCACGGCCGATGAAACGCATCCGGTAGGCGACCTCTTCCGGGCAGCCGACCTTCAGACCCTGCCGCTCCTCGAGCGTCTCGACGAATTGGCTGGCTTTGAGCAGCGAGCTGAACGTGCCCGTGTCGAGCCAGGCATAGCCGCGCCCCATCAGCTCGACATTGAGCGCGCCCGCCTCGAGATACATCTCGTTCAAGGTCGTAATCTCAAGCTCCCCGCGCGCCGAAGGCTTCACGCGGCGGGCCATTTCCGTGACGCGATCGTCGTAGAAGTAAAGGCCGGTGACGGCATAGTTGGATTTGGCAGCCCTCGGCTTCTCCTCGATCGAGGTGGGCCGGCCCTTCTTGTCGAAGCCGACGATGCCATAGCGCTCGGGATCCTTCACCGCATAGCCGAACACGGTTGCGCCGTTGCGGCGTGATGCCGCCCGCTGCAGCAAATCGGTCAAGCCGTGGCCGAAGAAGATGTTGTCGCCGAGCACGAGGGCCGCGCGGCCCCCGCCGATGAATCGCTTGCCGATGTGGAAGGCTTGGGCCAACCCCTCGGGCCTCGGCTGCACGGCGTAGGAGAGATCGATGCCCCATTGCGAGCCGTCGCCCAACAGCCGATGGAATTGCGGCGCATCGTCCGGCGTGGTGATGATCAGGATATCCCGGATGCCGGCGAGCATCAGCGTCGTCAGCGGATAGTAGATCATCGGCTTGTCATAGATCGGCATCAGCTGCTTGGAGACGGCCTTCGTCACCGGATAGAGGCGCGTGCCCGAGCCGCCGGCGAGGATGATGCCCTTCAAGGGCTTCGCCGGAGGACGTTTCGCTCTGATGTCACGTGATCTCGCCATTGCCTTATCCGCCTCAATAGGCCTTGCGATGCGTCAAGCCGTAGAGCGGCGTCAGCAGCAGGATCTTGAGGTCGAGCCAGATCGACCAATGGTCGATGTAGTGGAGATCGTGCTCGACGCGGCGCTGCATGTCCTCGGCCGCCCGCGTCTCGCCGCGGAAGCCGCTGATCTGTGCCCAGCCGGTCAAGCCCGGCTTGACCTGATGGCGGTTGGCGTAGCGCTCGAGCATGTCGCCGTAGAACTCGTTATGGACGAGGGCGTGCGGGCGCGGGCCGACGAGGGACATCTCGCCTTTCAATATGTTTATGAGCTGCGGCAGTTCGTCGAGGCTCGTCCGGCGGAGCCATTTGCCGACGCGGGTGATGCGCGGATCGTCCTTCGTCGCCTGCTTCACCGCGGCGCCGTCCTCCATCACGCGCATGGTGCGGAACTTCAGCACCTCGATGACGCGGTGATTGAGCCCGTGCCGGCGCTGGCGGAAGAAAACCGGACCCGGGCCGTCGAGACGGATGGCGAGCGCAATCAGCGCCATCAGCGGCGCGGCGATCACGATGAGGCCAAGCGCCAGCGCGAAATCCTCGACCGCCTTCATGATCGGTGACCAATCGGCCATCGGCTTCGACTTCACATCGAGAAGGCCGAGCGGACCGAGGCTCGAGACCTTGTGGCGGGCCGGATCGGCATCGATGAGATCGGATGCAATGTAGGTGCAGACGCGAATGCGAACGGGCAGTTGCTCGAGCTTGCGGGAAATCTCGGTGATGCGCTGGTCGGCCGCCTGCGGAAGCGCGATGACGATCTCGTCGATGAGACCGTTGCGGCCGGCTTCGATCAGGTCCTTGAGGCGACCGGCCATCGGCAGCCCCGACATATCGACGCGTTGCGGGTTCTGCCGATCGTCGTAGACGCCGACGAGGCGGGTGCCGTCGGGATGGCGCTTCATGTGCTCGACGAGCTTCAAGGCGATGCGGCCGGCGCCGTAGACGGCAATGCTCGTATCGAACAGGCCGCGCCGGCTGTAGCGTGCGAGGAGATGGTGCGCCGCGGTCCGGGTCGCGAGGAGAAAAACGACGGCGAGCGCGAGCCAGAGGGGAAACCAGGAGTCCGGGAATGCGGTCGCGACACCGAGCGTGCTCGCAACTGACTTTACGATCGAGAAAGCGACGAAGAGTCCGAGCCCATGGCGCATCGGCGCGATAGCGAGCTCCGTCATGCGCCGCGGGCTGTAGGCGCCGAGCCAACGCAGAACCAGATAGGCGACGGCTGCCGTCAGGAGGAGAATTTCGGCGAATGCGAGCTCGAAACCGGAAAATCCAAGTGAGCCGGCGCCAGCCCACTGCGCCGACAGATAGCCGGCGAGCATGATGCCGAGCACGTCGGCGCCGGCGACGAGATCGAGCGTGACGTTCTTCGACCAGCGGCGTTCGAGCGAAGTGCCCGCCACCGGCTCGATGTGCTCGCCGTTGCTGGTCGCCTCGACTGTCATACGCTGCCCAAAAACTATCTGGCGGCTCACGCGAGCCGCCTTTCCATTCGCTGACGAATCTGAGCCGTTAGACTGAACGTTGAGTTAAGTGTCGAGTTCTAATGCAATGATTTTAAATGATTTTATTCCGCTTGATCAGGCGGCTCGGCGGAGCGGATTGCGCTCGCCATAGCCGCCGAGCAGCGCACTCATCTCGTTCGGCATGGCATCCACCGCGACGTCGTTGACGACGACGCCGGTCATCGTGGCGCCGCTCAGGGCCAGCAGCTCGCCCGCGCGTCTGACCAGTGCATTGGGCGCCCGGCGCCAGCGGCTGACGAGAACGGCCTGGTCGGCATGCTCCGCGAGAATGCGGGCATCGACGACGGGCATGACCGGCGGCGCATCGACGATGATCACATCGAATTCGCGGCGCAACTCAGAGAACACCTCGGCCATGCGGCGGGAGGATAGAAGCTCGGGCGCACTCATGCGGCTCGGCCCGGCGCCGTACGCCGCCAGGAAGTTGAGGCCCGTCGCCCGGTCGTTGACGATCGCCTCGCGCGGCGCCGTCTGCGACTGCAAGCAATCGAGGAGGCCCGATCCCGCATCCGGCATGAGCCGGCGTGTCAGCATGCCCTTCCTGAGATCGGCGTCGACCAGCAAGGTCTTCACACCCGACAACGCATAGAGATGGGCGAGGTTGGAAGCGATGACGCTCTTGCCTTCACCCGGCAGCGCCGAGGCGACGAGCACGACCTCGGCCGCATCCCGCCGCTCGCTGTCGACGGCGATCCGAACCGCCCGGACCGACTCGGCGAAGGAGGTGTGCGGCTCGGCGACGATGGCGCGGATGCCACCCATCGAATCGTCCGGACCGCCCGACCGGCTGCCGCGGAGTCCGGGCACCGAGGCCAGATGGCGCAACCCCAACCGCGCCTCGATCTCCTGCGGGCGAACGAAAGTGGGCCGGAGCAGCTCGATGAGTGCGGAGAAAACGAAGGCGAGCCCGAAGCCAGCGGCGAACCCGAAGAGCGCGAGCTTCAATTTTTTCGGCGCGACGGGCGAGAAGGGCCTGACCGCCGGATTGACGATGCGCGAGTCCGCGATTTGCAGCGACTCCTGCTGCTTGGTCTCGCCCGCCCGCTTGATCAAGCTCTCGTAGACGGTCCGTGCCGCCTCGGCGTCGCGCTCGAGCTCGCGGAGTTTGACGCTCGCCTCACTGGAGGCATTGGCGACCGTCTTCGACTGCTCGAGGCCCGCCTCGAGCTGCTCGAGGCGGCTCTGCGCCACCTCGTACTCGTTGCGCAGATTGGCGACGAGCTTCTCGATCTCGAGTTTCAGCTGATAGCGCGCATCCTTCAGCTCGGCCTCAACGGCGACCATCTGGGGATGCAAGGGGCCGTAGCGGGATGCGGCCTCGGCATGCCGGCGCGAGATCCGCGACAATTCCTCCTTAAGCGCGGTGATCGTGTTGTTCACGAGCACGGAGGCGACCGTCTCCTGGCCATCCGTGGTGGTTGCGAGGCTTTCGACCTGCTCATAGCGGGCGCGGGCCCCGGCCGCTTCCGTGCGGGCGGTGATGAGCTGCTCGGCGGTACGGGCGAGTTCACGCTCGTCGAGTGGATGTCCTTCCGACGATTGCAAGCCATTCTCGATCCGGTAGGCTGCGACCAGCCGCTCGGCATCGACGACCTTCTGCTTCATCTCCGCGGCCTGCTTGTCGAGCCAGAGTGTCGCCTGCTGGGCCTGATTGGTCTTGGCTTCCACCTGCTCGGCGACATAAGCCTCCGCGACCGCATTGGCGATGGCCGCGGCTTTTCCCGCATCCTTCGATTTGACCGCGATCTCGATCAGGAACGAGCCGCCGACGCGCCGGGCGGAAACCCGCGAGCGCAGCATCTGTACAGCGAGGAGATCGGCCTCCTCCGCTTCGGCCCAGCCGGTGCCGGCGGCCGCATCACCGGTGGGCGCATCGGTCCGGCCGATGAGCCGCTTGATCTTGTCCTTGATGGTCGTGCGCCAGCCGGGGCCCGGTTGGAACTCGGCATCATCCCTGAGCTTCAGCTGGTCGACCACCCGGCCGGCGATGCGGGCCGATTGGATGATCTCGATCTGGCTGTCGATGGTTGGGCTGTCGGGATCGAGCTCGGAGACGACATCGGCCATGTCGGAGATTTTGGTCCGGCGCGGGTCGATCTCGACCGTGGCGGTTGCCTCGTACACCGGGGTCATGAGCAGACCGATGCCTATTCCTGCCGCCGTGCCGATAAAGGCGACGGCAACGATGATGCGAGCCCGCCGGCGTAACAACCGCAAGGCGTCGGCGATCGTCGGCATGCCCGATGCCGGCGTTGCGTTCCCCTGCCCGATGTCGTCGTACGCGGTCACGTCGACCCTCAAAACCGTATTTTCAATCCCGCAGTGTAGCGGTTGTCTTGCATCTCGAAGTCGGCGTCGGAAGAAAATCTCTCCCGATGCTCGTAGGCTATAGTAAACAGAAGATTTTTATTAATCGTGTACTCGGCGCCGATTATGCCAACGTAAGTATCATCCGTTCGATCACCCTCGACATCGAACCGTGCATAGCCAAGGGAAGCCGACAACATCAGGTTGCGCATGGCCTCGTAGTCGACCTTGAGCTTGGCCTGGGTTCCAAGAGTGGCACCGGAGCTGCCGAAGCTCGCCTCATCGATCGACTGTCCGGCGGACAGAGCCATCGTCAGGACAGGCGAGGCGAGCCACTGCAGCTGGCCGTCGTAGATGAAGGCGCCGAACTGCCCGCGGCTGTCGTCGTCGTAGTCGGCCAGGCCATAACCGCCGGTCACATAGGCGCGCCAAAGGGGCGAGAGTTCGAAAGCGAGACCGATCTTGGCATCGTAGAGCGTCGCATCCCGGAGCCCGTCAACGTCCTCGTGATAAGTCTCCCGGCCGGCTCGGAGTGACCCCAGCAGCTTGTAGCCGGGAGAGAAACGGTAGTTGAGGCCGAGATAGGCCCCATAGCTCGTCTGATCGCGGAAGTCCTGGTCTATCGCTGAGCCATCGAAGGCCTCGACATCGCGGTAGTCGCGGACGGCGAAATCGAGGCCGACGCTCGCGCCGAGACGGCCTTGGTCGCGGGTGAGGACAATCTCAGCCTCGTTGGTGAGCACCGGCACGGGCTCGCGAGCCTCGATTGGGGCCTCGGGAGCGCTGCGCTCCTCGTGCTCGTAGGTTGAGCCAAAGCGGCCACCCAGAGCATGGCCGTGGTCGATGTCGAGTCGCCACTCGGCGCTCGCGCTGCCGTCGAGGTAGTTGTTCTCCTCGTGCTCGGCGAAACTCACATATTTTCCACCGAGATAGACATCGAAAAGGTGGCGCGGAAGGCGAGACATGAAAGCCATCGACGCCGTGCCTTCGGAGCGGAAGTCGGCGAGCGTGTCCTTGGCCGTCAGGTAAATGTTGTCGTCGTATGTCGTACCGGCACCAACCGTCAGGTAGAGCAGGTAATTGCCGAGATTGATGCCGTCGGGCAGGAAGTGCCGTTTGGCGTAAGCGCCCGCTGTGGTCGCGCCAAAGTTCTTCTCATCATACCATCCGTCGGCGTTTTCGATCTGGGCGAGCGTCGCGGCGTAGCGCTGCTGCGAGAAGTCGAGTGGCTGCGCCGCGGCGGGGGCGGCCGGAAATGAATGCCCCAGCCCGAAGAGCAAGAGCAGCCCGGCATATCTGGTAAGGGATCTCAGCATGTGCGCGGAGGCATCCCGCCTCAGAAGAACCGTTCGGGGATGCGGATATTGTCGCCCGGCAGCACGAGGCCCGCTTCGGCGATCGGCACCTCGCGCTCGACGGTCTCGCCGTCGCGGCGGAGATAAATGCTGTCGGTGACGGCGCGATAGCTGAAGCCACCGGCCCTGGCGACGGCATCCATGAACGTCATGCCGGTGCGGAACTGGAATTCGCCGGGATTGCGCACCTCGCCATGCACGTAGAACGGCCGGAGGTTGGTCACCTGAAGCGTCACGCGCGGATTCTTGAGGTAGCCCTCGGACAATCGCGCGCGGATGCTGGCCGTGAGCCCGGCGATGGTGAGCCCCGCCGCCTCGACCTCGCCGACCAGCGGCAGCGCCACGGTTCCGTTGCCGCCGACCTCGATCTCGCCCGACACCTGGTCCTCGCCGAACACGACGAGCTTCAGCTTGTCGCCGATGACGAGTTTGTACGCGTTGCCGAGGTCGGAGGATTGCGCGCTCGTGAATCCGGCGGGCAGTGTCGAAGAGCCGCCAGCACACCCGGCCAGCGCCATCGCAGCAAGGGCCAATACGCCAGCAACCCAGATTTTTGCTTCCCTACGCAGCACGGCAGCGGACCCTCATTGCCGGCGGCCGGTCGAGCCTGCGCGCCGGACCCCGGACTAACTCCATCTTGGGCCATGCTGCGCGGGACAACTTAGGCGCGAATTAATCACGCTGAGCAATGGTTTGGTATGGTTACTCGAGGCTTGCCGAGTGTCCGGTGCAGGCACGTCAGCGACGCCGGCTGTTGAGCCAGGTACCGGCAATGATGAGGCCGACGCCGGCAAGCGTGGGAAGGCTTGGCACTTCACCGAAGACGGTAAAGCCGATGAGCGCGCCCCAGACCAGCGCCGTGTACTCGACGGGGGCGAGGCGGGCGGCCTCGGCACGGAAAAAGGCCGTGGCAAGCCCGATATGGCCCGCGCACCCCAAGGCCCCCATGGCCGCGAAGAGAAGCATGTCCCCTATCCCCGGCGTCCGCCAGACCAGATAGGCCGGAACACTCAGAAGGAAGGCCGGCACCAGGCTGTGCAGGAACACGACTGCGAGAATGGAGTCCTTTTGGGCCCGCGCTCTGAGCAGCACCATGGCAAGCGCATAGGTCAGCGCCGAGCCGACTGCGGCCATTGCCCCGAGCCAGGCCGCATCCGAATAGCTGCTCCGCCCGATCTGGCCGGCGAGCATGACCAGCATACCGAGGAAGCCCAAGCCGAGCCCGGCCCAGATCCGCCGGTCGAGTTTCTCTCCGAGAATCAAAACGCCGAACAGCACCACGAAGAACGGGGAGGCAAAGGAGACGCCGATGGCGTCGGCCAGCGGCAGCACGGATAGCGCGTAGAAAAAGAGCGCCGCCGTCATGGCGACCAGCACGCCACGCAGCCCATTGACCCGGAGCGATTCGGCACTCGGCCAGCCGGCCCGGAACACGACCGCGAGCGTCAGTGCGAAAGCCGCCCCGAACACAAATCGCATGAAGGCGACCTGCAACGGAGAGTAACGGGCCGTCGCCTCCTTGATGGTCGCATCCATGACGGTGAGGATGCCGATGGCCACGGCCGCGATGAGCACGGGGCTCACGCGATCGAGCCAGCGCGGCCAAGCCTTGGTCAGGGATGTCGTCCCGGTCATTGCGTGCTCGAATGAGAGCGCAACCCCACCGGCTGCGGCGCTCACCAAGCACGCAGCTCCAGCTTGGACAACCCCGGCCCCGGCCGGCCGGCACTACATCCGGTTGATGGTCGCGAGCTGGCGGACGATGTCGTAGTCACAGACGATCTTGTAAGGTTCTTTGCGCGCGACGATCACGACATAAGGATCGCGCTCGGCCGGGCCGAGCAGGCTCTCGCCGATCTGCCAGTATGGCTCGCTGTCGGAGGAGCGGCCGAGCGAGATCGAAATCTCCTTGGACGATGACCAGGCCGAATAGGACACGGAGAAATTCCGGTGATCCGCCTCGCGCTCGCAAGCTTCCGTCGCATCCTGCCGATAGGTGTTGAGCAGCACCTCGGTCAGCGCGTTGCGCTCGACATATTCCTGATATCCGACCTTGCCGGCCGCCAGCAGGCCGACCAGAAGCACGAGAGAGCGCATGCCGCCACCATCGGAGCTCCAACCGCCCTACGATTTCCAGGGCTCCGCCGATGTGCATTCTCATCCGGCATGGTGAAGAAAGCGTTGCCCCGTGCGCCACGCGCAATGCAGCCATGGGGGTCCGAGCCGCGGTTCTTGCCACGGGCACACGCCTCGGGCATGCCTCGTTGGCATGGGGCCCACGGTCATCGAGACCTGCTGTGAGGCATGCGATCGACCCTGTGGCGCGGTGTAAACGATGGCGACTGCCGGCAGAACCTCAACGATCGGGACCGCATCGGCCGCCAAGGCCGGCGGCGGCGCCCTCGTGCTCGTGGCGCCGGTGGTCTTCCTGTTGCTCTGGTCGGGCGGCTATGCCGTCGCCAAGATCGCGCTCGAGCATGTCGAGCCGTTCACGCTGCTCTCGCTGCGCTACGGCTCGGCACTCGTCATCCTCCTCATCCTGTTCGCCATTCTGCGGCCGCCGGTGCCGAAGCGCCCGGCCGAGCTCTGCCACATCATGTTCGTCGGCTTTCTCATCCAGTGCGTCTATTTCGGGCTGAGCTACGTCGCCTTCTGGCTCGGCGCCTCGGCGGGAGCGGTCGCCCTCATCGTCTCGCTGCAGCCGATCGTCGTCGGCATCCTGGCGCCGCTGTTCGTCGAAGAGCGGGTGACGATCTGGCGCTGGATCGGGCTATTGCTCGGGCTCGCTGGCGCGGGCCTCGTCATCCAATCGCGATCGGCGGTGGACTCAGGCAGCCTCTGGGCTATCGCCGCGGCGGTCGGCGCCCTGTTCGGCATGTCGACGGCGGCGATCTACGAGAAGCGCTTCGGCATAAATGCCCATCCCGTCACCAGCAATGTGCTGCAATACGGCATCGGCTTCGCCATGCTGACACCGATCGCGCTGCAGGTGGAAACCTATCAGGTTGCCTGGGATTGGGAATTCGCCGCATCGCTGGCCTATCTCGTGATCGGTAACTCGCTCATCGCCCTGACGCTGCTGCTCGCCATGATCCGGCGCGGTGAGGCCTCGCGTGTGTCCGCGCTCCTCTTCCTGGTGCCGCCGCTCGCGGCCTTGATCGCCTGGGTGCTGATCGGCGAAATCATGCCGCCGATCGCCTGGGCTGGGTTGGGGCTGGCGGCGGCGGGTGTGGCGCTGGCGACGCGGGGCGGTTCCGTACTGAAGAAGCGGGGCTGAACTGGTTCACGTGTTGAACATGTCCAGTTGGTATGTTCAAAAAATCCAATTTCTTGCACACGTCAGCCGGACATGCGCAACCGTTGCACATATGCATGAAACGCATCCGTCATGAAAAACGTAAGACAATAAGATCATTACAACTTCGGAGTGCCATCCGCGCTCAGCCTGTAGTTTTCGCCCCCATCACCCCATCCGCCCATACCGCCGCATCACCTCGACGAGCTTGCCGTGATCGATCGCCCGGCATACATGGCCGGCGGGTTTCACCGTCGGCGTATCCTCGGCCGCCAGCATGGCGTTGATCACTGCCTCCTCGATCGACTCGACCGTCGCCTGGTAGAGCGAATCGAAAAGGTCGTCGTTGATGGCCTCGAAGGTGAGGTGGCCGGCCGAGAAGTCAGGCATGGCCATGCGGTTGGCCGTCGAGAAGGCGAGGAAAATGTCGCCCGATGAGTTGCCGCCCACCGTGCCGCCGCGGCCGATGCCGATGGTCGCCCGCTTGGCGACGCGGCGGAGCTGATGCGGCAGCATCGGCGCATCCGTGCCGACGACGACGATGATCGAGCCCTGCTCGCGCTTGTCCCAGAGCGTGTCCTCGTTCAGGTGCTTGCCGACGGGGACGCCCAATACTGTCAGCCAATCGCGCCGGCCATGATTGGCCTGCACCAGTGCCCCGACAGTATAGCTCTTGCCGTCGATCTCGAGCCGGCGCGAGGACGTGCCAGTGCCGCCCTTGAACTCATAGGCGATCATGCCCGTGCCGCCGCCGACATTGCCTTCGGCCACCGGCCCCGCCTTCGCCTCATCCAGCGCCTGCCGGGCGAGCGCCTCCGTCACATGCAGGCCGTTGATGTCGGAGAGCACGCCGTCATAGGTCTCCGCCACCACCGGCATCGCCCAGAGATGGCCGCTCGTCCATTCCTTGGCATAGGTGTCGATGGTCCAGCGGACGGCCGCATGATGGACGATGCCGACCGAATGCGTGTTGGTGATGCAGACGGGGCCGATGAAGTAGCCACCGTCCTCGATCCAGTGCGTGCCCGTCATCTCGCCATTGCCGTTGAGCTGGTGGAAGCCCGCCCAGACCGGCCGGGGCACGGGGTCGCCGAGGCGGGGTACAATCGCCGTGACGCCGGTCCTGACCTGTGGCTTGCCGCCCGGTCCGCCGGAGGCAAGCGTCGCAAAGCCGACGCCAACGCCGGGGATATCCGTTATTGCATTGTTGGGGCCAGTGACGCCCGGAAATGGCAGGCCGAGCGCGCGGCCACGAGGTTTTGGCAAGGCAGTCCCTCCACATTCATCCACCCCCGGCGGACGGCCGGCAATTGATCCATAGCCCTGATAAGTGCTACCAGACGGTTGCGAGCTTAGGAAAGTCGGTCAACGATTAAGAGCAGCTCGGCAGCGCCGGAGATCGCAAGGGTCCCGCAAGACCCTCTCGATCATCGGCAACGGACCGTGGTCGGGGGGCCAGGTCATGGGGTGGATGGGGACGGCGCCGGCCGGCTGAACAGCCGGACTCCGCTTACTGTCACTCACTCCAATCACTAGAGCGTCGCCTCCCGGCACAACTTGGAAACAGTTGGGCCCATTTTCGGGAGGACGACAAATGGCCAATGCGACAACGGCCGCCAGTGGTGGCGGCGAGCTACACCGCGCCATCGACTGGCGTGGAGCGTTCTGGGTTGCGGCGGGCGTGCCGCCGTTGGTTTTGTTTTCGATCGGTGGCATCGCCGGCGTTGCGGGCAAGCTCGCCTTCCTGGTCTGGATCGTCTCCATGATCATGGGCTTCCTGCAGTCCTTCACCTATGCCGAGATGGCCGGCATGTTCGGCAACAAGGCGGGCGGCGCTTCGGTTTATGGTGCGACCGCCTGGCTGCGTTACTCAAAGCTGATTGCCCCGCTTTCAGTCTGGTGCAATTGGTTCGCCTGGAGCCCGGTCTTGTCGCTTGGTTGCGCCATCGCGGCGAGCTACATCCTGAACGCGCTCTATCCGATCCCGGGCTTCGCCGAGACCTCGCCAGAGGTCGTCGCCTGGCTAGCCGATCCGGCCAATGCCGGTAAGTTAGCAGCCGACGCCATTGCCGCCCTCACGGCGGCTGCCACACCGGCAATCCGCACCTGGTCGCTGTTCGGCTTCGAAATCCCGGGCGTCGTTTCGTTCAACATCAACTCGACGTTCTTCATCGGCGCCATCCTGATGCTGATCATCTTCGCCATTCAACATCGCGGCATTCTTGGCACCGCCAACGCGCAGAAATGGCTGGCGATCATAGTGCTCGTACCGCTGCTGCTGATCGGCCTCATTCCGATCCTCAACGGTTCGGTCAACTCAGCCAACTTCAGCCCGCTCGTGCCACCGTCGAACGTCTATGTGACGACCGATGGTATCTGGAACATGCAGGGCTGGACGCTGTTCCTCGCGGGCCTCTTCATCGCCGCGTGGTCGACTTATGGTTTCGAGACTGCGGTTTGCTACACGCGCGAGTTCCGCAACCCGAAGACCGATACGTTCAAGGCGATCTTCTATGCGGGCCTGCTCTGCATGCTGTTCTACTTCCTCGTGCCCTTCACCTTCCAAGGCGTGCTGGGTCTCGAAGGCATGCTGGCGACGCCAATCGTGGACGGCTCGGGGGTAGGCGAGGCGCTGGCCGGCATGGTCGGCGGAGGGGCAGTAATCACTCAGATCCTCGTGATCCTGATGATCTTGGCACTTTTCCTTGCGATCATGACGGCGATGGCCGGCTCGTCACGAACGCTCTATCAGGGCTCCAAAGACGGCTGGCTGCCACACTATCTCAGCCATACCAACTCGCATGGCGCACCGACCCGGGCCATGTGGACCGACCTCGTCTTCAACCTGTTCCTATTGGCGATCGCCTCCGACATCGGCGGTTACTTCTACGTGCTCGCCGTGTCGAACGTCGGTTATCTGATCTTCAATTTCCTGAACCTCAACGCCGGATGGATCCATCGTGTGGACAGCGGCCATATCGAGCGGCCATTCCGGGCGCCGACCTGGCTCATCGGGCTCAACACGATCCTCGCCTTCGTCAACATCTTGTTGCTCGGGGCGGGTGCTAAGGTCTGGCAGATCGTCGGTGCCAAGCCCGATGCACCCAATCCGCTGTGGGTCGGCCTCATCTTCGCGGCCCTCATCATTCCGGTGTTCGCCTACCGCCACTACGTGCGCGATGGCGGACGGTTCCCGGATCAGGCGCTATCGGAGCTCGGCCTCAGCGGTCAGGACTTGGGCGAGCGGAAGGCCGGCATGTTGCCTTACGTCACGCTTCTCGCGGGCGTGATCGTCATGCTCGCCGCCAACTATATGTTCCCGCTGCCTGGTTAGTCGGCCAGCGCATGCTTGTACGAAAGAAAACGGGGCGGCCCGCGGGCCCCCCCTTCCATTTCCGATACCTCGGAGCCCGGTTAGAGTGCTTCCGGAAAAAGCCTGTCCCGGCGCAGGCCGGGATGCGAAGCGGTTTTCCGAAAAGAAGCACGGCAAACCAAGGAATTAGGGTGCTGAAGTGATTCAATCAATCACGGAAACACCCTAGTGGCCCGTCGCGCCAAAATCGCATGCTCGCCGGGCGTCCGTCCGATTTTGGCGCGACATGAGGGCCACTAGCAATATCATGAGCTTGGTGTGGCGTTCATCGCGCCATAGTTGACTCCGACCGTCCAGCGCTACTGGTCAACTATGGCGCGACGCCACACGAGGCCGGTTCAGCGAAAGCAAAAGGGCTGCCTGCCGGATGGCAGACAGCCCTTCGAGATCAGACCGGCGGGGCGGATGCAAACCATCCACCCGCTCAGGCCATGATTACTCGGCGTTCGCCTCGGAGAGCGAGCTCTCGACCTTCTCGAAGGTCTCGTTGA
>JANNSX010000274.1:0-5264 GCA_031403155.1 Hyphomicrobiaceae bacterium
CGCATCAATCGCGTATCATGAACCGCCGGATACGGAACCGTACGTCCGGTGGTGTGGGAGGACGGCGGGGGCAACCCCGCCTCCTACCCGATTGGGGTACCCCCCGACATTACTCCAAACCGCAGAATGCTCGACCGGTCCGGGCCCCGAACGGGGCCATGGACTGTAGCCACGGGTGAAGTGCAAGGCTGGGCCTTGGCCCAGCCTTGCGGCGAAACCCGTGGAGAAAAGGTTACGCGCTACTGCCCCGGTAGGGGCAGAGGAGAACCGCTCCGCTCATCCTCCGCCCCTTTGGGGCGGGGTTACGGGAGTGACGTTTCCACGGGTTCGCTTTGCTCACCCGTGGCTACAATCCGCAGCCCCTTCGGGGCTTGGCCGGTCCTGCCGCTGTAGAAGAAACGGGCTTCGATGCGGGTCAGGGGTTTTGCGGTCGGTTATTACGAGCCTTGCACTGTGATCGCGAGGGCGACCTGCCGGTCGCCCCTACGGTCGCGTGATCCATGTACAATCAATGACGGCGCGTCGCCCTCCTCTTGAACGGCATCCGATGGAGAGGCATGAGTCTCGCTGGCGATAGGGCAGGACAACGGCAATGAGCAGCGTTCAACAGCGACTGGCGGATGTGAAAGCGAAGATCGCCTTAGCGGCGCAGGATGCCGAGCGCGATCCTGCCTCCGTGACGCTCGTCGCCGTCTCCAAGACCTTCGAGGCAGCGGACATCCTGCCCGTCATCGAGGCCGGCCAACGCGTGTTCGGCGAGAACCGCGTGCAGGAGGCCAAGGGCAAATGGCCGGCGCTGAAGGAGCGCTTTCCGGACATCGAGCTGCATCTCATCGGCCCCTTGCAGACGAACAAGGTCAAGGAGGCGGTGGCGCTGTTCGACGTCATCGAGTCGGTTGATCGGCCGAAGCTCGCGTCAGCGTTGGCGGCCGAGATGGCGAAAACCGGCCGGCGGCTGCCCTGCTATGTCCAGGTCAACACCGGCGCCGAGCCGCAGAAGGCGGGGGTGCTGCCGAAGGAGACGGCGGCCTTCGTCGCGACCTGCCAAGCGGATGGGTTGGATATCGCCGGTCTCATGTGCATCCCCCCCGTCGACGACGAGGCGGCGCTGCATTTCGCATTGCTGAGAAAGCTCGCGAAGGAGATCGGGTTGAGCCAACTCAGCATGGGCATGAGCGGAGATTATCCGACAGCGATCCTGCTGGGCGCGACGCATGTCAGGGTCGGGAGCGCGATTTTTGGGGTCAGGGGGTAGCGCGAAAGCCCCTTGCAGACCCAATAGGAGTCAGGCTTCCATCTCGGCATCGCGCGTTCTCAAAGCTAGTCGAGGGGACATGGCCGACGTTTTCATATCCTACAAGAGCGAGAGGCGACCGGCCGCTAAGCACCTGGCGGTAATCATCGAAGCCCATGGCTTCTCGGTGTGGTTCGACTACGGCCTCGTTCCCGGTAAGAATTTCGGCCGGAGGATCGAGGAAGAGATCCGCCAAGCAAAGGCCGTTGTGGTCCTTTGGTGCGCCTTGTCGGTCGAGTCGGAATGGGTCCAGGACGAGGCCGATCTCGCCAAGAAGCTTGGCCGCTTTGTTCCCGCCCGGATCGAGCCGTGTGATCCGCCGCTCGGCTTTCGCCGCGATGATTTCGTCGAGATATCCAATTGGGATGGCGATCCGAGCACGCGCATTCTCGACAGGTTGATCGATCGGATCGAGGCGTTGGTCGGGCGCGAGGCGACGATCAGTCGTCGTACTCTCATCGAGCTACACAATTCATGGACCATGCATGGGCGGCCCAATCTCACTCAGTTTTCCCTGGTCGAGGCAAGGGTTGTTCCCGAGACCGAGCGGCGCCTGCCCTCCCAAGTTGTTGTGCCTGCCACGGCTCAGGCGGTGCCTTCGCCTGTCGATCGCTATCGAGCCGAAGGCCGCATCAAGGTCGAGGCGAAGGATATTCAAGGCACGCCGGACGGCTGGTTCAAGCCGGGCGCCGGCAAGACCGAGTGGTTCAAGGATCACGAGCACGGCCCGGATATGGTGGTGGTGCCGGCGGGCAGCTTCACGATGGGATCGCCGGACACTGAGCCGGAGCGCTCGGCAGATGAGAGCCCGCAGCACACTGTCACGATTGCCCAGCCATTCGGCGTCGGCCGGCATGCCATTACGCGCGGCCAATTCGCGGCATTCGTCAACAACACCGGTCACACGACAGAGGGTGGGGCTACGGTCTGGAAGGGCGACAAGTGGGAGCACGATCCGAAGGGGTCGTGGCGTACTCCAGGTTTCGCACAGGACGACACCCACCCAGTCGTCTGCGTCAGCTGGGACGATGCCAGCGCCTATGCAGCGTGGCTGTGCATTCAAACGGGCAAGGCCTATCGCCTGCTGACCGAGGCGGAGCGCGAGTATGTCGCTCGGGCCAGCACGACGACGCCGTTCTGGTGGGGAGGGTCGATCACGTCGACTCAGGCCAACTACAACGGCAACTACACCTATGCCGGCGGCACCAAGGGCGAATGGCGCAAGTCCACGGTTCCAGTCGGCAGCTTCGCCGCCAATCCGTGGGGCCTCTTCAACGTGCACGGCAATGTCTGGGAGTGGTGCGAGGATGACTGGCACGACACCTACAACGGTGCGCCGGCGGATGGCTCCGCGTGGCTGCAAGGTGGTGATGCCGGTAAGCGTGTGGTTCGCGGCGGTTCCTGGTACCTCACTCCAGACATCCTTCGCTCGGCCTACCGCAACTGGTTCGCCACCGACAATCGGAGCAGCAGTTTTGGCTTCCGTGTCGGGAGGACGCTTACCTCATGAATCTTTGCCTCTTTACCTCTTGGGGGTTTGGGGGCGAAGCCCCCAACACGATTTTCTTGATTGGCCTCGCCCAGACCGGCCGAAACTCGGTCGCGGCCCCTCCCCCACCCTCCGTCACGGCCGCGCAGGCGGCCGCCTAGCCATGTCGGGCCGGGCGTGAACTCTCGGCCATCGAATTGGTGGCAGGGCTTCCCGAGTGGTGAAAGCGCTGGCTACCAGAGGCTTGTCTGGGTTCCCGCCTTCGCGGGAATGACGGGAGGACAGCCCACGCAAATCCTTACACCACCATTGAGGCAACGATGTTCCTGGTTGCTCATCAATGCCGGAAATGCCTGATCCCGGTGAACACCATCGCGAGGCCACGCTCATCGGCCGCGGCGATCACCTCGGCGTCGCGGACTGAGCCGCCGGGCTGGATGATCGCCGTGACGCCGGCTTCGGCGGCGGTGATAAGCCCATCGGCGAACGGGAAGAAGGCATCCGAGGCGACGACCGAACCCTTCGTCAGCGGCTCCACTTCGCCAGCCGCATCGGCGGCGGCTCGGGCTTTCCAGGCGGCGATCCTCGCCGAGTCGACGCGGCTCATCTGGCCGGCGCCGATGCCAACGGTGGCTCCGTCCTTCACATAGACGATGGCGTTCGACTTGACGTGCTTGGCGACGCGGAAGGCGAACAGGAGATCGGCAAGCTCGCGCTCCGACGGCGCGCGCTTCGTCACCACCTTCAGATCGTCGCGGCCGACCAGCCCCGCATCGCGCGACTGCAGCAGAAACCCACCCGACACCGGCTTGACGATCGAGCGCAACGCGCCCGGGTCGAGCAGACCGCCGGTCAGCAGCAGCCGGACATTGGGCTTGGCCGCCAGCACCTGCAACGCCGCCTCGTCCGCCTCGGGTGCCACGATCACCTCGGTGAAGACGCGCGAGATTTCCGTCGCCGTCTCGGCGTCGAGTGCGCGATTTACAGCGATGATGCCACCGAAGGCGCTGACCGGATCGGTTTTCAACGCCCTTCGATAAGCCTCGATGAGCGTCGCCCCCGTCGCAACCCCGCACGGATTGGCGTGCTTGATGATGGCGAGCGCGGGCCTTTCACGATCGAGATCGGAGACGAGCTCGAAGGCCGCATCCGCATCGGCGATGTTGTTATAGCTGAGTTCCTTGCCTTGAACCCGCCGCGCCGCGGCGAGACTCGGCCCGCTTCCCGGCGTCCGGTAGAGCGCCGCCTGCTGATGCGGGTTCTCGCCGTAGCGCAGCGCCATGATGCGTGTGCCGGCGATGCTCGCGATCGGCGGCATGGCCTCGCCCTGTTGCTCGAACATCCAGGACGAGATCATCGTGTCGTAGCGCGCGGTCGTGGCGTAGGTCTTGGCGGCGAGGCGCTTGCGGAAGCCCAAGGTCGTCGCGCCGTCATTGGCATCCAGCTCGGAAAGCAGCTCGCCATAGTCCGCCGGATCGGTGACGACGGTGACGCTCTCGTGGTTCTTCGCCGCCGCGCGCAACATCGCCGGCCCGCCGATGTCGATATTCTCGATGCACTCGGCCTCGGGCTTGGCCGCAGCGACCGTCGCCTCGAACGGATAGAGATTGACGACGAGCAGGTCGATCGCCTCGATGCCGTGCGCCTGCATGGCCTCGACATGCCCGGCGTTGCCGCGCACGGCGAGCAACCCGCCATGGACCTTCGGATGCAGCGTCTTGAGGCGCCCGTCCATCATCTCCGGGAAACCCGTCACCTCGGCGATATCGAGCACGGCAAGACTCATATCGGCGAGGTGCTTGCGCGTGCCACCCGTTGAAACCAGTGTCACGCCGCGTTCGCCGAGTGCGCGAGCAAGATCGCCTATGCCCGTCTTGTCGGAAACGGAAATCAGCGCGCGGCGGATGGGGATGTGGGTCATGGCTCGTCAGATCTTTTTTTCGGAGAGTTGGAGATTGTCGTGCCCGATGGGTCTGTCAGACGAGCAGGCAAGGAGCAAGGATGCCGGTTTGCCGCCGTTACACCAAGTGGTCGCACCCACCCCCACCCTGTCCCTCCCCACGAGGGGGAGGGGACGTTGGGGATAGAGCACTTTCCGACCAAGTGGAAACCGGTTGGTCGAAAGAAAGTGCTCAAAACCAATAACCTAGAGCGCCGATCTGATTCCGTCAGATCGAATAGCGCTCTAGGTCCTGTTCATGGCAATGACCAATCCGCTTGAGCGGGCGCCGATGTCCGCAGCGACGGCAGGGAATCCTTTGAAACACGCGTCGCAGCCACCTCGGTAGTCTGCAGGCGACGTGAGATCACGATGTCATTTTGTGCAAAGGACGCACTACGCTTGGACCTCCCCCCGTCGTGCTGAAGGCGCGCCTCCGGCACGACGTGGGGAGGGTTGGGGTGGGGGTGGCCCTATCCGAAAACCAATCACCGCGCCTTCGCCGGTGCCGTCCGCAATCGCACCAGCCGCCAGCGGATATC
>JANNSX010000275.1:0-15445 GCA_031403155.1 Hyphomicrobiaceae bacterium
GTTGTGGGTGACGAGAATGAAGGTGAGGCCGAGGCGATCGTGCAGGTGCTTGAGCTCCACCTGCATCTGCTCGCGCAAATTCGCGTCGAGCGCGGAGAGCGGCTCGTCGAGCAGCAGCACCTTGGGCTTGCGGGCGATGGCACGGGCGAGCGCCACACGCTGGCGCTGGCCGCCGGAGAGCTGCGAAGGCTTGCGTTCCGCGACATCGTTGAGCTCGACTTGCCGGAGCGTCGATCGGACGATCTCATCGATCTCGGGCCTCGGCAGCTTCATCCGCTCGAGGCCATAGGCGACGTTCTGCCCGACGCTCATATGCGGAAACAGCGCGTAGTCCTGGAAGACCATGTTGGTCTGCCGCTTGTAGGGCGGCAGGTTCGTCACGTCCTCGCCGGAAAGGCGGATCTGGCCCTTGGTCGGGATATCGAAGCCGCCGATCATGCGCAGCGTCGTGGTCTTGCCGCAGCCCGAGGGGCCGAGCAGGGTCACGAACTCGCCCTCCTCGACGGCAAAGCTCACATTGTCGACGGCGACGACGCCGCCGCCGAAAATTTTCGAGACGCGCTCGAGCTCGACGATGTTGGACATGTGAGGCTCACGCTCTCTGGCAGCTAATAAGTCTAGCGACCGGGCAGCCCCAGAGCCGCCCAGTCTAGATTATTTGTTTTGAGCACGTTCTCACGGCGAACCGGTTCCCACTTCGCCTGAACGTGCTCTGGCCTCAATTCGCCGATTTCACGGCGTTCCAGGCATTCGTGTACTGCTCGAGGCGGGGCCCGAGATTCTTCCACAGCATCAGGCTGTCGAGATAGCCCAGATCATCCTGGTGCGAGGCCTTGTACTGCTCGGGCGACATGCACTTCTCGGCCGCGGCCTGATTGGCGGCCGAATAGCCCGTCACGTTGGCGACGCCACATTGGCCGAGCTCGGAGGTCTGCATGTTGAGGAATTTGTAGGCGCAGTCCGCGTTCGGCGTGCCTTTGACGACCATCCAGGAGTCCATCCAGCCTTCGGCGTTCTCCTTGGGGATGAACTCGACGACCTCGATGCCCTTCTCCATGATCTGCTTCGACTGGTAGCCGGCCCAGGTGTTGGAAATCCACACCTCGCCCGCCGCGTAGAGATCGACGAGCTCGCCGGCGGTCGCCCAGTATTTGCGGACTAGCGGCTTCTGCGCGATGAGCTTCGCTTTCGCCTGCTCGAGCTGCGCGTCGGTCAGGTTGTAGATGTCGTTGTTGCCTTCGAGGCGCGCGGCGACATAGAGCGCGCTCTTGTCGTCCCACAGCGAGACGCGGCCCTTGTATTCGTCCTTCCACAGGTCGGCGATCGAGGTCGGCGGCGTCGGGAACTTGTCCTTCCGGTACATGAAGGAGATGGCGCCCCAGGTGTACGGCATGCCGTAGACCGCGCCATCCTTGTTGATGCCGTCGGCGACGCGGAACTTCTCGTAGATGTTGTTCCAAGCCGCGACCTTCGAAACGTCGATCGGCTCGACGAAGCCGGCATCGATCATCGTCATGGTCGTGTCGATCGATGGCGAGATCAGGTCGTAGACGCCGCCGCCGGCGGCGAGCTTGGGCGCGAAGTCGTCGTTCGAGCCGACGTAGGTCGCGGTCACCTTGCAGCCGGACTCGGCCGTGAACTTGTCCATCACCGCCTGGTCCGCATAGCCCTCCCAGGTCAGCACGTTGACCTGTCCGTCGGCCTGCGCCGGCGTCGCCATGGCGAGGGCCAGCACGGCCAGAGATGCAAGTTTCAGTTTTGCGTAGGCCACTTCGTTTCTCCCTAGTGTTCCGGTGCTCTTGGCCGGGTTGGCTTTGATGTCACGTCTCGACCCCGGCGGGCATCTTATCGCGTCAGGGCAGACAGTCGAGATAGGTTTTCACGTCCCAGTCGGAGGTCTGCCAGATGAAGCGGTCCCACTCGTCGCGCTTGTACCAGTCGTAGACCTCGTGCATGCGGCCGGGCATCGAGGAGCGGACGACCGCGTCGGCCTTCAGCGCCTCCAAAGAGTCGAACAATGTCATCGGGATGCGGCGGACCTCCTCGCCGGCCCGCATGACCTCGACGAGGTTGCGCTCCTCGGGCTCGCCGGGATCGAGCCGGCGCTTGAGACCATCGTCCATGGAGGTCAGCAGCGCCGACATCATGAGGTACGGGTTCACCATCGAATCCGGCGGCCGGTACTCGAAGCGGTCGGGGCTCGAGACGCGCACCGCGCAGGATCGGTTCTGCAGACCCCAGTTGATGGCGAGCGGGGCCCACAGGCCCGTGTCGTGCAAGCGCCGGTAGGAGTTGACTGTCGAGCAGGCGATGGCGTTCATGCCCGGCAGATGCTCGAGGATGCCGCCGAGCGCATGCCGGCCGATTTCGGAGGGCCGCCAGGTCTCCCGCTCGTCGCGGAACACGTTCTTGCCACCCTTGGTGTGCGCGAACACATCGTCCATGCCCGGCAGCGGCGCGCCGACCAGCGGGACGACCTCCGAAGCACCCCCCGACCAGAGTGAGAGGTTGTGGTGGCAGCCGTTCGCCGAAGTGCCCATGTAGGGCTTCGTCATGAAGCAGGCGATGAGGTTGTTCTCGCGCGCCACCTGCGAGCAGATCTGGCGATAGGTGGTGAGCCGGTCGGCGGTTTTTACCGCATCGTCGAACATGAAGTTGAGCTCGACCTGGCCCGGCGCATCCTCGTGGTCGCCCTGCACGATATCGAGGCCCATGGCGATCGCATACTCGTAGACTTTGAGCCAGACATGGGAGAGCTGCTCGAACTGGTCGATGTGATAGGCGTAGGGCTTCGTCGTGCCGTCGTAGGGGGCGTTGGGATCGCCCGTCTTCTTGAGCCAGAGCATTTCCGGCTCGCAACCGACGCGCATGTGGAGCCCGTTTTGGGTCTGCCGGAAGGCTGCGTCGTTGCGCTTGAGCGCCCCCCGGCAATCGACATCGAAAAATTGCCCGCCCTTCTCCGCATCCTCCTCCATGTAGAAGAGCGTGCAGAAGACGCGCGCCATTCGCTTGTTCCAGGGGAGTTGGCAGAAGGTCTCGGGATCGGGCAGCGCCACCACCTCATGCGCGTTGGCCGGAAAGCCGATGAGGCGACCGTGACGATCCGGAAAAACGTTGGTGACGCCGCCCATGAAGGTCTGCACGCCCTTCTTGGCGAGACTCTCCCAATGCCGCGCGGGTGACGCCTTGCCCATGATGCGGCCGGTGATCGAGATGTATTGCAGATAGATGTAGTCGACGCCGAGCTCGTCGATTTTCTGGCGGACCCGCTTCACCATGTCGGCGCGCTGCGGATCGGCGACCTCCCGCTGAAGATCGCTCTCGCCCTTGCCGCTCATGCTCACCGCTCCATCGTCGTCAGGTTGTGTGAATTCGTGGTCAGGTTTCGGCCGTCTCAGCCGCCTTCGAGATAGCGCCGGACTTCTTCCGCGCTGACGGCGCGGGCAAGTGCTGCGTGCTCCGCCTCGCACACTAGCGCGAAGTGATCGACGAAGGCATCGCCCAGCCAGGTGCGCGCCTGCTTGCTCTCGCGCATGCGCTTCGTCGCATCGAGGAGATCGGAGGGCAACCGCGGCACGCCGTCGGGAATCTCGGAGGGACCGCCGCGCTCGATCGGCTTGTCCTTGAGTTGGAGCTTGCGCTCGAGACCGTCGAGGCCGGTTGCCAGCACCAGCGCAAGCGAGAGATGCGGATTGCAGTCGCTGCCGGGCAGGCGGAACTCAAGGCGCGTCGCGTCCGGCGTCTCGGCGGCCGTGCGGACGGCGGCGGCATAGTTGTAGGGTGCCCAGCCCATGGCCTTCGGCGCCCAGCTTCCAGGGCCGAGGCGGCGATAGTCGTTGACGGTGTGCGCGCAGAGCGGGAAGGCCTCGGGCACGCCCTCGATCATGCCGGCAAGGAACGACTTGGCCGCCGCCGAGAGCCCGTTCTCGTCCTTGGCGTCGGCGAAGACGTTCCGGCCCTTCTTGTCTTTGAGCGAAACGACAACATGTCCGCCGATGCCAGGAAAGCCGGTACCAAGCAGCGCCATGAAGGAGGCCGTCAGATCGCGCTGGCGGCAGAAGGCCTTCGTGTACATGCGGAAGAAGGCGGCATCGTCGGCGGCGCGCATGGCGGGCTTGTGCCGGAGCGTCGCCTCGAAGCAGCCGGGCCCGAGCTCGACGGACAGCGAGAAGAGATCGACATCGGCGGAGGCGAGGATCGATTCCAGATCGGCGACGAAGGGTGCGAAGGTCGCCGCCGTCTGCCCCGACCAGCAGCGATTGTCGGCGGCAAACAGCGCCGGATTGGCGAAGCCCTTGGCGCGGATACTGTCGGCCGTCTCAGCCAGCACGATGAACTCGAACTCGAAGGCGGCTTCGACGGTGTAGCCGAGGGCGGCGAGCTTCTCGATCTGCCGCCGCAGCACCGTGCGCGGCAACAGCTCGGCCTGCGGGCCCGTATACTCGGCAACGACCGAGACGGCGCGCGGCTCGAACGGAAACCGGCGGACAGAGTCCGGATCGAGCGCCACCGTCTCGCTGCGATAGGGCCCGGGAACCAGGATGTTCTCGGCCGTGTCCCATTTGAGGGCCACGTTGGCGAACACGGCCGTGTCGGCGGTCGCCAGCAGATCGTCGCGGCGCAGGCGCCGCTCGCGGAACATGGAAGCGTAGTCGAAGAGGCCGACATGGGCGACTTCGGCGCCAAAAGTATCCAGCGCGCGGGCAAGCCGCGCTTTCGTATCGGCCACGGGCGTTCTCCCTCGGCGCGGTTGGATCTTGGGATGCCGATCCGGCGCTCGTGTTTATCGTTGTCCGCATAGAAAGCCGGGGGCGCTGAGGAAGTCAATCGCTCTTCGAACGTCCCGCACACCCGCATGGTTTGCAGACGAGCCATGCGGCGGCATTTCGCCGACTGCACAGGTTTGCACGCAGGGCAAACCACAAATGACGATCTCATGGAGCCTGAGAGGTTACCGCACTTTTCCTCCCCCTTTTTATGGGGGAGGACCGCGCGCCTTGGACTTAGATGCGAAGCAGCTAAGTCCTTAGGCGCGCCAAGGTGGGGGGGTTGGTCCGGCGTAGCGAGGTGTGAAAAGCCCACGGGTGCTCGCACAAGTCAGGCTGCGGCGAAGCGCACGTGTTCAAATTCTGTGCCTCGGATTGACGATGGCATCGAGCTTGTTGGACGAGCACCCCCACCTATGTTCGAAAGCTATTTGGCGTGGCGCACCTTCTGTCGGCGAACCGGTTCCCACTTCGCCGGAAGGTGCGCACGAGGGTTTAGCTGACGCTAAACCCAAGGCGAACAGTCCTCCCCCATAAAGAGGGGGAGGACGGCATGCGGCAAGCTCACGGTCTCTACACCAACGCCATAGGCGATTGCCCTAGATTTGCGTGGCGGCGCATGGCCGTGGCAATCTTCCGCAAAATTTTCGGAGCCGATACCGCATGAGTGCCAAGCCAAGTCGATCCACGGCCTCGCCAAGCCAGCCCGAGCACTTCGACGTCGTCTTCGTCGGCGCCGGGGTCTCGGCCATCGGCAGCGCCGTGCATTTGAGGCGGCAATGCCCGAGCAAGAGCTTCGTGCTCCTCGAGTCCGAGGCGGGTCACGGCGGCACCTGGCGCACGCATCGCTATCCCGGCATCCGATCCGACAGCGCGACCTTCACCTACTCTTTCCGGTTCAAACAGTGGTCCGCGCCGACCTACGCCTCCGCCGGCGAAATCAACGATTATCTCGCCGAGGTGATCGCGGAGAATGGACTCGGGCCCCACATCCGCTACCGGAATAAAGTCACCAAGGCCTCCTGGTCGAGTGCGCGAAATCTCTGGTCACTGACCATCGAGGGCCCCGAAGGCGATGCGCGCGAGATCACGGCGAGCTTCCTATGGATGTGCCCCGGCTACTATCGCCACGACGAAGGCTACACGCCCGATTGGCCGGGCATGGCGCGCTTCAAGGGACCCATCATCCATCCGCAGGGCTGGCCGGAGGAGCTCGACACCTCGGGCAAGCACGTGCTCGTCATCGGCTCGGGCGCGACCGCGGCGACCATGGTGCCGGCGCTGGCGAAGACGTGCGGGCACGTCACGGTGCTGCAGCGCTCGCCGAGCTATTACTACGCCGGCACCAGCGATCCGCCGCTCGCCGCTGAATTGAGAAGCCTCGGGGTCGAGGAGAGCATTGTGCTCGACATCATGCGCCGCCGTTTTCTCCTCGACGACGAGATCTATCTGAAGCGTTCGGCGGAGGAACCGGAAGCGGTGGCGGCCGAGTTGATCGCCGACGCCCGCAAGCACCTCGGACCCGGCTACGATATCGAGACGCACTTCACGCCCAAGTACATGCCCTGGCGCCAGCGCCTTTGCCTCATCCCGGATGGCGACTTCTACACGGCGATCCGCGAGGGCCAGGCGAGCATGGCAACGGACGAGATCGAGAGCTTCACCGTGACGGGCGTGCTCTTGAAGTCCGGCAAGCGGCTTGACGCCGACATCATCGTCACCGCGACGGGATTGCAACTCATTCCTTTTGGCGGCATCGCGCTCGAGGTGGACGGATCGCCGGTCGCGGCCTCCGACACCATCACCTTTCACGGCTTGCTGTTCACGGGGCTGCCGAACCTCGCCTGGGTGTTCGGCTACATCCGCGCCACCTGGACATTCCGCGTCGATCTCGTGGCGGACTTCGTCTGCAAACTGCTGAACCATATGGACGCGAACGGTTTGAAACGCGTCGACGTGGTGATCCCGGAGGCCGAACGCGGCATGCCGCTCCATCCCTGGCTCAAACCCGAAGTCTTCAATCCGGGCTACGTCATGCGCGCCCAGCACGTGCTCCCCAAATGCGGCGGCAAGCCCAAATGGGAGCACAGCCACGACTACTACATCGACCGCGACCGGCTGCCGGCCATTCCGGTTGATGATGAGGCGCTGGTGTACGGTTGAGCCGGCCAGCCGGAGAGAGGCACATGCCCAAACCCATCAACTTCATCGAGCTCGAGAAGCTTTCCGTCGAGGCGCGGCAACGGTTGCTCACGCGGACCGAGGCTGATCTGGGCCCCTACGAGGCCAAGGTGCGGCCGATCATCGAGGCGGTTCGCACGGGGGGCGATGCGGCACTCGCGCGCTTTGCGCGCCAGTTCGACAAGGCCCCGGTCGAGGCCGATGCGATCGCCGCGACTGAAGCCGATTTCGAGGCCGCCGAGCGCGCGCTCGATCCGAAGGTGCGCGAAGCGATGGCCTACGCGGCGGACTCGATCCGCAAATTTCACGCGGACCAGAAGCCCGAGGAGATGTGGCTGCACGAGATCCGCCCAGGCGCATTCGCCGGCGACCGGACGACCCCCATCCCTTCCGTTGCCTGCTACGTACCGCGCGGCAAGGGCTCGTTCCCCAGCGTTGCGTTGATGACGGCGATCCCGGCCAAGGTCGCGGGCGTCGAGGACATCTGCATTGTGACGCCACCGGGACCGGATGGGACGATCGATGCCGCAACGCTCGTCGCGGCGCGCATGGCCGGCGTGTCGAAGGTGTTCAAGGCGGGCGGCGCGCAGGGCGTGGCGGCGGTGACCTATGGCACGAAGACCGTCCCCCAATGCAGCAAGCTCGTCGGCCCCGGCAGTTTGTGGGTCGCGGCCGCAAAGCGGCTCGTCTCGCACCTGATCGATACCGGCACGCCGGCCGGTCCCAGCGAGGTCATCGTGCTCGCCGATGACACGACGGACGGCAGCCTCGCCGGGCTCGATCTTCTCGTTGAAGCCGAGCACGGCCCCGACAGCTCGGCCTTCCTCGTCACCTGGAGCCGTAAAGTCGCCGAGGATGCGCTGGCCGCCATCCCTGAATACTGGCGGACCATGGGCGCCCAGCGCGTCGACTTCTCCTCGACCGTCCTCTCGGGGCCCATCGGGGGCATCGTGCTCGCGCCCGACGAGGACGCGGCAATCGCTTTCGTCAACGATTACGCGCCGGAGCATCTTGAAGTCTTGTCGAAGGAGCCGTTCCGCTATCTGGGTCGCCTCAAGCATGCGGGCGAGATCCTTTTGGGAGAGCATTCCCCGAGCACGCTCGGCAATTTCGTCATCGGCCCCAATCATGTGCTGCCAACCGGCGGCTGGGCCAAGACCGGCTCCGCCCTCTCGGTCTTCGATTTCATGAAGCGCACGTCCATCGCCTATGTGACGAGCGCGGGCTACCCCGAGCTGGCCCGCCACGCGAAGGCGCTCGCCACCTACGAGGGCTTCGAGGCGCATGCCAATGCGGTCGGCGAGATGCGGGAGCGGATCCTCAAATCGCGGACCTGATCCCTTGCGCCAGCTCGCCAACCCAGTGTGAAGCGGACCAATGCAGCGCCTCATCGAACAATCCACCCTTCGCCCCCCCCGCCCCGCGAGCCGGACGGCGACGCTGCTGTTGACGGGATTCGGCCCTTTTCCGGGCGCACCCGTCAATCAGACGAAGCCGCTGGTCATGCGTCTGGCCGAGCGGGTCCGTCGCCGCTGGCCGCGGCTGCATGTGGTGACGCTGATCCTGCCGACGGAATGGGTCCGCGCGCCCCTCCTCGTCGATGCGGCGCTCGATCGCTGGCAACCAGATGTGGCGCTGCATTTTGGCGTGTCGGGCGCGGCGGCCGGCTTCGACGTCGAGTGGGTGGCGGAGAACCGCGTACGGGCCATGAAAGATGCCGCTGGTCATCTCCCCGAGCTGCCGCGTCTGGATAGGGACGCCGGCCGGCACGTCACCGGCCTCGCGCCGGCCCAGCGCATCCATCGCCATCTCCGGCGGAATGGCCATACCTGCCGGCTCTCGCACGATGCGGGACGCTATCTCTGCAATGCCGTCTACTTTCACTCGCTGACCCATGCGGCGCTCAACGCGCCGAACCGTATCGTCGCCTTCGTGCATGTGCCGAAGCGTCTGCGGGCCGAGTTGCGTCTCCAAGGTGCTATGCAAATCGTCGAGGCAGCACTTGCCGCCCATGGACCCGCGCTGCTACGGCGGGTGCGGTGAAGCTGTCGCAGCCGAAGGACGTCAGATGACCGCTCTTGCTGCCGTCGCAATCGTTTCCGACTCTCACCCGCCACCCTGTCCCTCCCCACGTCGTGTCGGAGACACGCCTCCGGCGCGGTGGGGAGGGGACGCTGGGGCGATGGCGATCGCCAAACTCAGCAAGCTCGTGACGCCACCCTTCGAACAGCGAACCACAGGTCTTGATTGTCAGGCGGGTACTGAAGTTGTTCCCCCTCCCCCTCGTGGGGAGGGTTGGGGTGGGGGGTCTGATTCTCGAGGAAGCTCGAACTCTGCTGGTCCGCCGCCGGTCAGGCGCAAAGCCTTCTCCGTCAAGACGGGAAGGCGAAGAGCATCTGCAATTCAAGCCGCACGATTCGCCGCCGACCCAAGAGGTGCACCATGGACAGCATGAGACGCCGATTCCTCGGCGCGGGGCTCGCGCTTGGCGCAGGCGCTGCAGCGCTGGCGAGCGGGCCTCGTTCGGCTCAGGCTGCCCCCACTGGACTTGGCGTCAGCATCGCCACCTTTGGCGTCGAGCCGGACAGCAAGGTGGATCAGTCGCTGGCCTTCCAGGAGGCCATCGACAAGACGGCGGAAGCCGGGACAGCGCTGCTCATTCCGCCCGGCCGCTACCAGGTCCGCGATCTCATGCTGCGTGCTGGCACGGCGCTGATCGGTGTCGAGGGTCGAAGCCGGCTCATCTACGGAGGCGGCAACACTTTCCTTGCGGGGGATGGCGCCAACGGCCTCCTCCTCGACGGCCTGGTGCTCGACGGCAACGCGCAGCCGCTCGATCCGGCGCGCGCTGATGGACTGCTCTCGCTCTCGGCGTGCGAGCGCATCGCCTTGAGGCGCTTGACGATCGAGAACGGCCTCATCAACGGCGTCTCGCTCCGGGGATGCTCGGGGCAAGTGACCGACTGCGCCATCGAAAGCTGCGGCAACACCGCCCTCTTCGCCATCGATAGTACCGGCCTCGAGATCGCCCACAACCGCATCGAACGGATCGGCAACAACGGCGTTCAGGTTTGGCGGTCGGAACCGGGCGAGGACGGCACCACTGTCATCGGCAACCGCATCCGCCTCATCGAGGCGCGCGGCGGCGGCACGGGGGAGAACGGCAACGGCGTCAACCTGTATCGCGCGGCTTCCGCGCTCGTCTCCGGCAACCGCATCGCCGATTGCGCCTTCTCGGCCGTGCGCGCGAATGCGAGCGCCAATGCGCAGATGATTGGGAACTCCTGCGAGCGGTTGGGCGAGGTCGCGCTCTATGCCGAGTTCGCCTTCGAGGGCGTGGTCATCTCATCCAATCTCGTCGACAACGCGGCCCAAGGCATCTCGGTGACGAATTTCAACGAGGGCGGGCGGCTCGCGGTCGTCTCCGCCAATCTCGTGCGCAACCTCTTCCGCCGCGAGGACAGCGAGGACAAGCGCGGCGTCGGCATCTCCGTGGAAGCCGATGCGAGCGTCACCGGCAATGTGGTGGAGGGCGCGCCAACGGCCGGCATCCTCGTGGGCTGGGGGAGCTTCAAGCGCGATGTCGCCGTGATCGGCAATCTCGTGCGCAAGGCTAAGGTCGGCATCGGCATCTCGTCCGACCCGGAGGGCGGCGTCGTGTTCGTCTCGCAGAACATGATCGCAGCCGCCGCCGATGGCGCCATCCGCGCGCTCGACGGATTGAAGCCCATCGGCCCGGACCTCACCCAGGCAAGCGCCGAGGCCTATCCGAATTTCGCCATCCTCGCCAATGTGGCGACGCGGGGGTGAGCTGCGCACGTTTTCCTTCGCCATTCCCGCAAGGAACTTATCCCCGCATGTTGCGAACGACCGCCAAATTCCGCCGATGCACCGCTTCATAGGGCGCGTAGTCGCTGATCCAGCCGGCTTCGATCTCGGGCGCGACGAACTGGCGAACCGGCACGTCGGTTGCCGGGTCGGCGGCGGCCTGCTTCAGGAGCCGCTCCATGTAGCGCTCGGTTGCCGTGATGAGTGTCGGCGCGTAGCCGCCCCTGGCGATCCAGTCGGCATCGCCGTGATTGGGGAGGAGCCGCGTGGCGCCGAGCTTGGCCAGCCGATCGAGATCCTTGAAGTGGATTTCCAACCGCTCGGGCTCGGCCACATAGGTGATCATGTCCTCGAGCGTGTCGCCCGCGAGCAGTACGCGCTCGTCCTCGAGCATGAGGCCGACGCCATCGAGGCTGTGGATGTCGAGGTGGAGCAGCGTCAGCCGGCGCTTGCCGCAGTCGAGCCCCATCGTGCCCTCGAAGATCGTCGTCGGCATGACGATGGGCTTGATGGCCGGCGGGCCGTCATAGGTACCCGCCTCCAAGGCCGGCCGGTCGCGGTGCATCGCCGCTTCGGTCAGCTTGTGGGCGATGATCTCGCAGTCGGCGAAGGCTGCGTTACCTGAGACGTGGTCGATGTGATGGTGACTGAGCACGAGGCGGAAATCGCGGACACCAAGACCTTCGAGGTGTTTGCGGATGACCTCGCCATGCGCGACGGACAAATGCGCATCGTAGACGACCGCCTCACGGCCCGAGACGATCGCGAAACTCGCGATGCCCAGCGCATAGGCCCCGTCATCGACCCAGTTGGGCTCGGGTGAGAATATGCGCGCACCGTTCAGGCGGCCGTCGAAGTAGGAGAACAGGCCCGGATAGGGTTCGCTGATGCGCAGCGTGCCGGTCGGCAGTCTCATCCCGAATGTGCTCCCACCAGATCGCTCCGCGCTTTTTCCAGATGCTGGACGAGTAGATCGGCAACGCGCTGAGCGTCGCGCACCGTCATCGCCTCGTAGATGGCGCGGTGCTGGGTGTTGTAGGCCGCGATCTGTTTCGGCGACAGCACCTTTTCCTTCACCGTGTTCCATTGCGCGCGCGTGCGGACGGAATTGATGGTTTCGTAGACGTGTAGCAGCAGCGGATTGCGTGCACCGCGCGCGATGCCCAAATGGAACTCCGAATCCAATTCCGTGAAGAGGTCGTTGTCGGCCGCCGCCACTTCGAGCTTGGCGAGCACGTTTCGCATGCCGTCGAGTTCGCGCTGGGTGGCGTGCAGCGCGGCGAGGCGGGCCATGTAGGGCTCGACCGCCATGCGGGCATCGATCAGTTGCAGAGGCGAGATGAGGTCCGAGATCTCGCCGGTGTGGCTCGCCAGCGGTCCCGAGTAGACGACGAAAGTGCCCGCGCCGACCCGGCGGACCACGAGCCCCTCTTCTTCCAACTGGTCGAGCGCCCGGCGGATGGTCGATCGGGCGGCGCCGAAGGCGGTGGCGAGCTGGCGCTCGGGCGGGATGCGGTCGCCGTCGGCATAGACGCCTCCGGTGATGGCGCGCCGGAGGCGGGCGATAATGGCCCCTGCACCGGGCGTCGTCTGGAGGGCGGCCTCCGTCTCGTCGAGCTCCTGCATGGCGAAAGCCTACACCAATCGAGGCCGCTGACAACCAAATTGGCGCCCGATTGGTTCGAATTGGTTGCGGCCGCCGGGCCGATGCGATCCTGAACGAAAATTCATCGGCCTGTTCCGCCGGGAACAGCGGAAGGAGCCCGGCCAAGCCTAAATGTGCACATGCGGCCCACGGTGGAGGGCCCAAGCATCGGGAGCATCACATGGCCAGGATTTTCGGGAACGACGCACGCAACCGCCTCAACGGCACCAATGCCAACGACCAGATCGATGCCTTCGGCGGCAACGATGTCGCCTTCGGCAACGGCGGCAACGACCATATCGACATGTTCGAGGGCAACGACGAGGCCCATGGCGGCGCCGGCAACGACACCCTCCTCGGCGGCAATGGCAACGACCGCCTGTTCGGTGACGCGGGCAACGATCGCATTCTCGGCGAAGACGGCAGCGATGTGATCCGGGGCGGCCTCGGCAACGACCGCATCTTCGGCTCCGATACGCTCGATTTCGCGCCCGACCGGCTGTTCGGCGATGCCGGCAATGACCTGATTTTCGGCGGTCGCGGCAATGATCGGATCGAAGGCGGCGCCAACGCCGATACGTTGCGCGGCGACAGCGGCAGCGATGGGCTGCTCGGCGGCACCGGCAATGACTTCCTCTTCGGCGACGCGGGTGCCGATCTGCTCGACGGCGGCGCCGGCATCGACGTCATGCGCGGCGGCGCCGAAAGTGACATCTTCCGCTTCAGGGCCGATGCCGGTTTCGTCAACGCCATCGCCGACTGGGATGCCTTCTCGAGCTTTGGCGAGGAAGAGGACGTGATCCTGTTGCAGGGCATCGCCGGCGTCACGAGCCTCGACGACGTCTTCTTCGAGGAAACCAACGCCGGCCTCGAACTCAGCTGGGGACCAAACGTCAACACGCTCAAAGGCGGCGTGCTGCTGGTCGGTCAGTCCCTGGCGGACGTCGACGCAGCCGACTTCGTGTTCGCCTGAAGCCCTCTCCGACACGGCCCATGACGACGGCGGCCGCCACCTCCCCGGGGCTGCCGTCTGCGTTTGCGCAGGGTGCATAGCAGACCCTGTGGGCGAATTGGTCCCGATTGGCGAAAATTGGTTTGCAATGGACAAAAGTTTGTGCAGTGATGCCCGCGCTCGGCCCTCGATGGCTGGCGCCGGTTGCGCAAAGGCCTCGATGCGGCCGCTCCCGGTCGACAACAAGCAAGCAGGCCGCTCTGCAATGGAGCGCGCGCCCTGAGGGAGGACGGCGGGCGGATTTCAAAGCCCCAGGACTTGTATAGATTGGCCAGCCGATTGGACCCGATCGCGCCAATCTCGTTTCACCAGCAAACAATCGAAATTGGGAGGAGCCCCGTGGCCACCGACTACGAGTCATTCATCAAGACGCCCGGACGCGACGACATGATCAAGGCGGTGCGCGCCAAGATCAACGAGCTCGGCATCGAGTATCTCTACCTCCAGTTCGTCTCGATCACCGGCCGCATCATGGGCAAGGGCATCCCGGCCGACCATTGGGAGGGCATTGCCAACGGTGGCTTCCAGCTCGTCTATGGCTCGACCGTCAACCTCTTCATGAACCGTCGCGGCGAGTATCTGGGCTATGGTCCCGAGGCCGCCGAACTCGTCGGTGTCCCTGAGCCCGAAACCTTCATGCAGCTCCCCTGGGACAAGCGGGTGGCGCGCCTCTTCTGCACGCTGTTCCGCAATCGCGAGGAGAAGCAGGACCCCGGCTCTTATCTGACGGCCGACTGCCGCGGCAACTTGCGCCGCATTCACGACCAGTTCCAGAAGGACCATGGCCTGGCGCTGCGCCACGGCACCGAGCCGGAGATGATGTGGCTGAAGAAGGATGAGAACGGCAAGCCGAACGGCGGCTACTCCAAGCCCTACTGCTACCACATCGATCAGTTCGAGAGCCTGCGCCCCGTCTACATGCGGGTCATCGAGTACGGCCGCAAGATGGGCCTCGACATGATCCAGGGCGATCACGAGGACGCGCCCGGCCAGATCGAGCTCAACTTCAACTATGACGACGCTCTCCGCACGGCCGATCGGCTGACGACCTACCGCCAGATCTGCGCCCAGGTCGCGCGTGAGTTCAACATTATCGCCTGCTTCATGTGCAAGCCGTTCATGGGCGTCTCCGCCAATGGCTGCCACCACAACATCTCGCTGTGGAAGGGCGGCAAGGACGAGGTCAAGCTCTTGGGCAACGACGCCAAGCGCCTGCCGGGCTTCGAGCAGTCCTATAACTATCGCCGCGGCGGCGACAACGTCTTCATGCCGGAGACCGACGACATCCAGCTGCCCGGCAAGCTCGGTCTGCATGCGATCGGGGGCATCGTCAAGCATCTGGGTGGCCTCACCGCCATCGGCTGCTCGACGGTCAACTCCTATCGCCGCTTGTGGGATACCGGCTTCTGGGCGCCGGTCTTCGCTGATTGGGGCTTCCAGAACCGCACGACGGGCCTGCGCGTCTCCGCGCCCGGCCGCTTCGAGTACCGGGCCGTCGACAGCATGGTGAACCCGTATCTGATGGCGGGCGGACTCTTGAAGGCCATGGATGATGGCCTCAGGAACAAGATCGATCCCGGCAAGTCGGAAGAGCGCAACATCTATCAGGCCATGGAGCAGGGCAAGCAAGTCAAGAAGCTGCCGATGACGCTCGGCGATGCGCTCGAGGCCCTGAAGAAGGACGAGGTGATCAAGTCGTCGATGCCCGGCGACATGCACCGCCTCTACGACGAGTACAAGCGCGACGAGTGGGAGAAGTTCCTGCACACGTCGACGGAATGGGATCTCGAGCAGTATCTGAATTGTCTGCCGTAGCATCCGTAGGGGCGACCGGCGGTCGCCCCGGGACCCGCAACCCCCAAGCGTACAAAAAGTAAACCCCGACCCGGCGACCCCCCGTCGCCCCGCGACCGCAAACGGCAGCCTGTAACAATCCGCCTCTGCAGGTCAATCACCCCGCAGTTGTCCTGGCCGAGCTCAGCTCGCCCCTACAGTAAACTCCTCTTCCCAGTG
>JANNSX010000276.1:0-4725 GCA_031403155.1 Hyphomicrobiaceae bacterium
GTTGGCGGGTACTAGGCGCGCCTAAGGACTTAGCGGCTGCGCATCTAAGTCCAAGGCGCGCGGTCCTCCCCCCTCGTCGTGCCGAAGGCGCGCCTTCGGCACGACGTGGGAGGAAAGTGTGTGGCGATGTTCTGCCCATTCGGAAATGCGACGGCTGCTGCACTGTGGCATGATCTGAGCCGAACACTGAGCTGTGAAGCCGGAAAAGCAGGCTCAACATCCGCACCATGCTCCCCTCCACGATAGCGCCCCCGCTCACGCCTTGCCACGGATTCCCGGCTTTTTGGCGGCTTCGGCCGTCCACCAGGGCTCCGGCAATTTCAAACGTCCGGCCGACTGCTCGATGACGTGGGCGAGTTGAAACAGGGTCTCCTCATCGAACGCTCGGCCGATGAGCTGGAGCGCGAGCGGAATTCCATCGCCCGAGAGGCCTGCCGGCACGGCGATGCCCGGCAGGCCCGCCATGTTCACCGTCACCGTGAAGATGTCGTTCAGATACATCTGGATCGGGTCGGCGCTCATGGATTTGAGCGGGAAGGCGGCATTGGGGGTAGCCGGCGTCAGCAGCGCATCGACGTCGCGATAGGCCTCGTCGAAATCGCGTTTGATGAGGGTGCGGATCTTCTGGGCCTTGAGGTAGTAGGCGTCGTAGTAGCCGGCCGAGAGCACATAGGTGCCGATCATGATGCGCCGCTTCACCTCCGCGCCGAAGCCGGCGGCGCGGGAGTTCTCGTACATGTCGATGATGTCCTTGCCCGGCACGCGCAGACCGTAGCGGACGCCGTCGTAACGGGCGAGGTTGGAAGAGGCCTCCGCCGGGGCGACGATGTAATAGGCCGGCAGCGCGTGCTTGGTGTGCGGCAGCGACACCTCCTTGATGGTCGCACCCGCCGCCTCGAGCCATTTTATGCCCTGCTGCCAGAGCGCCTCGATCTCGGCCGGCATGCCCTCGACCCGGTATTCCTTCGGCACGCCGATCCTCAGACCCTTGACGCTCTTGCCCAGCACCTTCTCGTAGTCCGGCACCGGCTGGTCGACGCTCGTCGTATCTTTCGGATCATGGCTCGCCATGGCGCGGAGCATGATCGCCGCGTCACGGACGTCGCGGGCGATCGGGCCCGCTTGATCGAGAGAGGAGGCGAAGGCGACGATCCCCCAGCGCGAACAGCGGCCGTAGGTCGGCTTGATGCCGACAGTACCGGTCAAGGCGGCCGGCTGGCGGATCGAGCCGCCGGTATCGGTTGCGGTGGCACCGGCGCAAAGCCGCGCCGACACGGCCGCCGCCGATCCCCCGGACGAGCCGCCCGGCACCAGATCGGCGTTCGACGTCTTCGAGCGCCAGGGATTGACGACAGGGCCATAATAGCTCGTCTCGTTCGACGAGCCCATGGCGAACTCGTCCATGTTGAGCTTGCCGAGCATGACGGCGCCGGCATCCCAGAGGTTCTGCGAGACGGTACTCTCATACGGCGGCTTGAACCCATCGAGCACATGGCTGCAGGCCTGGGTATGGACGCCCTTGGTGGCGAAAAGGTCCTTGATGCCGAGCGGAATGCCCTCGAGCGGCCGCGTGCTGCCCTTGGCCAGCTGGTTGTCGGAGACCTGCGCCATGGCACGCGCCTGTTCCTGCGTCACCACCACATAGGCGTTGAGCACCGGATTGGCGGCGGCGATGGCGGCGAGGTAGGCGTCGGTCAGCTCGCGCGAGGAGAGCGACTTCTTGGCGAGCGCGGCGCGGGCTTCGGCGATGGTCAGATCGGTCGGATTGGTCATGGCTTACTCGACCACCTTGGGAACGACGAAGTAGTGGTCGTCGGACCGGGGCGCATTGCGGATGACATCGTCGGCGATCTCGCCATCGGTGACGCCGTCTTTCCGCTTCTTCATCTGCATCGGCAGCACGCGCGTCATCGGCTCGACGCCATCGGTCGGCACGGCATTCAGCTGCTCGACCCATTTGAGGATGGCGTTGAGCTCGCCCTGCATCTTGGGCACCTCGGCATCGGTGAGCTTGAGGCGCGCCAGGCGGGCGATGTGGCGAACGGTCTTGTCGTCGACCTGCATGGGTTCTTGCTTTCGGGGTCGGAGGATTCTAGCGATTGGCGCGAGAGATAGCGCCCAGGCGGATGGGGCGCAACCTTAGGCCTAAGTCAGCAGGGAATTCGGCGGATGGACGAGCGCAAGGACGGCCCCGGACGCTTCGTGAAGGCCGCGAAGGAGCTTGGCTTGGACGTCGCGCTCAAGGAGTTCTCGGAGAGCACGCGAACGGCCGAGGATGCCGCGGCGGCCTGCGGCTGCGATGTCGGACAGATCGTCAAGTCGCTGGTTTTCCAGGGAAAGCGGTCGAAGAAGCCCTACATGCTGCTGGTCTCTGGCCGCAACCGGGTCGACCAGAAGGGCGTGGCGCAGGTGATCGGCGAGCCGCTCGACCGGCCGGATGGGCAGTTTGTGCGGGTTCTAACGGGCTTCGCCATCGGCGGCATCCCACCGGTCGGCCACGATACGCCACTGAAAACCTACATCGACGAGGATCTCCTCCAGTACGACCTCATCTGGGCCGCTGCCGGCTCGCCGAACAGCGTCTTCCCGACGGAGCCGAAGCAGTTGGCGGAGGTGGCGAAGGCGGAGGTCATCCGGGTGAAGGGCGCCTGAGCCGCGAATTCCGCGCTGCGCCGAGTGGAACCACTTCTCACAATGCAGCTTCCCGTGGATGGTCGCGTCCGCGACCATGACGTTGGGTGGGGTGGGATCGAGCCGCACCCAATGAGCGAGCGTTTCCCGCAGACCTCCCCACACCGTCCTGCTGACGAAAGTCAGCATCCACGGGAGGCCGTCAGAAAGCGAGGTCGCGCCATGCGGAACAACGCACTCACATCACGCAGCACAACCGCAACGCATCATAGATCGCCGCGTGGATGTTGCGGCTGGTGACGGCGTCGCCGATGCGGTGGAGCTCGAAGGCGCTTTTGGGGTTGGTGCGCGGCTGTGGAATCGAAGCCAGCATCGCGTCGATGTCGGTCACGCCATCGTTCGCCGATTGCGCCCGCAGCTCCTCCCAAATCCCGGCGACCGGCAGCGTGCCGTGCTCGACGACGATCTGGTCGGCCTCCTCCTCGACGATCGCATCGGTCAGCTCGTTGATGAAGCGGGCTACGAGCGCATTGCCGCGCTTCTCGATTGCGATCATGCGCAAGTCGAACACGAGCGGCAGGCCGATCTGGTAAGTCCGCCGCTTCCAGAAGGTCTGCTCGGGCGTATCGAGATCCATGCCGAGGTGATCGTCGAGCGTCACGAGCCGCGCCGACTTGCCGGCGGCCATCACCTTCTCCGCCGCGATCAGCGCCGTGTTCCGCCCCGTGCCGTCGTAGATCAGTACGCGATCGGCGGGCACGGCGCTGCCGTCGATGAGATCCCAGGGGCTCGTCGCATGATCGGTGCCCGCGATCTCACCATATCCCGGAACGCCGCCCGTCGCGACGACGACGATGTCGGGCGCCAGCGCCCGCACATCCTCCGGCTCGGCATAGGTGTTGAGCCGCACCTCGACACCCAGATGCTCGAGCTCATGCGCCCGCCAGTCGATGATGCCGATGAGATCGCGCCGCCAGCTCGCTTCCGCCGCCAAACGCACCTGACCGCCCAATGCATTGGCGGCTTCCAGCAGCACGACCTTGTGCCCGCGCTCGGCCAAGACACGCGCGGCTTCGAGGCCCGCCGGACCTCCACCCACCACCACGGCATTCCGGCCCGGCGCCGCCGAGCGCGCGATCGTCTGCGGAACCCCGAAGGACTCACGACCCGTCGCCGGATTGTGAAGGCAGGAGGGACGCGACGGACCCCGGCAGTGCTGCGCGCCGACACAGGGCCGCACACGCTCGGGCACACCGCTCTTGAGCTTTTCGACGAGATGGGGATCGGCGATGTGCGCGCGTGTCATGCCGGCCATGTCGATCAGCCCCTCGCTGATGGCGTAGCGGGCGGTCGCGAGATCGGCGATGCGGGCGGCGTGGAAAACCGGCAGCTTCATCTCGCGCTTGAAGGCCGCCGCCTTCTTGAGCCAGGGCGCCATCGGGCTCTCGATTCCCGGCATGTTGTCGAGCGAGAGGTTCACCGCGCGATCCATGCGCCCGTAGATCGCGTTCCAGAAATCGAGGAGGCCGGAACTTTCCAGAACGCGCGCGATTTCCAAGCTCTCCTCGAAGCCGAGCCCCTCCTCCTCGCCCATGCCTTCATCGACGACAAAGCGGAAGCCGACGAGGAAATCATCGCCGACGCGCTTGCGGATCGCCTCGTAGACGGCGAGCGGAAACCGGCAGCGGTTTTCCAGCGAGCCGCCCCAGCGATCGGTCCGCTGGTTCATGGCGGGCGAGAGGAACTGGCCCATCATGTGTCCGCCGCCCAGCGTCTCGACGCCATCCAATCCGCCTTCCTTGCACCGCCAAGCCGCATCCGCGTAGTGGCGAATGACGCGCTCAATGTCGTGCTCGTCCATCTGCTTGGCGAAGGAGCGATGCTGCGTCTCGCGCGTCGGAGACGGACTCAAAGTCGGCAGGAAATGCCCCGCATAGGCACTGCCGCGGCGGCCCAGATGCGTGATCTGGCACATGAGGGTGGCGCCTTCGGCGTGCATGCGCTCGGAGAACTGCCGGAAGTGGGGGATGCAGCGGTCGTCACCGACATAGAGCTGCTGGAAGACGGACGGGCTGTCGGGTGAGACATTGGACG
>JANNSX010000277.1:0-15468 GCA_031403155.1 Hyphomicrobiaceae bacterium
CCGATCTTGGCCAGATGCAGCGAGGCGACCTTCTCGTCGAGGTGCTTGGGCAACACGTAAACCTGCTTCTGATACTGGCCGGGCTTCGTGAACAGCTCGATCTGCGCCAGCGTCTGGTTCGTGAAGGAAGCCGACATCACGAAGGAGGGATGCCCCATCGCGTTGCCGAGGTTCACGAGGCGGCCTTCCGACAAGAGGATGATCCGCTTGCCATCCGGGAACTCGATCTCGTCGACCTGCGGCTTGACGTTCTGCCATTTGAAGTTCTTGAGACCGGCGACCTCGATCTCGTTGTCGAAGTGGCCGATGTTGCAGACGATGGCGCGGTCCTTCATGGCCCGCATGTGATCGACGGTGATGATGCCGAGATTGCCTGTGGCGGTGACGAAGATGTCGGCCTGCGGCGCCGCATCCTCCATGGTGACCACCTGATAGCCCTCCATGGCCGCCTGCAGGGCGCAGATCGGATCGATTTCGGAGACCATCACGCGGCAGCCGGCGTTGCGGAGCGAAGCCGCCGAGCCCTTGCCGACATCGCCGAAGCCCGCGACCATGGCGACCTTGCCCGCCATCATCACGTCGGTGCCGCGGCGGATGCCGTCGACCAGGCTTTCGCGGCAGCCGTAGAGGTTGTCGAACTTCGACTTCGTCACCGAGTCGTTGACGTTGATGACCGGGAACAGGAGCTTGCCCACCATGGCCATCGAGATCAGGCGCTTGACGCCCGTGGTCGTCTCCTCGGTGACGCCCTTGATGGTGGCGGCGTTGCGGCCGTACCAGCCCGGATTCAATTTCAAGCGCTTCTTGATCGAGGCGAAAAGGATCGTCTCCTCCTCGCTGCCGGGCTTCTCCAGGAAGGCCGTGTCGCCGCCTTCGGCGCGAAGCCCCATGTGAATGAGCATCGTTGCATCGCCGCCATCGTCGAGGATCATGTTGGGGGTGCCGCCGTCGGCCCATTCGAAGATATTGTGGGTGAACTCCCAATACTCCTCGAGGCTCTCGCCCTTGTAGGCGAAGACCGGCGTGCCGGCGGCGGCGATGGCGGCCGCGGCGTGGTCCTGGGTCGAGTAGATGTTGCACGAGGCCCAGCGCACATCGGCGCCGAGCGCCTTCAAGGTCTCGATCAGCACCGCCGTCTGGATGGTCATGTGGAGGGAACCCGCGATCCGGGCGCCCTTGAGGGGTTGCGTCGGGCCATACTCGGCCCGTGTCGCCATGAGGCCGGGCATCTCGGTCTCGGCGATGGCGATTTCCTTGCGGCCCCAGCCGGCAAGGCCGATGTCGGCGACCCGATAGTCGTGAGCGGTCATGGCGTCTCTCTCTGATGGTCGCGGCCCCACCGGGCCACAATGTGCTTCTCTCGCGGGCTCTATAATCGCTCGGCGTCCGGCACGCAAATTGCACCTTTGCCGCGTGGCCGCCAGGCCGCTCCGGCCATTTGCCGCAATCCATCGGACCGGCGGCCTCGCTTACCGGCCGGTTAATCGCCTCGTTCGCATTTTCTCAAAATTTGCATTGAATTGTCACTGCGATGACAACGCTTCCTTTGCTGATAATGCAGCCAATTTGAGGAAAGTTCTCGCATTTACACTCCCTGAATATTGATCGCCTAGTTTGCGATCATTCATCTGGAGGCAGTGCGAGATGTTCGATAAGTTTGCAGCGTTCCCGACACTCACGGCGAGGCTCCGCGCGAGCGCGGCCCGGCTCGGCCACTTCGGTGCCGACCGTTCGGGCAACATCGCTATGATTTTCGCCTTCATGATCATTCCTGTGGTCGGCATCATCGGTTTCTCGGTCGACTATGGCCGCGCGCTCGACACGCGGACCGTGCTGCAGACGGCGCTCGATAGCGCCGTGCTCGCCGCCGGCCGCGACTATCAGGTGAACGGGGAAGCCTCGAGTGCCGAGACCGCGGCCGCCGCGTACTTCATGGCCGCGATGGACAGCGAGCCTGGCATCGAGATCGTCGAGAACACGGCCGATCCCGACAACTCGACGATGAAGTTTACCGGCACGGCGAAGGTGAAGACGACCTTCGCGCGTCTGCTTGGCGTCGACGTGTTGGAGGTGACCGCCACGGCCGAGTCCATGCTCACGCGGGGTGGCCTCGACAAGGACCTCGAGATCTCGCTGATGCTCGACATCACCGGCTCGATGTGCCAGCCCTGCCAGAAACTCGACGATCTCAAATTCGCAGCCAAGGACCTCGTCAACATCCTCGTGCAGGACGACCAGTCCGAGTACACCTCGCGCGTGGCGCTGGTGCCGTTCTCGCATGCGGTCAATGCCGGCGAGGCATATTTCGAGAAGGTCACGAACCAGAGCCCCGACGACTATTCGACCTGCGTCGTCGAGCGCCAGGGCGCCAACAAGTTCAACGACAAACGGCCCGGCAGCGGCAACAGCACGTTCCTCAGCGTCTTCGACATCGAACGCGCGGATGCCGCGCCGGTCAGGTGGAACACGCCCTGCCAGCCGACGGCCGAGATCATGCCGCTCAGCGCCGATAAGGACGCGCTCACCGCATCGATCGACGCCTATGAGGCCGACGGCTGGACGGCCGGCCACCTCGGCACCGCCTGGACCTGGTATATGCTCTCGCCGGAGTGGAACTCGTTCTGGCCGTCGGAGAGCACTGCCGGAAATTACAACGACGAGACGATGAAGATCGCGGTCTTGATGACGGATGGCGACTACAACACCGCCTATCACTCCGGCAACGGCTCGGCCGGCAACCAGGCGAAGCAGCTCTGCACGAACATGAAGAACAAGGGTATCACGGTCTACACCGTCGGCTTCATGGTGAGCGAGGCGGCCAAGAAGTTGCTGGAGGCGTGCGCGACATCGTCCAGCCACTTCTACGATGCGACGAACGGCGACCAGCTGAAAATCGCCTTCCGCAACATCGCCTTCAAGGTGGCGCAGCTCCGCCTGTCCAAATGACCTTGCTCCTTTCACAATGGTTACCAAGGGCGCCCGAGTGGCGCCCTTCGCGTTGCCCGGATCGCCGATCCGATACAAGCGGCATCGGCCGCTGCATTCACACTTCCTAACGTGTCCATCGAACATTTCATTAATTGGGCGCGCAGACGCAATCGATTCGTTGAACACAAAACGGGGAGAATTGTACCGGTGCCCGACTTTGCCTCCGTTCGTTAAACTTCGAGGATCTGTTTCAAGACTTGCTTTTCACACACCTGCCATCCTTCGCGCCAAGCATAGCGGAGGCATGTCATGTCGAGAGCGTCGAGCAACATCGGCGACCGGTCTGAAAGCTTGAAGAGTTTCAGAACCGCCAGGGGCCATCGCTGGATCAACCGCTTCGCCAAGAGCCAGTCGGGAAGCATCGGCATTCTCTTCTGCGCGATGCTGGTCCCGACCGTCGCGGTGCTCGGGATGGCGATCGACTATGGACGTGCGAGTCACCGTCGCACGATCCTTCAGACTTCTCTCGACAGTGCTGTGCTCGCCGCCGGCCGGGCGTATCAGGTCAGCGGCGATCCTTCGAATGCGGAGATCGCAGCGGCCGAGTATTTCGGCGTTGGCATGAAGGGCATAGAGGGGGTCGAGATCCTTAAAAATACGGCCGATGTCGACAATTCCAGCATGACGTTCTCCGCCAAGGTCTCGGTAGAGACGACGTTCGTACGCATCCTCGGCTACGACGCGATCGAGGTTTCCTCGAGCGCGGAATCGATGCTTGCCAAAGGCGGCATCGACAAGAACCTCGAGATCTCGCTGATGCTCGACATTACCGGCTCGATGTGCAGTCCGTGCTCGAAGCTCAACGATATGAAGGACGCGGCGAAGGACCTCGTCAACATCCTCGTGCAGAGCGATCAATCCGAGTACACCTCGCGCGTGGCACTCGTACCCTTCTCGCACGCCGTCAATGTCGGCAGCACCTACTTCGAGCAGGTCACCGGCGAGGCACAGGTCGTGGAGGACGAGTACGACTTCCCACCCAGCTGCTACAAGAAGGGCAAGCTCAAGAAGTCATGCGAAGGCAATCCAGACTATCTCGTGGTCGAGGGACACAGCTATTCGAGTTGTGTCGTCGAGCGCGCCGGCTCGAACAAGTTCACCGATGATCAGCCTGGCAGCGGCAACCAAACCTATCTCGGCATCTACGACATCGAGCGGGCGAACTCCAATACCGTCGATGAGGATACCGCCTGCAAGCCGGAGTCGCGCATCGTGCCCTTGAGCGACGACAAGGACGGCCTCAACGACGCCATCGATGCCTTCCAGGCCTCCGGCTGGACGGCCGGCCAGATCGGCACCGCATGGGCCTGGTATCTCCTGTCGCCCGAGTGGAACTCGTTCTGGCCGCCGGAGAACCAAGCCGGTAGCTATAGTGCCGACGAGACCATGAAGATCGCCGTGCTGATGACGGATGGCGACTACAACACCGCCTATCAGACCGGCAACGGCTCCTCGGCAGCCCAAGCCAAGCAGCTCTGCACCAAGATGAAGAATGAGGGCATCACAGTCTATACCGTCGGCTTCATGGTCAGCAGTTCCGCTCAGGACCTGCTCGAGAAATGCGCCTCCTCGCCGAGCAACTTCTACAACGCCACCAACGGCGAGCAGCTGAAGATCGCCTTCCGCAACATCGCCTTCACGGTGGCTCAGCTGCGGCTGTCCAAGTAAAACCGAGGGATAGATTTCCCACTCCAAGGCTATCACTTGTGCGAAGGGCGCCCACGTGGCGCCCTTCTTGCATTTCGAGGCCGTGAAGCCGGGCCCGCCCCAGCCTCGAACCTGTTGCTAAGATTCTACTCAAATTGCACGTCACGCTCTAACGATTCATTTTTCTTTACTTTGGGTAAGACTCGCCAACCGAAGTACTTTGCATATTTTACTCCACGGCAACTTCTATTGCCAAAGCGTTGATAAACGCATGGGCATCCGAGGAGGAAACAGATGTTTTCGCAGGTGGGACGGACATTCGATATCTTCGGCCTGGCAAAGGTGCGGGCGCTTCGCTCGACCAATCTCGGCCGTTTCTCGCTCGACCGGGACGGGTCGATCGGCATCATCTTCGCGGCCATGATCATTCCGGTGACAGCCGCCATCGGTATGGCCGTCGATCTCGGCCAGGCCGTCAAAGTCAAAACCGAGTTGCAGACGACACTCGACGCGGCGGCATTGGCGGCCGGCCGCGAGTACCAGACGACGAGCGATGCCGGCGCCGCCGAGGCCAAGGCCCGCGAGTACTTCGCCGCAGCCCTTCCCCATGACGTGTCCGCCGAAGTCACGCGCGCCTTCGTCGACGAAGAAAATGCCGCCGTCGAGATCGCGGCGAAAGCGTCTGTCGATACCTCCTTCCTCGCCATGATCGGCTTCGACGAGCTTGATATCTCCCTCAACTCATCGGCCGGAACGGGCCTGGGCGGCTCGAGCAAGGACCTCGAGGTGTCGATGATGCTCGACATCACCGGCTCGATGGGCGGACAAAAGATCGCCGATCTGAAAATCGCCGCGAAGGACCTCGTACAATCGCTACTGCCGAACGAGCAGGCGGCCGAGCACGCCCGGATCGCCATCGTGCCCTTCTCGGAAACCGTCCGTCCAGGTAACGATGTGCTTGAGAGCGCTATCGGAACGCCGCCGGCGACCAAGCAGGTCCGCGGTTCGGACGGCCGGCGCCGCACCTATACGCTCTCCTCTTGCGTCTCCGAGCGCCTCGGCGACGACGCTTTCAGCGATGCCATGCCGGGCGCAGGCAGCTATGCCGGAGCGGTCTATACCGCGAACGGGAGCTGCCTCCCCTCGAGCACCGTGTTGCCGCTCACCAGCGAGAAGAACGACCTCGATGCCAAGATCGATGGCCTCTCGGCGAGCGGCTGGACGGCCGGCCAGATCGGCACCGCCTGGGCCTGGTATGCGATCTCGCCCAACTGGGCCGGCATCTGGCCGATGGGGAGCGAGCCCGCCGCCTACTCCGGCAACGTCATGAAAGTGGCCGTGCTCATGACCGACGGCGAGTACAACACCGACTACCGGCAGGGCGTGCAGACCCGCACCGTCGGCGGCGCGCCCGACAACGCCAGCTCGGACGCTCAGGCGCGCCAGATGTGTGAAGCGATGAAGGCGGCCGGCATCACGGTCTATACGGTGGGCTTCCAGCTGACCGATGACAACGCCGTTGAGACCATGAGTCAATGCGCGTCCGGCGACAGCTACGCCTTCCTCGCCGACGACGGCTCGCAGCTCCGCCAGGCTTTCCGCGACATCGCCTTCCGCCTATCGGATCTGAGGCTGACAAAATAAGGGGGCGGGACGCCGGGGCGGATTGATCGGCTGCCCCGCCCCGGCATCCGCATTCTCGTCACTTCTCTTCGCCGAACCCGTTTTCGACGAGCGCCTTGAGCGCCGCGACAGCCTTCTCGGCGTCTTGCCCCGTTGCCTCGATGAGGATCGACGTGCCAGGCCCGGCCGCCAGCATCATGAGCCCCATGATCGATTCCCCGCCGACCTTCTGATCGTCCCGCGTCACCCACACCTCGGCCTCGAACTCGCCGGCGCAGCGCACGAACTTGGCGGAGGCGCGCGCGTGCAAACCCTTCTGGTTGCAGATCACAACTTCGGCGCGGGCGGTGGGGCTCGTCATGATTGTCTCGAACTTAGAGCACTTGTCCTGCCAAGTGGAAACCGGTTGGTCGAAAGAAAGTGCTCAAAACCGACAACCTAGAGCGCCGATCTCATTCCATCAGATCGGATAGCGCACTAGGTAAATCGGGGTTAGCGTCTACTGGTGTCCGGTCAGCACCTGGCTCGCCACCGAGATGTATTTGCGGCCGGCGTCCTTGGCTTGGACGATAGCGTCCTCGAGGTCGAGCTCACCGCGCACGCTCGCGAGCTTGATGAGCATCGGCAGGTTGATGCCGGCGATGACCTCGACATGCGCCTCGCCCATGACCGAGATGGCGAGGTTCGACGGCGTGCCGCCGAACATGTCCGTAAGGACGATGACGCCACTACCGCTGTCGACCCGGCGGACGGCGGCCAGAATTTCCTCGCGCCGCCGCTGCATGTCGTCGTCGGGGCCAATCGCGATGGCGATGAGCTGGGGCTGCGGCCCGACAACATGCTCGAGCGCGGCCCGGAACTCGGCCGCCAAACCGCCGTGCGTGACGATCACGAGGCCGATCATGTGGCTCAAGACTTCCGTTTCATGGATCGCCGCGTCGAGCTGCTTTTCGAAAGGGGCCTATGTTTGGCGCGTGTTGAGCCGCGACGCAAGCGGTTTCAGGTTATGTCGGCAGACCCGCCAAGGCCGCCAGGACCTTGAGCGGAGCGCTTCCCTGGAAGGCCTCGAGGGAGATCCTCGGCACCGCGACGCCGAGGATCAAAGTCGCATCTGCCTGCGGGAGCCGCTCGACAGCGTCGCTGGCAACGAGATCGACGACGAGCGCGAGCCGTGCTTCAGGTGCGTGGGGCAGGCGCAGGATCCCGACGCCGCGCACCTCGATCCGACCGGCGAGGACCGCCGGTGGGCTGGCGATGACCATTCCATCCACCAGGGACAACTCGACCTGGTCATCGGCAACCAGCACCGGCTCGCCGCGCAGCCCCGGCCATCGTGCCCCTGCGGCGATCAATCTCAAGGCCAGATCGGATTTGCCCGAGCCTGACGGTCCCCGGATCAATACCGCGCGGCCATTGACGGCGACTGCCGTGCCGTGGCGGCGCTCAGGCCCCACGGCGGAATCTCGCGCGCGGAGCTGCTGCGCTCGCGTAGAGGGCCGGCAATCGCACCGTGAGGCGGGCGCCCGCCAGACCGGTGCCGCCGGCCGGCCGGTTCTCGGCCCAGATCAGCCCGCCATGCGCCTGCACGATGTCCTTCGAGATCGAGAGACCGAGCCCCGAATTCTTGCCGAAATTGTCGGCGCCGGGCCGGTCGGTATAGAAGCGCTCGAAGATACGTTCGAGGTTGTCCGGCGGAATCCCCAGCCCCTCGTCCTCGACCTCGACGATGATCGTGTTGCCGGACCGGCGCGCCTTGATCGAGACCTTCCCTGCGGGCGGGGAGAACGAGAGCGCGTTGTCGATGAGGTTGTGGAACACCTGGCCGAGCCTCAGATCATGCCCGGCGACGTGATAGGCCCGATCCCCCGGCGCATCGGCGTCCAGAGCGACGCCCACCGACTGACCGGTCTGCGAGACTTTGTTGTTGGCGATGTCGGCGACGATCTTCAGGAGATCGGCGAGATCGACGGGCTTGGCCTCGCTCAGAGCCATCTCGGCATCGACGCGGGTCGCCTTGGAAATGTCGTCGATCAGCCTCGTCAACCGCTTGACGTCGCTCTGGATGGTATCGATCAGACTTTTCCTGTCCTCCTCGGTGCGCACGAGCGGCAGGGTCTCGGCGGCGCTCCTGACCGAGGTCAGCGGATTCTTAAGCTCGTGCGCGACGTCGGCGGCGAAACGTTCGCTGCGCTCGATGCGCTGGTAGAGCGCATCGTACATGGCGCGGAGTGTCTTGGAGAGCTTGCCGATCTCGTCGATCCGGCCGGGATAGTCCGGCAGCTCGCCCCTCAGTCTCAGATTCTTCTGGATGCGCTCGGCCGCGTTGGCGATGCTGCGCAGCGGCGTCGCAATCGAGGCGGCGAGCACCAGCGAGATGCCGACGATGACGAAGAAGCAGATGAGGCCGACCCTGAGGATCGACAGGCGCTCTTTCAAGATGAGCTCGTCGATCTCGCCGCCCTTGGTGGTGAGGAAGGCGGCGCCGAGCGTCTTACTCTCGCGCACGATCGGCACGCCGACGACGATGACGTGACGATTGTCCGCCGTCGTGCGGACCGCCGAGGCGGCGCTTCCCGACAACGCCGCGTTGACCTCCTCGTAGGCCATGCCATTCGCCTTGGCGCTCTCCTTGTAGGGGCCGGCGCTGTCGGTAACGAAGCGGGAGCTGATGTTGAGCAGGAAGGTCTTGAGGGTATCCGGTGTCTCGGCGGACGGCGTTTCGCCCTGCGCGTCGATGATCTCGTCGGTGTCGAGCACCTCGGTGCCGTCGGCGGTATAGATGCGGATGCGCGCGCCGGTCTTGCGCGCCGTCTTCGTCAAGGCCGGTGTGATCGCCTGCGGATTGATCTCGAGCTCGAGCGCCTCGACGGCCGTCAGATCCTCATCGGCCGCGGCGCCGGCATCGAAGAGAATCCGGTCCTTGTCGCCCGACGCCTTGTCGGCAACGAACTCGGCGATGATGTCGCCCTGCCCGGCGAGGCTCTTGATACGCGCGTCGATCAACCATTCCTGATAGCGCGAGGAGCCGAGGATGGCGGCGACGAGGACGATCAAGCCGAGCAGATTGAAAAGGATGATTCGCCGGGTGACGCTCGCGAACCCGCTCGTCAGGAAGATGCGATCGACATAGCGGGAGAGGAAGTCGACGAACCAGCGCGCCGGATCGAGCGGACGCCAGCGCCAACCACTCTGCTCGGCCTTGAGAGCCATCGTCCCCCCCGAGCGGGGCGGCGCCCCCGGAGAGGCGCCGCGCTAGAGCACGTTCAGGCGAAGTGGGAACCGGTTCGCCGTAGAACGTGCTCAAACCAATACCTTACGCTTCCTTGAAGCGGTAGCCGACACCGTAGAGGGTTTCGATCACGTCGAAATCGTCATCGACCTCTTTGAACTTCTTGCGCAGCCGCTTGATATGGCTGTCGATGGTGCGATCATCGACATAGACCTGATCGTCATAGGCCGCATCCATCAGCGCGTCGCGGCTCTTGACGACGCCCGGCCGCATGGCGAGCGCCTGCAGGATCAGGAACTCGGTGACGGTCAGCGTCACGTTCTTGCCGTCCCAATGGCAGGTGTGACGCTCGGGGTCCATCTTGAGCTTGCCGCGCTCAAGGATCGTCACCTCGGTCGAGGCCGGCGCGTTCGGGTCCTTGACGCCCGAGCGGCGCAGGATCGCCTTGACGCGCTCGACCAGGAGACGCTGCGAGAAGGGCTTGGCGATATAGTCGTCGGCGCCCATTTTGAGGCCGAACAGCTGGTCGATTTCCTCGTCCTTCGACGTCAGGAAGATCACCGGCATGTCGGACTGTTGGCGGATCTTGCGGAGCAGCTCCATGCCGTCCATGCGGGGCATCTTGATGTCGAAGATGCCGAGGTCGGCCGGCACCTCCGTCAAGCCTTCGAGCGCCGAAACGCCGTCGTTGTAGGTTCTGATCTTGTAGCCCTCGGCCTCGAGCGCCACCCTGAGCGAGGTCAGGATGTTGCGGTCGTCGTCGACGAGAGCAATGTTCGAGCTGGTGCGCATGTCCTCAGTCCCTGCCGTTCCGTTGTGCAATGGCCCCACCGGGGGTGGTGAGAATCGCCCTGCCATGCGGGGTGAACATTGCGTTTGCACGGCTGAATGCGAACTGAACGGGCGAGCATGGCAATTTTGTGTAGGCGCCACGGGCCCGTACAGCCGGTCCTCAGACCCTTTTATGGGCCGCGACGGGCGAGTGCAAGGCGCTAGCGCGCTATTCGATCTGATGGAATCAGATCGGCGCTCTAGGTTGTTGGCTTTAAGCACTTTCTTTCGACCAACCGGTATCCACTTGGAAGGACAAGTGCTCTAGTGGCCCGTCGCGCCAAAATCGCATGCTCGCCGGGCGTCGGTCCGATTTTGGCGCGACATGAGGGCCACTAGCACTATCATGAGCTTCGTGTGGCGTTCATCGCGCCATAGTTGACTCCGAACGTGCAGCCCTACTGGTCAACTATGGCGCGACGCCACACCAGGCCGCTCGTTCGGGGCAACCATTGGACGCATGGCCGCCTTTTCCCACAAGCCTCGCGACGAGCCATCTTGCCGCTGTGAAGGGTGCGACATACTCTGGTACCACTCTATGCCTTGCGAGGCGTCCATACCCCCCGTGCCGCGTTCATCGCGGGATTGCCGTCGTGTTTTCGTGCAACCGCTGGCCCAGGGCCCTGCCCGAGGTGGCCAGAACGACAAGGCCCGCCATGCTCGCCACCCTCGACCAAGCCGCCGTCAACCGCAATGGCAGTGCAGCCGAACTCTATGAGCATGTGATTCGCCGCGGTAGCGGTCGCATCGCCGCGACGGGGGCCCTCGTGGTCGAGACCGGCCAGCACACGGGACGCTCGCCCACCGACAAGTTCATCGTCCGCGATGCGTCCACCGAAAAGTCGATCTGGTGGGACAATGCCAAGCCGATGTCGCCGGCCCAATTCGAGACCTTGCGGCAGGATCTGACCGCGTTCGGCCAGAACCGGGAGCTCTACGTTCAGGATCTCTATGCCGGCGCCGAAACCGGCACGCGCCTCAAGGTGCGCGTCTATTGCGAGTTCGCCTGGCACGCCCTCTTCATCCGCAATCTGCTGATCGTGCCGCCGGCGCCTGAGCTCGAAGGCTTCACGCCCGACCTCGTCATCGCCGACCTGCCGAGCTTCAAGGCCGATCCCGCCCGCCACGGCACGCGCACGGAAACCGTCATCGCCGCCGACTTCGCCAACCGCTTGGTTTTGATCGGCGGCACGTCCTATGCGGGCGAGATCAAGAAATCGGTCTTCACGTATCTCAACTACGTGCTGACCGATCGCGGCATCATGCCGATGCATTGCTCGGCCAACGAGGGCAAGGCGGGCGATGCCGCGCTCTTCTTCGGCCTCTCCGGCACCGGCAAGACGACGCTCTCGGCTGATCCCCACCGTGCCCTCATCGGCGACGACGAGCATGGCTGGTCGGATCAAGGCGTCTACAATTTCGAGGGCGGTTGCTACGCCAAGACGATTAGGCTGTCGAAGGAGGCCGAGCCCGAGATCTATGCAGCCGTCAACCGTTTCGGTGCCGTGCTCGAGAATGTCGGCATGGACCCGGTGACACGGCTGCCGGATTTCGACGACGGGTCGAAGACCGAGAACACGCGCGGCGCCTATCCCGTCGCCTTCATCGCCAATGCGAAGATCCCGGGCGTGATGGGGCATCCCAAAAACATCATCATGCTGACGGCGGATGCTTTCGGCGTGCTGCCGCCCATCGCGCGCCTCACCGCATCGGAAGCCATGTATCACTTCCTCTCGGGCTACACAGCGAAAGTCGCCGGCACCGAGAAGGGCGTGACGGAGCCGTCCGCCACCTTCTCCACCTGCTTCGGCGCGCCCTTCATGCCGCGGCATCCGAGCATCTACGGCAATCTCTTGAAGCAGAAGATCGCCGATCACCGCGCCGACTGCTGGCTCGTCAACACCGGCTGGACCGGCGGGCGCCACGGCGAGGGCCGCCGCATGCCGATCGCGGTGACGCGGGCTCTCTTGGCGGCGGCTCTCAACGGCACGCTCCGCAGGGCGCCGATGCGCCGCGATGCGTTCTTCGGCTTCGAAGTGCCATTATCGGTGGACGGCGTCGACCCCCGCATCCTCGATCCCCGCGCGACCTGGGCCGACGCCAAGGCCTATGACGAGCAGGCGCGCAAGCTGGTGGGGATGTTCCAGAAGAACTTCGACAAGTTCGCGGGGCACGTGGATGCGGAAGTGCTGGCGGCGGCACCGGGGTTGAAAGCGGCGGCGGAGTAGGTACTGCGTCTACTTTCTTCGCCTTGCCCGATCCGGTCAAATCCACTATCGCTTGCCCGCATCCGGCGCCCCCGACAGGCCGGACCCACCCAGGAGATCGGCCCATGCCCGCGGTTCTGAGCCACCACGAAGCCCTAATCTACGTCATGGTGACCATCTCGGCCGTCGACCGGGCCATGAGCGACGAGGAGCTGTCGCGCATCGGGCAACTCGTCTCCAACCTGCCGATCTTTGGGGACTACGACGAGAACGGCCTCGTCGAGACGGCGCAGGCCTGCGGCGAGATCCTCGCCAAGGACGACGGCCTCAACACGGCCTTGGGCCTCGTCAAGCGGACGCTTCCCTCCCAGCTCCGCGAGACGGCCTACGCGCTGGCCGTCGATGTCGCCGCCGCCGATTTGCAGATCCAGAAAGAGGAGCGCCGATTCCTCGAGCTTCTGGCCGAGAACCTGGAAATCTCCAAACTCGTGGTCGCCGCCATCGAGCGCGGCGCGCGCGCCCGGCATCGCACCCTCGCCAAGTAGTGACGCGCCCATGGCCGAGTACACGCTTTATTGCTTCGCGCAGTCCGGCAATGCCTACAAGCCGGCGCTGATGCTGAACCTCGCCGGCGCCGATTGGACGCCGCGCTTCGTCGACTTCTTCAACGGCGAGACGCGGACGCCTGCCTACCGCGCGGACGTCAACGAGATGGGCGAGGCGCCCGTGCTCGAGCACAAGGGCCAGAAGCTCGCGCAGTCCGCCATGATCCTGGAATATCTCGCGTCGACGCTGGGCAAGTTCGGCTGGGAGAGCGAAGACGAGCGGCGCGAGATCCTGCGCTGGCTGTTCTGGGACAATCACAAATTCACCAGCTACACGGCGACCTACCGGTTTCTCAGAACCTTCATGGCCGACAAGACCGATCCGGCCGTACTCGACTTCTTCAAGGCGCGCATGACGACGGCCTTCGGCGTCCTGGATCAGCGCCTGTCCCGGCAGCAGTATGTCGCGATCCCCGGCCGGCCGACCATCGCCGACATCTCGGTCGTGGGCTATCTCTTCTTCGACGACGAGATCGGGCTCGACTGGGCGAACTACAAAAACGTCAAAGCCTGGCGCGATCGCATCCAGGCGATGCCCGGCTGGAAGCGTCCTTATGACCTGATGCCGGGCCATCCGATACCGGCGAAGAGCTAGAGATATGAGGATCGTCTCGCTCATCGCTTCGGCAACCGAAATCGTCTCGGGGTTGGGCTATGGGCACTGCCTCGTCGCCCGCAGCCACGAATGCGACAATCCGAAAGAGGTGCTGGCGCTGCCGGCGATCACCTCGCCGAAGTTCAAGCTGACGGGCGACAGCCGCGATATCGACGCCCAGGTGAAGCAAGTCGTCGCCGACGGCCTCGCAGTCTATCACGTCGACCCGGAAGCGCTCGAACGGTTGAAGCCCGACGTCATCGTCACGCAGGACCAGTGCGAGGTCTGCGCCGTCTCGCTCGCCGATGTCGAGCGGGCGGTCTGCCAGTGGGCGGGGGCGCAAGCGAAGATCGTGTCGCTCAAACCCGACTGCCTCGCCGATGTCGAGGCCGATATCCATCGCGTGGCCGCGGCCCTCGGGGATGCGGCTGCCGGCGAGCGACTCGTCGAGCGCATGCGCGGGACCATCACGGCCGTCACCCACGCCACAGCCAAGCTCCGCAAACCGCGCATCGCCTTCGTCGAGTGGATCGAGCCGATGATGTCGGGCGGCAACTGGATGCCGGAGTTGATCGCGGCGGCCGGTGGCGAGAACCTGTTCGGCGAGGCCGGCAAGCATTCGGGCTACATGCGCACCGAGGAGCTCTTCGCCGCCGATCCCGACGTCATCATCGTCGCCCCCTGCGGCTTTGACATCGCCCGGACCTTGGAGGAGATGCCGCTGCTGACGGCACAACCCGGTTGGAGCAAGCTTGCGGCCGTCCGCAATGGCCGGGTGGCGATCGGTGACGGCAACCTCTACTTCAACCGGCCAAGCCCCGGCCTCGCGGAAACCACCGAAATCATCGCCGAGATCCTGCATCCGGGCGAGGTCGACTTTGGGCACAAGGACCGCGGCTGGGTGCCCCTCACCGGCACCGCTCACTGAAAATTGTGGTCACGTCCCGCGTTCGGCTTTGACGGCCGCAGGCCTTCGTCCTAGCCTTACCTCATGAGGCTCGCGCTCTCCCGGTCGTTGTCTGTGCTCGCTGGCATCGTCGCCCTCGTGGGGTTGCTCGCTGCCGCCACGGCCCAAACCATTCCGAAACCGACGCCGGCCGAGCTCGATAGCCTGTTTTCCGGCCTCAAGACGGCGAAGACCGGCACCGAAGCACGCGTCACCGAGTTGAAAATCTGGGACGCCTGGATCAAGTCAGGTAACGACGAAACCGACAAGCTGATGAACCTCGCGATCCTCGCCATGCAGGCGCAGAAGTATCAGGACGCGCTCGCCGTGCTCGATGTCGTGGTCGACCAGCAGCCGGACTACGCGGAAGGCTGGAACAAGCGGGCGACGGTGCTTTACATCGTCGGCGATCTCGACCGCTCGCTCGCCGATATCGGCAAGGTGCTGGCGCTCGAGCCGCGCCACTTCGGAGCCTTCTCCGGCATCGGCCTCATCGAGGCAGCCAAGGGCAATAAACAAAAGGCGCTCGACGCGTACCGGAAGGTCATCGAGGTCTATCCCCTGAGCCAGGGCGCCATCCAGAACATCGAGAGCCTGGAAAAAGAAGTCGAGGGCGATCCGACGTGACGCGGCGTTTTGGCGACTGTCTCAATTGCCGCCGCCCCTCACCCTCCCCTCTCCCCGCCGCGCTTCGCTCGCGGGGAGAGGAAGGCTGACACCGGGCCCACCGCACATGCCTGGGGCGCACCGCGTATCTTCCTCGCCCCGATTGCGGGGTGACGGGAGGGAGAGGGGCG
>JANNSX010000278.1:0-12308 GCA_031403155.1 Hyphomicrobiaceae bacterium
TCCGCTCGCCTGGCTGACCGACGTGCTGACCAAGCTCGTCAACCTCTGGCCGGCGTCCCGCATCGAAGAACTGATGCCCTGGGCCTACGTCAAAAAGCCCGCCTGAGACCAAGTCCAGGTGGGGCGGCTGGACCGCTTACGGTTGTTCCACCATGTGCTGAGCACAGCAACATACAATCCTCCAGGACTGGTATTTCCAATCAGCGCGACGATATTTGCTCGAATGGACGATTACAGAAAGGTTCTTGAGTCATACTCCAGGCCGTTACTGGAGTTCATTGATTGGCGGCCTACTAAAGATGGCAATGTCGACGTCTTAAACGATACAGTTGATTATTACCGATACTTTGATGCCACCCGTCACGCAGAGTTTCTTTCCGAGTGCGTACAGCAAACGGTAGAGCACGATCTTCCAGAGGAAGTGGCTTACCTGGAGGCATTTGATGCATTTGCAGACAAGGTGCTCCGCATCGTTGACATGCCAAATAGGACGCTAGATTTGCTTCACAGGTTTTTGTGTCAGAACAAGGGAGTGTTGTCTCAGAGAGCACGAAAGAAAGAATTTGCTCAACTAACCGATGAGGAGGTTGCGGAAATTGAAAAGCTACATGCGCATGCGTTTGCTGATGTAGTTAGGCTCCCGGACGCAGTTGACGCGGATAATGACGATAACGCCTAGCTCGTTCCCCGCCATCGCTTGGCTGCAGCCTTCTTTGCAATTTCTGCAGCGAGATCGCCGGTAGCACACGATGGCTACTGGGTTTCGTGAATGCGATCAGCCCCACCACTTCGTCGGGCAGGACCGCGTCAGGATCTCGTTGCCCTTCTTCTTGATGATGACGTCCTGCTCGAAATTGGCGGCGCCGATCTTGGCACGGCCGACCAGCGCCTCGATGCCGAGCACCATGTTCTCCTTGACGGGCTCCTTGGCGCCCTTGACGAGCCATGGCCCGTCGATACCGAGGCCGATGCTGTGGCCGTAGCAGGGGAACTGGAGGCTGAAGGCGTTGCCGCCCTCTTCGGGCTTGCCGAGCGGGGAGGGGAGATCGTTATCGAGAAGCCACTTGGCGCCCAACGTCCACAGTTCGCCGAAAGTCATGCCGGGCTTGGCGTGGGCGATGATGTGCTGGACGACGCCGGCCGAGCCTTGCAGCAGCTCGAGCTGTCCGCCATTGGGTTTAGCCCCGACGACGGTCGAGCGGGCAAAGTCCGTGTAGTAGCCATCGACGGGCCCCCACTGGTCGCAATGGACGAGATCGCCCTTCTTGAGCCTGCGCTTGGAATTCCAGTGCGGCACGCCGGACGAGCCGAAATAATTGCCGGCATTGGGGCCGCTGGCGATTGCCACATCCTGCTGCACGCCGCCATTGGCGCAGAGCACGCGCATGCCCGCGCCGACGATCTCGCCCTCCGTGCGGCCTTCGGCAATGGCCCCCATGGACGCCTTCATCCATTTGACGCCGACGGTAGCGGCATGCCGCATCATCGCGAGCTCGGCCTCGCTCTTCACCCAGCGGAGCTGATCGATGATGTCGTCGGCGGGGGCGAATTTGAGCGTCTTACCGGCAACCTTCTCCATTCGCTCGTAAGCGCTGTGCAGCAGCGAGTCGCGCCCCGCAAGGCCGACCTTACCGCTAAGCAGCCCGCACTCCTTCATGGCGTTGACGGTCGCCTCGGCGACATCGAGCGAGACGCGCACGTCCTTGACGGCGATGCGGTCCTCCGGATCGTCGAGATAGTCGGTGACGAGGATCGGATCGCCGCCGACCGGAAGCACGAGGGCTGCATGCCCGCGGCTGACCCAGGGTCCGTCGCCGGCGACGATCGGGAAGAGCGAGTGGAAGTTCGTCAGATAGTAGACATGGCCATAGGCCTCGACGGAATTGCCGCCGCGCGACCAGACGACGAGACCTTTGAGGCCGCGTTCGGCTGCGGCCTTGAGCGCCGCTCTCCGGCGCGATGCGAACTCGCGTGGTGAAATGCCGTCCGATGCCATCTGCGTTTCCTTCTCGATCCAGCCTATCGATGTTTTTCGGCCGCTCGCCTGCACTTAACGCGCCTGGCGAACCGCAACATCGACTAAGGCCGATCAGAAAATTTCGGCAAGCAAGAACAGCTCCGATGGCCATGCATCCGGGACCGGGCAGCTATTCGGCGAGCCTGTCTCGAGGGTTCAGGCAACGCGCACGAGGCAGCTTCCCAGCCCCTCGAACCGCGCCTCGACCATTGCCGGCTCCGCGATATGCGTTCCCGGCGAGATCGAGCCCAACGACACGATGTCTCCTGCTTTCATCGGCGTACCGCGCGCCACCAGATGATTGGCGAGCCAGGCGAGCGAGATCAGTGGATGGCCGGGTATGTCGCGGACATGGCCCGCAAAGACTTGTTTGCCGTCGACGAGAATCTCTCCAGCGGCGGCGCCGGATGGATCGAGCGAAGTCGCCGGATACTCGGGGCCGATGACGGCGCCCGCCGAGTAGAAGTCGTCCGCCACATGGGTTTCCGCACCCACGGCGCGGACATCGGTGAAGCGATGCTCGACGATCTCGATGGAGACGAACACCGTCGCGATGGCTGGAACCACGCTTTCGCGGTCGTAGCCTCCGGGCTTGCCCGGCAGCCCCGCACCCAATCGGACACCCACCTCGCATTCGACGCCCAAATGCCGGTAGTCACTCCGCGCGATGGTCGCCCCGCTCGGATAGATGCGATTGGCGAACAGCGTTCCCGCGCAGGGAAAGTGAATGCCGAGCCGCTCCTGCATCACCTTGGCCGTCGCGCCGACCTTGTAGCCGGCGGCAGAGCCGAGTCCTTCTGCGATCAATGGCCGCGCGCGTTCCTGGATGGCATAGGCGTCGTCGAGCGAGCGCGGGCGACAGTGATCGGGGAGGCCGGCGATAGTGTCCGCGCAGCCGTTCCGCCGCAGACGGAGGTTCGCGATGAGTTGGGCGGCTTCGTCGAGCGCGTCTGCGCCAATGCTGTTTTCGGATGCCATCGAATGTCTCCGGCAGGCTGCCAAATTGGCGAGGAGACTACTCCGGGCCCGCTGGTCCGGCGACCCACGCCATCGCTCCCTCCGCGGCGGCCACACCCGTCGAGAGACACGCCTGCAGCAGATAGCCCCCGGTCGGGGCTTCCCAATCGAGCATTTCGCCGGCGAGGAAGACACCGGGACGCTGCTTCAGCATCAGACGGCCGTCGAGTTCGTCGTGGCTGACGCCACCAGCGGTCGAGATCGCGCGCACGAGGCCGAAAGGTTGCCCGAGTGTCAGTGGAACCGCTTTGATTGCTGCGGCGAGTGCGAAGGGCTCGCTCGGGAGCCCGCGATGGGCTTCACGGAGAATGCCAATTGCTGCCGGTGTCAGGCCGGCTGCCTTGCGGAGCCGGTTCGAGAGACTCTCCTTCGATCTTGCCTTGGCGAGCTTGGCGGCGAGTTGATCGAGCGAAAGGTCGGGGCGAAGGTCGATCGTCATCGGCGCCGTGCCATCACGCGCAACGGCTTCGCGCAGTTTGCCCGACAGTGCATAGATCGCGCCGCCCTCGATACCGCGTGCTGAAATCATCGCTTCGCCCATCACGGCATGTGCGCCCAGCGCGATGCGGATGCGCTTCAGCGGCTGTCCGGCATAGCGTCCGCAGAAAACCTCGGACCAGGAAACTGTGAACCCCATGTTGGCAGGTGCGAGCGGCGTGACGGTTATGCCGTCACTGGCGAGAATGTCCGCAAAGCCTCCATCCGAGCCGAGCCGCGGCCAGCTCGCGCCGCCAACCGCCAGGATTGCCGCGTCATGCCGATGCTCGGCAGGCCCGTCGAGTGTCTCGAAACAAAGCGCGCCGTCTTCCCCAAAGCCGATCCATCGATGCCTGAGCCTGACCTCGACACCGAGCTCGCCGAGCCGTGCGAGCCAGGCGCGCAACAGCGGCGACGCTTTCATGCGCTTGGGAAACACGCGTCCGCTCGAGCCGACGAAGGTCTCGGCGCCGAGCCCGTCGGCCCAGGCGCGCACGGCCTCCGGTGGGAAGGCGCGGATGATCGGGCCGAGCCAGGGGGCAGCCCCGCCATACCGCATCAGGAAGGGCTCCAGCGGCTCGGAGTGCGTGAGATTGAGGCCGCCCCGCCCGGCCATCAGCAACTTACGCCCGAGCGAGGGCATGCGATCATAAATCGTGACGCGATAGCCCGCCTTCGCCAAGACCTCGGACGCCATCAGGCCCGCGGGGCCGCCGCCGATGATAGCGATGTGATGATTTGATCTTGTTGACTTGCGCAAGGCTTCGCCGGAGGTGTGCAGATGAACGCCCTCCAATGTAGGGCTGGGCTTCCTCCCCCTTTCTATGGGGGAGGACTGTTCGCCTTGGGTTTAGCGCAAGCTAAACCCTTAGGCGAACATAGGTGGGGGTGTTTGTCCCGCGATATAGGCGCTTTCGACAATCCGCCTCCTTTATGGTCCGTGTCGAATCACTTCGCCGCAATGGGTGTCGCGAGCGTCGTCGGCAAATTGCAAGTATTTGCAGCGCCGAACCAGCACCCCCACCTAGGCGCGCCTAAGGACTTACGCGCTTCGCGCCTAAGCCCAAGGCGCGCGGTCCTCCCCCATACGAAGGGGGAGGAAAGGTGTGGCGTGTTTTACTCGATATGCAATTGCACTGCGTCGAAGGGGCGAGGGAAGGACCTACTCGTCCGTGAACGGGCCGATGACGAGCTGCTCGATCTTCATCCAGTTGGCGAGCTGGGCGTAGTTCAAGCCGACCGCCTTGAGGTCATAGGTGATGACGGAAAGCGTCGGGCCGACGCAGCCCTCCTTGCCTTCCTCGTCCTTCACTGTCCGGCAATTGTCCTCGACGTCCTGGAAGTAGACGCGGCCGTAGATGCCGGGCTTCGTCTGGTCCTCGGTCGAGAAGAAGGCGTCGACCTCGGCATCGCTGTTCTCGCCGTCGAAGAAGGCTTCGTCCGCCTTCGCCTGGGTCTCGTTGAAGCGCAGGCTGTAGTCGTAATAGCCGGTGTAGGGGATCGACTTGCCGTCGACCTGGGCCGTGCCCTCTTCCTCGGCGAAACGGATCGAGCCGGCGATCTTGTCGATCTGGGCGGTGTCGCCGACCTTGTAGGTGAGCTCGATGCCGTTGTTGTCGGTCAGCCAGTTGCCGAGCTCGTAGTCGTAGTCGAGGCTGCCGCGGACCGTCGTGTCCGGCAAATAGCTGAAGGGGCCGGCGGCCAGCACCAGTCCGTCGAAGCCGAGCGGATCGGCGTTCTTCACCTGGATGGTGATGACCTTGCCGTCGACGACGCGCGAGTAGGCCTTGGCGGCCTGGTTCTTCGCCTTGGCGAGCTGCTCCTTGATCTCCCACCAGCGCGTCACCTCGCGGCCCTTCAGAACGCCGCTGAAGTTGGCGGACGTCTTCGTGCCCTTGACGATGTCGATGCGGAGCTTGCCGTTCCCGGGCAGATACCGTCCGGCCTCGTCGATCATCACGTCGCCGCGCAGGATGGCCACGTCCTTGGCGATTTTCGTGCGATCCTTGGGATTGTTGACGTCGAACTTGACGCTGTAGGAGAGGCTCTTCTCGGGCGTCCTCTGAATGGTGCCGGTCATCGTCATCAGATCGGCGACCTTGAGGCCGTTGATCGTGTAGACATCGATGCCGGTGGCGCCGCTGGCGCGCCGCGAGCCGAAATCGGCGACGATCTGGCCGGTGATCCGGTTCTGCCCCTCGGTGATCGGCTCCAAGCCGGGGCTCGTCTGGGCGTTGGCGGGAAAGGTCGAGATGGCGAGCAAAGCAGCAACGCCGGCTGCCTTCGGCAACCGGTACGACGACAACGGATAGGTCATGGGGATCTCCGTCAAGCGGTCAGCGGCATCGAGCCGCCCGCGCCGCGTTACATGGGGTGGGCGGGCCGCGTTGTGAAGTGGTATGCCGTGCGCGAGTCCGGATACAGCGTATCCACAACCCACGGTCGGGCGAGTCCCAGCGGTCACGCCATCCTGCCGCATCTCGCCCGTCCTGGGTACCGGATTTACTGGTCTTGCTTGACGGGAGGCTGCCAATCGCGCCATGGCGGGCGGAATCGAACGATATGAGAGCCACCTTGCCCCGGTCCGCCTACCTCGCCGCAGATGGTTTCGTGCCCGAGCTCCTGGAGGAGCTTGGGCGTGCGGATGCAACTGTGCATGGGCGGCTCGTGGTGTCGGAGCAGGAGCCGCAGCCGATGGCCTGGGCGGCGAATGCTTGGCTCGAACCGCAATTGCTCCCCATCGCCTCCATCAAGGATGCGGCCCGGCAGCTGAAGGCCATCCAGCGCAACTGGTCGCTCTACTCCTTCGATCACCACCGGCGCGCCGCGCTCATCCAGTCCGAGCTGCCGCATGTGAGCGCCAAGCCGCTCGTTTTCGGCGAGCCCGCGCCAAAAGCTGCACTCGGTGCATTTACCTTGCTCGAGCCCAATCTGGTGCTCGCCTCGTCGCGCTGCTCGAGCCCGTTTCCGAACGGCGAAGCGCGGTTTGTCGAGGACAAGGCCGGGCCGCCCAACCGGGCTTACCTCAAGCTCTGGGAGGCACTGACCGTGAACGGCGTGCAGCCCCAACCCGGCGAACTCTGCCTCGATCTGGGTGCTAGCCCCGGTGGCTGGACCTGGGTGCTGGCCGGGCTCGGAGCGCGGGTCATCGCCGTCGACAAGGCGCCACTCGATTTAAAGATCGCCGCCATGCCCGGCGTCACCGAGCGGCGTGAGAGCGCCTTCGGCCTTGACCCGAAGTCCATCGGCCCGGTCGATTGGCTGTTCTCGGACGTGATCTGCTATCCTTCGCGACTGTTGGCGCTGGTTCAGCGTTGGATGGATGCTGGCGCCGCGCGGCGTTTCGTGTGCACTGTCAAATTTCAAGGCGAGACGGATTTCGATGCCGTGCGCGCCTTCAAAGCCATACCGGGATCCAGGCTGATGCATCTCAATCAGAACAAGCACGAGCTGACCTGGGTGAAACTTTGAAAAGGCGTCCGCAGCCAGGATCAGGCCGAGGGCGGCCCGCCGCCATGGCGGATGAGCGCAAGCTTCGCCGGGTCGCTGGGATCGCGGCCGTGACGGCGTTGTTCGAGCGTGCGCCCGAGACCGTTACCCGCCTCATGCTCTCCGAGGAGATGAAGCAAGCCGCCAATCCGTTCTGCCTGGAGCTGACCAAGGCGCGCAAGCAGTTCCGCCTCGCCAGTCAGGCCGAGTTGACGCGGATCGCCGGCACGCCGATGCATGGCGGCATCGTAGCACTTGCCGAGCCGCGTCCGGTCAGACCATTCGACCTCGGCGAGGCCCAGCGCTGGGCGCGGACGCAGGCGCCGCTGCTGATGCTCGATGGAGTTTCGAACCCCCATAATCTGGGCGCCATCGCCCGCACCGCCGCCTTCTTCGGCATCGAGCGGATCGTGCTCTCGGACCACCCCCAGCAGGCGATGCCGTCGGATGCGAGCGCGCGTGTCGCCGAGGGCGGGCTCGAGATCATCGAGGTCTATCGGGCGCACCGCTTTGCCGATGTTCTGCTGCGGCTCAAACCCCACTACCGGATCGTGGCGAGTGCGCTCGAGCGCGGGTTTCCAGTTGACCAAGTGAAACTCGACGATCGGCCGCTGGCGATCCTGGTCGGCAATGAGGAGACGGGGCTCGGCAAGGCGACGCTCGATGCCGCCGAGACGATCGTCACTATTCCGGGCTCGGGCGCCGTGCAATCGCTCAACGTAGCCTCGGCCACTGCGATCCTCATTCACACGCTGATCCGGCGGCGTTAGGGTGCTTCCGGAAAAGCCTGCCCCGGCGAAGGCCGGGATGCGAAGCGGATTTCCGAAGAGAAGCACGACAAACCAAGTAGAGAGTGCTTCCGGAAAAGTGTGAAGCGGTTTTCCGAAAAGAAGCACGACAAGCCAAGTAGAGAGTGCTTCCGGAAAAGTGTGAAGCGGTTTTCCGAAAAGAAGCACGACAAGCCAAGAGCCTAGGGTGTTGGAGTGATTCAAAGAAAAACGGAAACGCCCTAGGCGCGGCACTGCCCTCCGGCAAGCGCACAGGCCGGGCGGAGACATGTCCGGCGCCGGACACGCCTCCGCCCTTCCGCCCGCGACGGCCTTAGATTGATTAACGATGTCAAACAGCGGACGTCCGTCCGGCGCACCCAGCGGCCGATCGAGGTCATGGGCGGAAGTGTAAGGTCGCCCGACCCCGCGGGGATTACTTTTTTTCCGATGGTTAGCGGGTCTCTTCCTCCCCCTTTTTATGGGGGAGGACCGCGCGCCTTGGACTTAGATGCGTAGCAGCTAAGTCCTTAGGCGCGCCTAGGTGGGGGTGTCGGTGCAGCGTTACGAGACGTGGATAGACGACGGACGTTCGCGAAAGGCCTCGGCAATCTCATTGACGACGCCACGCTCGTCGTATTGCGGCGAAGGGCGCGAACGGGGCTGTTGGGATTCGTATTGACGATGACATCGGGCTTGCCGCACGAGCACCCCCACCTATGTTCGCCTAAGGGTTTAGCTGACGCTAAACCCGAGGCGAACTGTCCTCCCCCATAAAGAGGGGGAGGAAGGTACGCGGCGAACTCATGGTCTCTACAACAACGTCATATGCGATTGCCCTGCCATAAGAAGGGGGAGGAAAGTCTGCGCCGGCCCCTCGAGGGCGTCTTCAGGCGCCACTTTCCGCACCGATCCGCACGTCATGGCCGAACTTGCCCTGTTCCCGCCGGACCAGGCTTGGGTTTATCTCCCTTGCATCACCAGATGAGAGGGCAGGCAACTCATGGAAACGCAACAAACCGATTTCGACCTCATCGTCGTCGGTGCAAGCTTTGCCGGATTGGTCGCCGCCCGGACGGCGGCGATGCGCGGCTTGCGGGTGGCGGTCATCGAGGCGAAGCCGTCTGCCGGTTCACGCGTTGCAACGACGGGCATCCTCGTCAAGGAAGCCGCCGAGGAGCTCGACCTGCCGCATGGACTGACGCGGCGCGTGCATGGCGTACGACTCTATGCGCCGAACTTGAAGTCGATTGATCTCTTCGCGCCAGGCTATTTCTTTTTGACGACCCGCACGGGCGCACTGCTCGACTGGCTCGCAGGCGATGCGCTTCGAGGCGGCGTCAGGCTCTACTTCGGGCATCGTTTCACGGGTGCGGAGCGGCGCGGTGAGCTCATCCATCTTGGCGGTCTCGACCTGTCGGCCCGCTACCTCATCGGTGCCGATGGCGCGCGCTCGGCAGTCGCTCGCGCCTTCGGCCTCGGCCGCAACACGCGCTTCCTGACCGGCGTCGAGGCCGAGTATGACGGTCTCGGCAAGGTCGATCCGCGGTTTCTGCATTGCTTCATCGATAGCCGCCTGGCGCCGGGCTATCTCGCCTGGGTCGCGCCCGGCCCCGCGGTGACGCAGGTCGGATTAGCGACGAACGGATCGGTCAAGCCCGATCTCGAGCGCTTTCGATCAAAGACGCGCGGCCTGTTCGATTTCGAAACTGGACGCATCGTCGGGCGCCGCGCAGGCCGCATTCCCGTGGGTGGCCTCGTCCGGCCCTTCGCGGCGCCGGGCGTGCTCCTCATCGGCGATGCCGCCGGCCACGTCTCGCCGGCAACCGGAGGCGGTATTCGCCTCGCCTTCCATTTCGGCCGCCGGGCCGGCCAGCTCATCGCCGATCACTTGATCCATCTGGGCCCGCCGCCAGAAGCGATCCTCGATCGTGAGCTGCCGATTTTTGCTTTGAAGAGCGTCTTTCGCGGTTTGCTCGACTTAGCCCCCGCAAATTCGTTGATTGATCTCGGCCTCGCCACGACCCCGATGCGCCGGATCGCCGAGCACATCTACTTCCACCGCCGCCGCAGTGGCCGGATGTCCTTCGGTGAGTTCTCGGCCGCGCTAGAGCGAAATCGCAGCGAGATGCCCTCAGGTCCCCTCAGCCTTGATGGCGAGCGCGTGAATGGGGCCGGCTAGCTCGTCCATCAGCACTTCGTTGATCAGCCGGTGGCACTCGATCCGGGATTTGCCCGCGAAGCCGTCCGCCACGATATGAACACGGAAGTGGCTTTCACCCGTGCCCGGCGAGCCGTGGTGGCCGTGGTGCAGATGCGACTCGTTGACGACATCGAGCTTGGCCGGCCGGAAGGCGGCGGTCAGCTTCGTGCGAATGGCGGCCTCGACGGACATTAACGTGCCCCTCATCTGATTTCGGTGATAGTTGATGGTTGCGGTATGGCCGTGATGCAACGGACGGCCTGCCTCGGCTTGTCGTTGCGGCTGGAACTCCACATACTTAGTGATCATGAAGCTCGATTCAAAATACTTCGACTCGATCCGTAGCCGCTCCACCGCGGCAAAACCGGCGGCGCCCCGGCATGCGCCCTGCAATTGGCCGGGTTGCGAGTCGGTAGGCGAGTTCCGAGCGCCACAGGGCCGAGGCCGGGAGGGCAAGTTCTTCCTGTTCTGCCTTGCGCACGTGCGCGAGTACAACAACACCTACAACTATTTCTCCGGCATGAGCGATGCCGAGGTGGCGGCCTTCCAGAAGTCGGCCCTCACCGGACACCGGCCGACTTGGGCGATGGGCGCGCGCGCGGCCGGCGAAGACCCGGGAGAGCGTCTCAGGGCCGCGGCCGGGCAGTTTGCGCAGCCGGACCCCTTCGACCTCTTTCCCGACGGCCCCGGCACGGCAAGGTCCGCCGACGATCCCGCGCGCAAGCCGGTCGGCAAGCTCGCCCGCAAGGCGCTCACCGATCTGCATCTCGAACCAGGCGCCACGAAGCCTGAGATCAAGGCCCAATTCAAGGCTTTGGTTAAGCGACACCATCCGGATGCGAATGGCGGGGATACCGGATCCGAGGACCGGTTGCGCGAGATCATCCAAGCCTATAATTACCTGAAGCAAGCGGGGCTGTGCTGATCTGCCCCGCGCCGGCCAGTTTGGCCGGGTGCTAGCCTTCCCCGACGCCATCGACCCCCTTTTGGAACGCGCCAGATGTCAAACGCGACTGCAAGCGGCACGCCCGGCATGCCGGATATGAAGGTTTCTGTTCGGCAGGTCTTCGGCATCGATAGCGATTTCGAGGTGCCGGCCTACTCGAAGTCCGACGCGCACGTGCCCGATTTCGATCCGGACTACCTGTTCGACAAGCAGACCACTTTGGCGATCCTCGCTGGTTTCGCCTACAACCGTCGCGTCATGGTCTCGGGCTATCACGGCACCGGCAAGTCGACGCATATCGAGCAGGTTGCGGCGCGCCTCAACTGGCCCTGCATCCGCGTCAACCTCGACAGCCATGTGAGCCGTATCGACCTGATCGGCAAGGACGCCATCGTCGTCAAGGACGGCAAGCAGATCACCGAGTTCCGCGAGGGCATCCTGCCCTATTGCCTGCAGACCAACACGGCGCTCTGCTTCGACGAGTATGACGCGGGCCGGCCGGACGTCATGTTCGTCATTCAGCGCGTGCTCGAGACCTCGGGCAAGCTGACGCTGCTCGACCAATCGAAGGTCATCCGCCCGCACCCGGCCTTCCGCCTGTTCTCGACCACCAACACCATCGGTCTCGGTGACACCTCGGGCCTCTATCACGGCACGCAGCAGATCAACCAGGGCCAGATGGACCGCTGGTCGATCGTGACGACGCTCAACTATCTGCCGCACGATGCCGAGGTGAAGATCGTCCTGTCGAAGGTGAAGAGCTTCAACAAGAAGAACCGCCAGGGCATCGTCTCGAACATGGTGCGCGTCGCCGACCTGACGCGCAATGCCTTCATGAACGGCGACCTTTCGACCGTCATGAGTCCGCGCACCGTCATCACCTGGGCCGAGAATGCCGAGATCTTCAACGACATCGGCTTCGCCTTCCGCATGACCTTCCTCAACAAGTGCGACGAGCTGGAGCGGCCGCTGGTCGCCGAGTTCTATCAACGCTGCTTCGGCGAGGAGCTGCCCGAGAGCGCAGCCAACGTAGCGCTCAGCTGAGGAAAGCGCTCCATGGCGGCAGGGCCGAACCGTAAGGAGGCACCGGCCGAGCCCTTCAAGCGCGTGCTGGGGCTCGCGGTGCGCGCCATCGCCGGCGACGGCGAGGTGCAGGTTACCTATGCACCCGGCAAGCCGGAGATCGACGGCAAGACGGTGCAGTTGCCCGAGCCCTCGCGCGTACCCTCCCCGAGGGAGGTGGCGGTGATCCGCGGCTGGGCCGACAGCCTGGCGCTGACCGCCGCATGTCACGACGTCAAGCTGCACGCCCGGCTCGCACCAAGGGCAGGACCCGCCAAGGCCGTGTTCGAAGCCGTCGAGCGCGCCCGCATCGAGGCGCTCGGCGCCAAT
>JANNSX010000279.1:0-2148 GCA_031403155.1 Hyphomicrobiaceae bacterium
CCCGCGCTGGCGACGCCGGCAACGGCGGTCAGAGCCGTGACACCTACGCAAGCCAAGAGCCCCCAACGAACAACGCTACGCATACCCCAAACTCCCCAACCCACCTGACTAAGCCCATTCGACTTGCAGGCCGTGCCGAAAGTTTCGGCACGCCATGCCGCAAAGTTGTATTAATCCTATCGATACCGACAGTGCACACGCAATGAGAATACCGGTTGAGGACGCGGTCCGACGCTTGTTCAGCCTTCTGTGGTGGCGAATCGGCCACAGATCGCGTTGCCCAGTTTCAGAGTGTGTAGAGCACGGGTCCCCGAAATTAGAAGGGACCGGATTTGGCCGAGCCAATCCGATCCCTTCAGCGCCGGAGCACGCATCCCCATGCGCGCACCCAGCCCCCCGAAACGTCGCCGCAGACGCTTGCTTGTCCGCCGCATCATCAGGCGGATGCCATCGCAGGAGTTGGCGAGCGCCACAAGCCCGTGCACGAAATTTAGGCACCCAGTGACAAGTCTGTCACATGCGCACTCAGCAGCGGCCAAGGCCAATGGAAATCTTTGCGATCTCGAAGCCCTGCGGCGTGATGTTGATGGACTGCTTGCAGCCGTTGGTGGCGACCGCCATGGCGGCTGAGAAAATCAGACCCTGGATCGACAGATTGAAACTGCTGCCGTTCGATCGGCCGGCAATCGACCCGACGGCGGAGTAGGATTTCTCCTCCCAGTCGCCGGAAACCTCGCCGTTCTGCACGTTCAACTTGGCGGTCGCGTCGATTTTGTAGCTCTGGCTCGCACAGCGCAGGTTCTGCTGCACACTGGTGCCGCCGGCCTTGACTGCGTATTCGGCGATGCACTTGATGCGTTCGCTACTGCCGTTGGCCAGCTGGATCGAGCCCCACCCGGTCCATTTTCCAGGCAGATCGTTGAGCGAGGACGCGGCCGCGCCCTGGCTCGCCAGCAGAACCAATGACACCGCCGCCGCAGTGCAGGTGTTGCGTCCAACCATGTGGGGCGCCTCCAATGGGCCGACAAAATCTCCCGACGGCGCTGTTTATCACAATCGGTCGCAGACGGTGCGCAGAATTCGCGCACCACATCTCGAAGGCAATGATTCAATCAGATTTGCGGCTGACGTTCAAAGGCATTTTTTCGAGCATATCCAAGCTCTCGCCGACACCCGCCGCCGGTTGCGCATGCGCAAACAGATGATCCACCGGCCCGTGGCCACTGCCGACGCCGAGCGTGCGGCCGGCGCGCAGCGCGGCATCGAGGTAGGTTTTCGCTGCGCCGATCGACGCCTGGAGGTCGAGCCCGGTGGCGAGGCCCGCCGCAATTGCCGCTGAAAGCGTGCATCCCGTGCCATGCGTGTGCCGCGTCTCGACCCGTGGCCGCGAGAACCGCACGACGCCGGCACGCGACACCAGAATGTCGACGGCGTCGGCGCCCGTGGCGTGCCCGCCCTTGATCAGCACCGCACGTGCGCCGGCGGCGAGCAGCGCCTCAGCCTGCGTCTGCATTTCGGCTTCGCTGGAAGCTATCCGTAACACCCCAAGCAAGGCAGCTGCCTCGGGCAGGTTGGGCGTGATGAGGTCGGCGCGAGGCATCAGGATATCGCGCACCGCGGCCACCGCATCACCCGCCAGCAATGCGTCGCCGCTGGTCGCCACCATCACCGGATCGACCACCACGGGCAGTGCCGGGCGGGCGGCCAGCGCATCCGCCACCGCGACGACGATCGCTCGGGTTGCGAGCATCCCGGTCTTGACGGCGCCGACGCGAAGATCTGAGAACACGGCTTCGCATTGAGCGATGACGAACTCGGCCGGCACCGCATGCACGGCCGTTACGCCGCGCGTGTTCTGCGCGGTCAGCGCCGTGATGACGGTCGCACCGTAGATGCCAAGGGCGCAAAAGGTCTTGAGGTCGGCCTGGATGCCAGCCCCCCCCGAGCTGTCGGAGCCGGCGATTGTCAACGCGATCGGGCGTGGCGACGCGGTGATGGGCTTGCCGGTCATCGTCCGGCCCCCTTCTTCATGATCTCGCCCTGCAGCGACTTCGGCGTCAACCACTCCTCGATCTGCATCAGCACCGGGAACGTCTCCAGCATCCACTGGCCGAACCCGGTCAGGCTGAACCAGGGGAAGATGTTGAG
>JANNSX010000280.1:0-17496 GCA_031403155.1 Hyphomicrobiaceae bacterium
GTCAGAACCGCCGCCGGACGCTGTCCCCCAGGAATGAAACGCGACAAGCAACAAGGCCCCCGATATCGGGGGCCTTGTTGCTCACATCACTGCTGCACTTTTACTCCGGAACGCCGCTGCAGATTCACTCCGGCGTTGACAGGGTTGAGCGATTTACCGCACTATCGTCGATTCCGGGCTTGGCAACGATGTCGTTGAGGGCGATTGCCTTGCTCAACCCCTCTTCCGGCGCATTCGCGCCACCTTCCCCCCAAGGGGGAAGGCCGACTACATCGGCTGCTCAGTAGGTGGAAAGTCCAACTGAAGATCACTCTTTCGACGTTGGGCGGATCCTATCGGAAGGGATCGGCGAAAGTTCACAGTTTGCCGAGGTCCGCGCCCCCTACGTCTTCGCCCACCCATTTGTCGTCAGGTGCTCCTGCGGGGCGAAGCGCGTCTTGTAGTTCATCTTGCGCGAGCCCTCGATCCAGTAGCCGAGATAGACGTAGGGCAGGCCGAGCGCGCGGGCGTGCTCGACATGCTCGAGGATCATGTAGGAGCCGAGGCTGCGCTCCTCGAGATCGGGCTCGATGAAGGAATAGACCATCGAGATGCCGTCGGAGAGGCGATCGCAGAGCGCCACGCCGACGAGCGGCCAATCCTCGAAGGCCATGCTCCCCTCGCCGTCGGGCGGGAGCCTATACTCCGTGATGAAGGTGTCGATGATGCTATCCTGCACCATCATGAAATAGTCGAGCATGCTCATCTCGGCCATGCCGCCGTCGCCGTGGCGGCTATCGATATAGGCGCGGAAAAGGGCGTACTGCTCGGAGGTGGGGGCCGGCGGCATCCGGCGGGCGATAAGATCGGTGTTGCGCGCCTCGATGCGGCGCAGCGTGCGCTTCGCCTCGAAATCCGCGACGATGATCCTCACCGACGTGCAGGCCGAGCAGCCCTCGCAATAGGGCGTGTAGGCGATGTTCTGGCTGCGGCGAAAACCGTTTTTCAAAAGATGGTCGATGACGTGACGCGGCTTCTCGCGGGAGAGATGGGTGAAGAGCTTGCGTTCGAGGCGTCCGGGCAGATAGGGGCAAGGTTGTGGGGCCGTGATGTAGAAATCGGGAAAGTCCCTCTTCTGCTCCGTCACGGCACGCCCTCGCTACGCTCGTACGATCCTCGAGTGAGCGGACTTTAGGCAGGCGGCATCGCGCAAATCAAGCGTGGACAAAGTCAGGTTGCACTGCACGATGACGGGATTATCGATTGCCTGTGCAATTTGGCATCACTCTGCCGATGCAACCCGTCCTCTAAAAGATGCCCGCATCCAGGCCATAGGCCATGAGCCGCCCGAGCTCCTCGCATTGCGTTGCGAACTCCGGCTTGTACTCGCCCTTGAGGAGAAGTGGCGTCTGCACGGCGCGCCATTTGAGGCCCGTCGTGATGCTCTCGATGGCGCGGCGCGTGCCGGTGCCGTCGTGACGGGCACGGATGTAGACGGCGAAGGGCAGCGCCTCGGTTTTCTCCAGGCACGGATAATAGCTGCGATCGAAGAAGTCCTTCAGCGCCCCGCTCATATAGCCGAGGTTCTCGGTGGTGCCGAGGATGACGGCGTTGCTCGCGAGCACGTCCTCGGGACCTGCCTCGAGCGGGGCTTTCACCGTGACGGAGATATCCACCTCGGCCGTGCGCGCGCCGTTAACGACCGCCTCGCGCAGCGCCAGCGTGTTGTCCGACGGCGCATGGGCGACGATGAGAAGTTGCTTCGTCATGAGACGAGCGGCCCGGTCGGGCGTGTGGTTCGCCGCTCCGGCGACATGCTGAGGAGGTGCTCCTTCGACAGAAAGCCGACCAGCTTGTTGCGATCGTCCACCACGCCGATGAGTGCCGCATCGCTCGCCATGACCGCGGAATAGACGGCGCTCAGAGGCGCCTCGGCCTTGACCGTCGGCAGGCCCGGCGTCATCAGCGCCTCGATGCGGGCGCCGCGCGCGCCCGAAACCCAGGCCTCGGCGAGCTTTGTTTTCGTTACGGTGCCGACGACCGATTTTCCGGCTCCGATGACGGGAAAGGCCGGTTGTGCCGGCTCGTTGAAGGTCGCCGCAACCGCCTCGACCGTGTCCGACGCATTGAGCGTGCGAAGGTTCGAGAAGCTCGCGCTGCCGGCGGTTGGCGCACCCGGCCGGCCGGCCCGGCGCGCATGCCGGAGTTCCGCCTCGGCCGCGAGGAAGATGAAGACCGCGACCAGCAGGAGCATCGGATCGTAGAGCCAGGCGAGCACGGCGAAACCGAGCGCGAAGGCCTGACCGATCCGCGCCGCGATCCGCGTCGCCTTGGGGTGGCCGAGCCAAAGCGAGAGGAGTCCCCGGAGGACCCGCCCGCCGTCCATCGGGAATGCGGGAATGAGGTTGAAGACGAGCAGCACGACATTGGCGACGGCGAGGCGATTGACGAGGTGGAGCGTGCCGGCCTCAGTTCGCGTCAGCTCGCTCAGATCGGCGGTCACGCCGAGCAACCAGAGAAACGCGAAAAGCCCGGCGGCGACGGCCAGAGTGACGGCCGGTCCGGCAAGCGCCACGACAATCTCCTGACCGGGCTTCTCCGGCATGCGCTCCAAGGCGGCAATGCCGCCGATCGGCGTCAACGTCACTGTGGGTGTGCGGATGCCGTAGCGGCGGGCAGCGCCTACGTGACCGAACTCGTGCAGGATAACGCAAACGAACAGCAACAGGACGAAGACGACCGAATAGACCGCTCCGGCCTCTCCGCCGCTCTGCCAGCCATCGAAGGCGACATAGGCGAGCAGGAGCGGAAAGGTCAGATGCACCTGCAGCAGCGTGCCGGCGATCCGGAAAAGGGGGTAGGAGCCGCCGAGCATAGATGCTCCTGATTTCGAGCTTCTGCTGCCGGCATTGTCATCGATTGGATGCACGGCCGCAACGCCAGCGAGCCGATTTTGCAGAATCTGTGCTGGCCCACTTCTGGCACTGCCCAATTCAGGATAGGAGCATACAACTCGCGAACGCGCCGAGGGTTGCGATGCATCGGGTGAGGTTGGCCGCCGTTCTGCTCGTCATGATCGTTGCGGCGGGTCTGTGGCCCGGCGTCGCGGCGGCCAAGCGCGAGCGTGCGCCAAACTGCGGCGGCACGGATCTCATTGCAACTCTGGCGCAGACCGATCCGGTGGGACATCGCCGCATCGTCACGCGATCGGCCGAATTCGAGAACAGCCGCGCCATCTTCTGGCTCATCGAGAAGGAGGGGGCCGAGCCCTCCTATCTGCTCGGCACCGTGCATCTGACCGATCCGCGGTTGAAACGCCTGCCGCATGCGGCCGAGATCGCGCTCGGACGGGCCCGGCAAGTCGCGGTCGAGACCTATTTCGAGAGCGGCGAGGATGCGGCGAGCGTCCTGGAAGGCATGAAGGCGGAGACCATCTCGTCGCGTTTCCGGCGCTTGAGCGACCATCTCTCGAAGGACGAGTTCGCGAAACTGCAGCGCCTCACGAAGGAGGCGAAGCTCGCCCGGGACGAGCTCGACCAGCTCAATCCCTGGGTCGCCGAGATGCTGATCCAAGGCCGCTCGTGCGAAGCCAAGCGCATCGAGAAGGGCGAAATCGTCCTCGACGCCTGGATCGCCGGCCGGGCCGTGGCGCAAGGCATGGCGCTCAAGAAGCTCGAAACAGTCGCCGAGCAGTTCGAGGCCATGGCGGCCATTCCCTACGCTCAGCAGATCGCCATGCTGCGCTATGCGCTCACCCACGACGATCAATCCGCCGACAACGAGATGGAGACCATGATCGGCCTCTATCTCCGGCGCCAGGTGCCGGCGGCGGATGCGCTGACGCGGATGCGGGCTCCCGAGGCCGCCATCGCGGACGCCTATCTTGCGGCCTTTTGGGGGACCATCATCGGCCAGAGGAACGAGCGCTTCCTCGCCAATGCCCGTCCGCTCATCGACAAGGGCCGGGTCTTCATCGCCGTGGGCGCCGCCCACCTTCCCGGCGATCGGGGACTGGTCAGGATGCTCCGCGAGGCCGGCTACCGGGTCACGGCGGCCGACGACGGGACGGGGCCGGATGTGGAGATGGCCGCGTTGGCGGAGGCGTCTCGTCCGCTGAAAAAGAAGCGCAAGCCCAGTTTGAAGAAGCTCGCCAAGCTCGTGCCAACGGCCACGATCCGCAATTGGGAGGAGCGTTCCGGCAGCCGGAAGTAGGCGCAAGTTGGAGCACTTTCCGGTGGGGTCTCAGTTTGAGTTTTCGCTCGTGGCCCATAGCGTACGGTCGGCGATTGTTCCGCGAGTTTCCGCAGTTCATTGGAAGCGGACGATCCGCTCGCACCCGTCATTTATGCTCACCGTTGAGCCCTTGTTGCCCTGAAGAAAGAATCCCAGGTCAACGAGAGCCACACATGAGTATAGACGGGGTGGGTGTCCCCATCTTCTTCGCCGTCCCCATGGTTACTTAAAGCGAGGCCGCGGCCGTCGTGATTAGATGACCTCAATTCGTCGGTTTGGCGCGCAGCTTTTCTGCAGACACAAAGCGCTTCCAGTCCAACAGCACAGCCGCGATTACCAGAACGAGAATCGCAGCAGAGTCGATCAGCAACCCAACGTCGCTCGTCGATTTGTCTCCAGCGACACCTACGAGGTGACGCGTGAGCGCGGTGATGGCGATGTAGATGATGAAGTTGACCGGCAGCCGCCGCGTGGTCGCCTCCACAAAAATCATGGCAAAGATTTCAAGGTAAATGAACAGAAGCAGGACATCGGCTATGGTGACGCGAGCACTTTTGACGATATCGGCGACTGCCATTGCTGTCGCGGCCAGCGTCATCGCCGCGATCAGTGCAATCAGCGCATATCGGATCCATGCTCCGATAACTGTTACAGCCCGCATGATCGCCGGAGGTAAATCCGAGTGCGGCCCTGTGGTGTCTGGATGCCCATCATCAATTGATTCATTCATGACGTTTTGCCGCTCTGTGTGCGTTCCCGCAGAAGCGGGTTAGTTCTTTGTGCCTGAGCTTCAAATCTATCTTTGTGCTGCTAGTTTCCTCAGATCAATCGTCATCGTCATCATCGTCCCGCTTTTTCCTCTTTTTGCGGCGATACTTCCCCATCGTTTCCCGCGCTTGATCGCGCAGGAAGGATATTTCTCCGTAGCTCTGATCGGTACGTTGCCGCCACGCCGAATGATCTCGCGACGGCCTGTCGTGCATGTAAGCTTCAGGAATGTTACCCGCACGTCGTTGTCGGCGCAGCCACAATGGAGCGCCCAAAATGCCCAAACTGACGATGGCCCAGACCGCAACAATGCCAACCTTAATCAACGTACCGAGGCTGCCGATGATCCAAGCGGCCCAAGGCCCAAGCTCAGCTGTTAAGATGCCGCCGAGCGCGGCTGCAACGTGGCTCGCAGCCCAATCCGACAGGCCAAAGATGATCCAGGCAGCCAGTGACCAGAACAGTAGAACCAGCAGTGCCGCTGGCCAAAGAATGAGTCCCATTTCGGTCTCCTTCGGTTTAAACACAGGTACAGAAAAGTGGTGAGGTATCGTCCACAGAGGGGTGCGATACCCCGGTTCTCTCGGTCGATTTGTCGTCAACGTTCTTCCGCGATCGCAAACGCGGCCGGGTCGAGCCCAAGCGCGTCGCAGATGCGGATCACCACTTTGCGCTCTTCGGCGTCAAACCCGCCGTCAGCGGCGGCGATGGCGCAGCAGGTCTTGACCAAGAGCGCCGGGTATTTGTGGGCACCCTTGAGCTTCGCGACAGCCTTGAAAGCCGCCGTTTCGCCGTCCTCTTGGTCTGCGATGAAGACTGACGTGAACGTTTCAAAGGTCGCCATCACATCGTTGATGCCGAACGTGGAGATAGGTTCGAAGCCGCGGATGAGGCCGGCCATCCGGTCGTGTTCGTCGACTGTGATCCGACCGTCGGCGTTTGCGACCAGAGCACACCCGGCAACGATTCCCTCCATCAGATGTTCATTCTCAGCTTGCTTGATCTCATTACAGAATTCATCCCACGATTGTTTTGAGAACCGGCCCAGTGAACTGCGATACGGCATCGATGATCCTTGGTTGTCCGATGTCTGTTGAGCTGCAGCGATCTGCGCCTCAGTCAAAGATGTCAAAGATGCTCGAACGCTTCTTCTTGCGATGATAGTCGTCGTCGCGGTCGTCCCAGTCGCGTTGTTCCTGTGGGCGTTGCGGCGGCCGAGTGAGGAAGCCGGATTGTTGCGGCACTTGGTTGTCGCTTGATGGGTCGCCAACCAGGTCCTGTCGTGCCGTCGCCAGCATTTTTTCGAGTTCGCCGCGATCGAGCCAGACACCGCGGCAAGTTGGGCAAATGTCGAACTCGATGCCCGATCGTTGTACGGTTTGCATCGGGCCATTGTCGTTGGGACAGAGGAGCAAAGGCATTACGAGCGTCCTTTCATGTTGTTGTTGAGGCGCGCGCGCGTCCGCCAGAGTGAATAGACAATGCCAGTGGCGAGGATGGCGAACGTCACGCCCAGCGACCAAACCGCCGGGAATTTGTCGAGGCCAAGCAGATCGGCGACGAAAATCTTGGAGCCGATGAAGACCAACAGCACGGCCAGCGCCTGCTTGAGATAGGCGAAGCGATGCAGGATCGCGTCCAGCGCAAAGTAGAGTGCGCGCAATCCGAGGATTGCGAAGATATTGGACGTAAAAACGATATAGGGATCGGTCGTGATCGCAAAGATTGCTGGTACTGAGTCGACCGCGAAGATGAGATCGGCAATTTCGATCAGGATGAGAGCAAGCGCCAGCGGCGTCATAAAGCTTGCCGATCGACCGGTTTTCGGGTCCGGCAGTTTCACGACAAAGCGCTCGCCGTGCAGCTCGTCAGTGACGCGGAAGCTTCGGCGGAGAAACTTGAGGAGTGCGTTCTCCGAAAGGTCAGCTTTTTTATCGCCGAGCCACAGCATTTTGACCCCTGTCAGGATCAAGAAGGCGGCGAATACATAGAGGATCCAGGAATACTCGGAGACCAGTGTCGCCCCGATGCCGATCATGATGGCGCGCAGCACGATGACGCCGAGGATGCCCCAAAACAGCACGCGATGCTGGTACTTCCTGGGAATGGCGAAGTAACCGAAGATCAACGCGATGACGAACACGTTGTCGAGTGCCAAGCTCTTTTCGACCACGAACCCGGTCAGATACTCGATGCCGGCTGTATTGCCGAGTTGCCACCAGACCAGCCCGCCGAAGCCTACGCCGAGGGCCATGTAAGCGGCTGAAAGCAATAAACTTTCTCTGACACCGATCTCACGCTGCTTGCGATGTAGGATACCGAGGTCAAGCGCCAACAGAACGCCGACGATGGCAAGGAAGCCCAGCCACATCCAGACCGGCTTGCTCAGCCAGTCAACACTGAGAAAATCCACGAGGCGCCTCTGGTTAAGGAGTACGTCTCGATTCCGGGGGCTAAAGGCAAGCGGCCCCAGGCATCGACCATACTCCATGCGGTCCGACATCGCGACCACGATGGTCGCCAGAGGGGCCCGGCCCGTGAATCGATAAGTGGGTGCACGCTAGCGAGACTTCAATGGGTAGAAGTACGTCCGTAAAAAACACGACCAGCAACACGGGTCGTGGCGGTGAGCCGCGGCGTGTGAAGAAACTGGCGATAGCACTTTTGGGGGCACGCAATTTGATGCCCCATGCGCCACTGCCGTCAGTGTCCGGAGCTGGTCGAAGCTGACGTCGGTTGTCGGAAAACTCGCCGCCGGCTCAGGCGGCTGCTGGCCCCTAGCGCAAATTCAAACTGAGACACGACCCACTTTCCGACCAAGCGGACACCGGTTGGTCGAAAGAAAGTGCGCAAAGCCAACAAGCTATAGCGCCGAGCTGATTCAATCAGATCGAATAGCGCTCTTGGTGATTGGCCTACTGAATTGTCAGGGCCCGCGCAGGCGTGCCGATGAGGATCCGATCGATCTCGGCCTGGCTCATGCCCTTCCGCCGCATCACCGGCACGACCCGCGCGAGGATGTGATGGTAGCCCTCGCCGCCATAGGCCGTATGGCGGGAGATGTTGTCGATATCCTCGGAGATGATCACCTGATCGAGATGGCCTTTCTCCATCAGCATGAGGATGCGATCGATGCGCATGGCATCGTTCGGCATGTCGATCTCGGCCAGCGGATAGTAGCTGCTCTCGAGGCCGAAGAGGTCCTGCTCCAGGTAGCATCCGGTCTTGGCGAGCGCGAGGAAGTCGGCATCGGTAAAGATCGTACGATCGAGATGACAGATGATGGTGCGGGTGGGATCGCCGCCGGCCTGCTCGACGATGCGGATGGCATGCATGGGCGCTGCCGGATGGCGGCCCGGATGGATGGTGAGCCCCAGGCCCGTCTCGCGCTGGCAGCGGACGGCGGCGCGCAGCACGCGCTCTTCCACCGGATGCACCGGCCAGACGAGACCGATCTCGCCGATGATGCCGGGCCGGATGCCGTCGGTGCCGGTGTGGATATCGGCGAGAATGGCCTCGGCGATTTCGCTCTCTGACTTTTCGGAGAGGCCCGGCGGATGCAGGTCGTTGACGTAATAGCCCGTCCCCATGATGACATGCACGCCGGTCCGCTCGGAGACGCTCCGCAGCAGGGCCGGATCGCGCCCGACGCCGATCGGCGTCAGCTCGACGAGGGCCCGGCCGCCATGGGCGTGATACTCGCGCATGGCGACGACAGCGTCCTCCTCGCTCACCATCTGCAGTGTCGCCTTCAGGCTATAGCTGTTGCGGCGTGCCTCGTAGGCGTTCGATGGCCCGAGCGGCGCGTGCCAGCCGGCGCCGAAGGTTTCCGGCTGGAAAGCGAGGCTATGGCTCGGCTGCTGCTCCGCCGGGACGGCGAGGAAATCGATTATCAGATGCTCGTGCATCAGCGTCGCGCCGAGCTCCGACGGCGCGATGGGTCCACGGACGGTGACGATCTTGCCTTTATCAGAGTGGGGCATGGATGATCCTCCAAAACAGTATCGATGCTAACAGATGGGAGGACGCCGCCAAGGCAATCGCATATGGAGCGGTGTCAAAGTCCGAGAGTTCGCCACAGAGCTTCCTCCCCCTTTTTATGGGGGAGGACCGCGCGCCTTGGACTTAGGCGCGAAGCGCGTAAGTCCTTAGGCGCGCCAAGGTGGGGGTGTTGGTCCGGCGGCGTAAGACGTGGCTAGCCGGCGGGGACTTGCGCAAGGCATCGGCGATGCCGTCTACGGCGTCATGCAAGTCACATTGCTACGAAGCGCGCGCGCGAGTGGTAAGAAACAGTTGGTCGATAGCACCAAGATCGCGGCACGAGCACCCCCACCTATGTTCGCCTAGGCGTTTAGCTGCCGCTAAACCCAAGGCGAACTGTCCTCCCCCGTCGTGCCGGAGGCGCGCCTCCGGCGCGACGAAAGGGCGAGGAAGGTACGCGGCGAGCTCATGGTCTCTACAACAACGTCATATGCGATGGCCCTGGGACGCCGCTTCCCGGCCTTTCGGAGCAGGGTTGATCCGCGCTAGGTTCATGGCAGCCACATCTGGACAGGACGCCGATCCCCATGGACTTCACGCTGAGCGGCGAGCAGCTGCTGATCAAGGAGACGGCCGAAGCCTTCGCGGCCGAGCGGATCGCGCCCAAGGCGCTCGACTGGGATCGCGACCGGCATTTCCCCGTCGACGTCATTCGCGAAGCCGCCGCCCTCGGCCTCGGCGGCATGTTCGTCAGGCCGGAAAGCGGCGGCACTGGTCTCTCCCGCGTCGACGCGACGGTCGTTTTCGAAGCACTGGCGAGCGCCTGCCCGTGCATCGCCGCCTATATTTCCATCCACAACATGGTCGCGGCGATCGTCGACCGGCACGGCACCGACGCGCAGCGCGCGCGCTGGCTCGGCGATCTCGTCTCGATGACGAAGCTTTCGAGCTACTGCCTGACGGAGCCGGGTGTGGGCTCGGATGCCGCTAACCTGCAAACGCGTGCCGTCCGCGAGGGTGATGACTACATTTTAACAGGGACGAAGCAGTTCATCTCGGGTGCCGGCGCGGCGGATATCTACCTCGTCATGGCGCGGACCGGGGGCGAGGGCGCCAAGGGGGTCTCGGCCTTCATCGTCGAGCGCGGCGCGGCTGGCCTCTCGTTCGGTCCGAACGAGCGCAAGATGGGTTGGAACGCGCAGCCGACGCGGCCGGTGATCATGGAGAAGGTGCGCATTCCGGCCGCCAATCGGCTGGGCGAGGAGGGGAGCGGCTTCCGCGTCGCCATGGCCGGGCTCGACGGTGGGCGCCTCAATATCTCCGCCTGCTCGCTCGGCGGCGCGCAGGCGGCCTTCGACAAGGCCGTCGCCTACGCTCGGGAGCGACGCGCCTTCGGGCAAGAGTTATCGCGTTTCCAGGCGCTCCAGTTCCGGCTGGCCGACATGGCGACCGGGCTCGAGGTGGCGAGGACTTTTCTCTGGCGCGCTGCTTCGGCCCTTGATGAAGGAAGCCCCGACGCGCCGCGTCTGTCGGCCATGGCCAAGCGCCATTGCACGGACGAGGGTTTCGAGATCGCCAACGGGGCGCTCCAGATCCTCGGCGGCTACGGCTATCTTTCCGACTACGGCATCGAGAAGATCGTCCGTGATCTGCGCGTGCACCAGATTCTCGAGGGCACGAACGAGATCATGCGGGTGATCATCGCGCGCGGGCTTTGAGCGCACTCATGCCAACCCGCGCAAGGTTCGTCCAGTCCGGTGGCCCCGACGGGGCCATGGACTGTAGCCACGGGTGAAGCGGGAGGCTGGGCCAATGCCCAGCCTCGCAGCGAAACCCGTGGAAAGAAGGTTGCGTGATACTGCCCCGGCAGGGGCAGAGGATGACCGCTCCGCTTATCCTCCGCCCCTTTGGGGCGGAACTTCGGGAGACACGTTCCCCACGGGTTCCGCTGCGCTCACCCGTGGCTACAGTCCGAAGCCCCTTCGGGGCTTGGCCGGTTCTGCCGCAGTCGACGAGACGAGCGTCGATGCAGGTCAGGCATTTTGCAGTCGCGTATCGCAGGTGTTCCGGCATGAACGGTCCGTTAACGGATCAGTCACGGTAACTTGTTTCCGGCGACGGTGGTTTCGCGAATTTAGCTTTCCAAAAATTGTCTTCACTCAGATTGGTCGCTTCGTGCCGGAGCGCGTGCCCGGCGCACAACGCATGTCCCAGATCGAGGTTTCATGAGTTTCCGCCAGGATCAGTCCGGCTCGATCTCCATTCTGTTTTGCGCCGCAGTCGTCATCATTCTCGGCATCCTGGCGCTCGCCGTCGATGGCGGCAATGCCGTCCGCACGCGGGCCGAAATCCAGAATGCGATGGATGCGGCAGCACTCGCCGGCGCCCGCGCCAAGATGATGGGGGGCGATGCGGAGGCAGCCGTCGCGGCCGCCATCGCCGCCAACTGGAGCAACAAGCATTCCGATCTGCCGATCACTATCGGCAGCGTGACCATCAACGATGGCGTCGTGCGCATTGCCGCGACGGCCAAGTCGCCGGCCGTCTTCGGTCCGACGATCGGCCTCTCCGAGCTCAAAATGTCGCTCGATGCCGAAGCCGCCTATGGCGTCGGCGACGTCGAGATCGCGCTCGTCCTCGACAACACGCAATCGATGTCTGGCGCGAAGCTGGAAGCCCTCAAGGAAGCCGCTCACGCGCTCGTCGACAGGGTGACGGACGCGCCCGACGCCGACGCGCATCTGCGGATCTCGCTCGTTCCCTTCGGCCAGTATGTGAATGCCGGCATGGGCTACCGCGGCGAAAGCTGGCTGTCGGTCGCCGACGACTATTCGACGACGGCCAATCAGTGCTGGAACACCTATCCCGACGCTGTCAGCTCGAACTGCCGCCAGGAGACAATCAATACGACTCAGGACGGCATGCCCTACAGTTACGAGACCGAAGTTTGCGACTGGGACTATGGCGATCCGGTCGAGGTCTGCGGCGACATCACCGACAACTATGTCTGGTACGGGTGTGTCGGCTCTCGCGCGGGCGCGTTCGATCTTGCCGACGCGGTGACCGCGGCCGAGCCGGTTCCCGGCATTCTCAATGCCTCGTGCAACAGCCCGCTGACGCGGCTCGGCAACACCTGGTCCGCGCTTGGGAACGAGATCGACGCGCAGGTCGCCAATGGCGACACTTACATTCCGGCCGGCCTGCTGTGGGGCTGGCGTACGCTCTCGCACCGGCCGCCGTTCGGCGATGGTGCCGATCCCGCGATCAAACCCGACATTCGCAAGATCGTCGTGCTGATGACCGACGGCGCCAACTCGCGCTCGCCGACCTACCCGGCACATGACGGCTGGGATGCCGCCATCGCCAACCAGAAGACCGCCGACATCTGCAATGCCATCAAGGGCGAGCGGATCACGATTTACACCGTCGCCTTCCAGGTCTCGGACGGAGCGACACTCGGGATGTTGTCGGATTGCGCCTCCAACCCGATCAACGCCTACAACGCCGATAACGCCTCCGAGCTCGAGCAGGCTTTCGAGGCGATCGGCGGGGCGATCGTGGCGCTCAGGCTGACGAAATAGCAGACGGCTTACGATCAGCCTTGTACTTTCGCCAGGGATATGCAATCTAGGATTGTCTATCCGCTTGCGGAGGAATCACATGACCGTTTACCGGCCGTCGCCTGCTCCAGCCTATCTGCGCTGCCGGGGTGCTGCCATGCGGGCTGGCCGGGATGGCCTCGCGATTCGCGAGGTGTTGCTCATCGCGCCGGAATCGATCGAGGCTTCGCTTTGCGAGGCGATGCTCCGCTTGATGTACGGCTATGGCACGCATGTCGGGGTTGCCCGGACGATCGGCAAGGGCCTCGATCAGCTGCTGGCCGGCATGCCGGACCTCGTCGTCCTGTCGGATCGCCTGCCGCCCCAGGATGATGCCGTCGGGGCCATGCCGATCATCCGCCGCTGTGGCTATCAAGGGCCAATCATCGTCATTGGGCCAACCGGCGGGCGGGAGCGCGTGAAGGCGCTGCGTGCGGCCGGCGCCGCCGACGCGCTCGCCCGGCACGAGATCCTGGGCGCGCGTTTCGCCGAAGCGATGCAGGCGGCTCAGCCGGCGCGCGCTGCCGCTGGCTGAGCATTGCGGCTCCCTATTGGGCGCCGAAGTTGTTCGGGTTTCCCTTGACGATCGTGCCAGTGCCTTGGGCCTTACCGTCCTTCACCCATTTGACCTGATCGCCGGCGACCTCGACGCCCCAGCAGTCCTTCGGGCTGCCGTCATACACCCAGCACATCGTATCGCCCTCGACCGACCAAACGGCTTTGTAGTCCTTGCCGAAGGCCGTTCCATCCTCGGCGTAGAACTCCGTATAGGCGCCGGAGGAATCCATGCTGCCCTGGACGGTATTGCCGGTAATGGCCGCCTTGATCTGGTCGCCCGTCGCCATGTCGGCGAGAGCGGGCATGGCCGTGAGGACAAGCAGTCCCAAAGCCGCGCCGTAGGTCGCAAACTTCAACATTTTTGATACTTCCCTTTGCCTGTCTTTCTTGCCGGCCCGATAGGTCCGGCGCGCGGACCATAAGCAGGACGACCGTGGTTTGTCGATGACCGGAATGCGGCGGCGCTCTTGCTCGCGGATTCGCCCCGGGGCACTATCAGGGCCAGACAACACCCGTATCGCGCGATCCGAACTCAGAAAGGCAAGTCCTCCCCATGGCTCACGAGGAGCTCTCCCACTTCATCGGCGGCAGCCACGTCAAGGGCAAGTCCGGCCGCTTCTCCGATGTCTACTGGCCGATGACCGGGGAGGTCGCCGCCAAGGTGCCGCTCGCCTCGAAGGCGGAGGTCAGGGCGGCGGTCGAGAATGCGCTCGCTGCCCAGCCCGCCTGGGGCGCGGAAAATCCACAGCGGCGGGCACGGGTCTTCATGAAGTTTGTCGCGCTGCTCGGCCGCGACATGGACAAGCTCAGCCTGACGCTCGCCCGCGAGCACGGCAAGACCATCGCCGACGCCAAGGGCGACATCCAGCGCGGCCTCGAGGTCGCCGAGTTCGCCATCGGCATTCCGCACCTGTTGAAGGGCGAGTACACGGACGCGGCAGGCCCCGGCATCGACATGTATTCGATGCGCCAGCCGCTCGGCGTCGTCGCGGGCATCACGCCCTTCAACTTCCCGGCCATGATCCCGATGTGGAAATTTGCCCCCGCGATCGCCTGCGGCAATGCCTTCATCCTCAAGCCGTCGGAGCGCGACCCTTCAGTGCCGATCATGCTCGCCGAGCTGATGATCGAGGCGGGCCTGCCGCCCGGCATCCTCAACGTCGTCAACGGCGACAAGGAGGCGGTCGACGCCGTGCTGGATGATCCCGACATCCAAGCCGTCGGCTTCGTCGGCTCGACGCCGATCGCGAGCTATGTCTATTCGCGCGCGACCGCGACGGGTAAGCGCGCGCAATGCTTCGGCGGCGCCAAGAACCACATGGTCATCATGCCCGACGCCGACATGGGCCAGGTGGTCGATGCGCTGATCGGCGCGGGCTACGGCTCGGCCGGCGAGCGCTGCATGGCGATCTCGGTCGCCGTGCCGATCGGCGAGAAAACGGCGGAAGCCCTCATCGAGAAGCTCATCCCCCGCGTCGAGAGCCTGAAGATCGGTCCCTCGACGGATCCGGGCGCCGATTTCGGTCCGCTCATCAACAAAGAAGCGGTGGCGCGCGTCCGGGGTTATGTCGATCAAGGCATCAAGGAAGGCGCCAAGCTCGTCGTCGATGGCCGTGGCTTCAAGATGCAGGGTTATGAGAACGGCTTCTACATGGGCGGTTGCCTGTTCGACCACGTGACGCCCGAGATGAAGATCTACAAGGAAGAGATTTTTGGCCCCGTGCTCTCGGTGGTGCGCGCGAAGGATTATTCGGAAGGGCTCAAGCTTGTGAACGACCACGAGTACGGCAACGGCGTCGCCATCTACACGCGCGACGGCGATAGCGCGCGGGATTTTGCCGCCAAATGCAAGATCGGCATGGTCGGTATCAACGTGCCGATCCCGGTGCCGCTCGCCTATCACACCTTCGGCGGCTGGAAGCGGTCGGGCTTCGGCGACCTCAATCAGCACGGCCCGGATTCGATCCGCTTCTATACGCGCACGAAGACCGTTACCAGCCGCTGGCCGTCGGGGGTGAAGGAGGGCGCGGAGTTCTCGATACCGACGATGGGGTAGGTCGGTAGCTAAGGCCTCGCGGTCGGCTGCTGACCCGCAGCATGAGCGTCGATACGCTACACCCTGCTGCCACACTGTGTGCAGCGGTATCCGCCAATCCTACCGGCAGCGACAAGTATCCAAATAGGGAGCCAGAGCCCGAGGCTGAACAGACTAAGAAAGAAATGAAGCAGATGGTTCGGCGTTGATCCGGTCGCCATGATGTTTGATTTGCAATGGGCGCAATACTTGCCCGTTTGTTTCTGTCCCACGTATCCCTCCGCCGTCAGCCTGGAATCCCAGTCTACCCCCCCCGCTAAATCAAGTGGGCCTAGTACCCGCCATCAGAAATGGCTGGTACTAGCTCATTTGCTTAAGTACCCGATTCACGCGGCATTTTCGTGCCACGACGTGTGGCACTCAATTCTGCGATCGGGTACTAGTCTACGTTGCATCGCAGTAGCGCGATGCGTTGACCAACCTCCCATTGAACCTTAGAGTTCCGACGATGGATTACACCAAGATCATTACGGTCGAGCCGGGCAAGCGCAGCGGCAAGCCGTGCATTCGCGGCATGCGCATCACCGTGACCGATGTGCTCGAATACTTGGCTGGCGGCATGACCGAGGATGAGATTTTGGCTGACTTCCCCTATCTCACCCGGGACGACATTCGGGCTTGCTTGGCATTTGCCGCGGACCGCGAGCGCCGGCTGATGTCGGCGACGGCAAAGTGAGCCTGCTGTTCGACGCCAATCTCTCGCCGCGCTTGGTGAGCTTGCTACGCGACATTTATCCGGGCTCGGTTCATGTATTCGACTGCGGCGAAATTGTAGGCGACGATAGGCAGATCTGGCGGTTTGCTTCCGGCAAGGGCCTCGTGATCGTATCGAAGGACAGCGACTTTTAAGCGATGAGCCTGCTTCATGGGCACCCACCAAAAGTCATTCGACTCCGAGTAGGCAACTGTACGACCGGACTCGTGGAGGGGCTGTTGCGAAGCTCGATGCAGGATATCGAATTGTTCTTGAGCGATACGTCGCTGTCCCTGCTCATACTCGATGTTCGAAGACAGCGGTTACAAGATGCCGGACTGGGAGCATGAGCACTACATGGTCGGTATCAGCGTGCCGATCCCGGTGCCGCTCGCCTATCACACCTTCGGCGGCTGGAAGCGTTCGGGGTTTGGCGACTTGAACCAGCACGGGCCGGACTCGATCCGCTTCTATACGCGGACGAAGACCGTCACCAACCGCTGGCCGTCCGGTGTGAAGGAGGGGGCGGAGTTCAGCATCCCGACGATGGGGTAGGGCGTCGGCGGCCTTGAGTTGTTGAGGCGCGACGGGTTCGGTCGATTTTCGGCCGGACCCGTGTTAGACTGCACTTATGTCACGTCATGACATCATCGAGACGCTCAGCGCCCAGCGCGCCCATTTCGTGCAGCTGGGCGTCGCATCACTGCGTTTGTTCGGCTCGGCGAGCCGCGACGAAGCCGGCCCCAGCAGCGATGTCGATCTCTTGGTCGCATTCTCGGCTCCAGCGACGTTCGACCGCTACATGGACGTGAAGCTGTTCATTGAGGATTTGCTCGGGCGCCAGGTCGATCTCGTGACTGAGGATGCCGTGCGGCCGGAGCTTCGCGCGACCATCGAGCGCGAGGCCGTCCGTGTCGCGTGAGTTGACCGACACCCATGACTTAGCAGTCGCGCAGAAATCTCCGTACCCCGCCTTCTCCCAAGGGGAGAAGGTGGCGCGAAGCGCCGGAAGAGGGGGTATGAAGTCTCTGATGGGAGAAGGTCTGACATCACTGTCCTCTGGATAGACCTTCTTTCTTTCGTGAGTCCTTACCCCCTCTCCCGCCTGTCGGCACCCTCTCCCCGTGGGAGAGGGCGGACGAAAGTCGGCATCGTGCGCGGAGGAGAGGAATGGGGTTCGCGACTTGCCCCCCATCTTCCTAAGCCATCGCCCTCGCCTCGTACCGGTAGCCGATCCCGCGCACCGTCAGGATCGTCTCCGGACGCGCCGGGTCGCGCTCGATCTTCCTGCGAAGACGCGAGATGCGGATGTCGAGCGAGCGGTCGAACGGCGTCCAGGTGCGGCCATAGGCGAGCTCGGCGATCTCGTCGCGGTTGAGCGCCTGGTTGGGATGCTCGATGAAGATCTTCAAGAGCGCGATCTCCATCTCGGTCAACTGCGATACCCGCCCGCCCGCATCGCGCAGCGTCCGCGAGGCGAGGTCGAGGAAGCACGATCCGAACGACAGCAGGTCGCCCGAGATGCTTCTGACGGTGACCGGCAGGATGCCGTCACGGCTGACGAGCCCCACGGTCGGCTTGATGCCGAC
>JANNSX010000281.1:0-27146 GCA_031403155.1 Hyphomicrobiaceae bacterium
ATGGACATCGCCCCCAACTCCTGGGAAGCGCGCGAGCTTCAGAGCTTTTTCCACCACTTCACCGACTATGGCGCGCTCGACAAGCATGGGCCGACGATCATCTCCCGGGGTGAAGGTGCCTACATCTTCGACGTGCACGGGCGCAAGTACTTCGAGGCGAACTCCGGGACCTGGAACATCGCGCTTGGCTACAACGACAAGCGCATTGTCGAGGCCGCCGTCCGCCAGTTCCGCGAGTTGCCGGCTTATCACGCGATCTTCGGGCGCAACACGACGCCTTCCGTGGAGCTCGCCGAGAAGCTGAAAGAGATCGCACCCGTGCCGATCGACAAAGTGTTCTTCACGAACTCGGGCTCGGAGGCGAACGAGTCCGTGGTCAAGCTGCTCTGGATGATTTCGCACGGCGAGGGGATGCCGCAGCGCCGGAAAATCATGGTGCGCCATGGCGCCTATCACGGCGCCACCGTCATGGCGACGAGCCTGACCGCCAAGGATTGGACGGCCGTGTTCGGCCCGCCGCATCCCGATGTGCGCTACGCCGACTGCCCGCATCATTGGCGCTTCGCGGAACCCGGCGAGAGCGAGGAGGATTTTACGGCGCGGCTCGCCAAGAGCCTCGATGATCAGATCCAGCGCGAAGGCCCGGACACCATCGCGGGCTTCCTTGCCGAGCCGGTGATGGGTGCGGGCGGTGTCATCGTGCCGCCGAAGGGTTACTTCCCGGCCATCCAGAAGGTGCTGAAAAAGTACAACATCCCGATGGTCGCCGACGAGATCATCACCGGCTTCGGCCGCACCGGAAATCTCTGGGGCTCCGAAACCCTTGGCATCAAGCCCGACATCATCGTGGCGTCCAAAGTACTGACGGCCGGATACTTCCCGCTCGGCGCCGTGCTGCTCTCACCCGGGATCGCCCAGCGCCTCGACAAGGCCGCACGCTCGTTCGGCGAGTTCGTGCACGGCTTCACGACGGCCGGTCATCCGGTCGGCGCGGCGGTGGCGCTGGCCGCGATCGAGCGCATCACGGAGCCCGGCGGGGTGATGGAGAACATCAAGGCGCTCTCGCCGCGCTTTGGTGAGAGGCTCTGCAAGCTCGGCGCCCATCCCCTCGTCGGCGAGGCACGCGGCGTCGGCCTGATGGGGGGACTCGAGATCGTCGCCGACAAGAATACGAAGCTGCATTTCGACGGCAAGGTGTCGGCCGGCGAGCGCATTGTCGAGGCGGCGATGGCCAAGGGCCTCATCATCCGCCCGACCGGCCCGACCGTCGTCCTCTCGCCCCCCTTCATCATGACGGAAGCCGAGCAGGAGTGGATGTTCGACACCCTCGAGACCGTGCTGGACGAGGTGCAGGCCGGACTATCCCGTTAGGTCGCCATCCAGGTGGCAGGAGCCGCTCGAATGCGCAAGACTCATGCGATAGAGACCTGGCTGATTGACGGCGCGCGGACTGCCGCGAGCCCGCAGGACGTCCTCTTGCAGATGTGCGAGAAGCTCGTCGCCTGCGGCGTGCCGCTCGGGCGCGCGGCGGTGTTCGTCAAAACGATCCATCCGATGGTGATGGGGCGGAGCTTCACCTGGAAGCCGGGAGAAGGCGTGCGGATCGGACAGGCGCCGGTCGGTTTCGAGGCGAGCGACACGTATCGCAACAGCCCGGCGGGCGTGATCGCCCAGAGCAAGACGACGATCCGGCGTAAGCTCTCCGATCCAACGACACCAATCGACTTTCCCGTGTTGAAAGAGCTGCTGGCGGAGGGCGCCACCGACTATCTCGCGGTTCCCCTGCTCTTCAGCAATGGCGAGGTGCATGCGGCAACCTACTCGACGGCGGCACCGGGCGGGTTCGCGGATGAGGACATCGCCGGCCTCGAGGCGGTGATCACCCCGTTGACGCGCATTGCCGAGATCTGGGCGCTCCGGCGCGTCGCGACGAACGTGCTCAGCACCTATGTCGGCCGGCAGGCGGGCGCGCAGGTGCTCGCCGGAAAAATCCTCCGGGGCGATGCCGAGACGATCGAGGCCGTCATCTGGCTCACCGATATCCGCAGCTCGACGCAGCTCGCCGACCGGGTGGCGCCATTGGAGTACGTTGCAATCCTCAACCGCTACTTCGATGCGCAGGTACCCTCGATCACGGAGCATGGCGGCGAGGTGCTCAAGTATATTGGCGACAGTCTCCTGGCCATCTTCCCGACCGGCAAGGAGGTCGGCGCGCCGGAAGCTTGCCAACGGGCCGCTCGGGCTGCGCGCGCCGCGAGGAAAAAGCTTGCGGAAGATCTACCGGATTTAGGCTTTGGCATCGCGCTGCACATTGGCGAGGTCCTCTACGGCAACATCGGCAGCGGCGACCGGCTCGACTTCACCTGCATTGGACCGGCCGTCAACCTCGCGGCCCGGCTCGAGAAGCTTTCGGCCGCCGTCGGCCGGAGCGTCGTCGCCTCCGGCGCGGTGGCCCGTCACAGCCTGGAGGCGTTCGACTTTCTGGGCGAGCACGAGCTCCCCGGCTTTGTGCGCACCGCGGAGGTCTATGGGCTCAAGGATGATCCGATGGAGTCGGCTTCGTCAGGGCAATCCGCCTGAGCCTTGCGTCGAGGCGCCCGTTGGCGGGCTGGCCGCTTCCGTGCCAATACAGCAGCACTGAGCCCCCGCCAACTCCTCGGTCGCCCGGTGCTGCTCCTCCTGAAACTAACCCTCACTCCGCTCGTCGTCATCATCGCGACACTCGTCGCGCGCCGCTTCGGCACGCGGGCGGGCGGCGTCATCACCGGCTTGCCGCTGACCGCCGGGCCGGTCTCGATGTTCCTCGCGGTCGAGCATGGCACCGCCTTCGCGGCCGATGCGGCGATCGCCATGATCTTGAGTCTCGTTTCGATCGCGGGCTTCGCGTCGGGCTACCGGATCGCGGGGCCGCGTTACGGCTGGGTCGGAGGGATCGTGCTCGGCTTCTCAATGCATCTCGCCGTGACGGCCCTGTTGTCGCAATTGCCGATCGGGTTGCCGGGTGCCGCGATGTTCGCCGGCGCTATCGTCCTCGCGGTGCTCGCATTCGTGGGGGGCCGCGGACAGCCGAGCGCCGCCTCTCAATCCTCGCGCGGCTGGGAGCTGCCGTTGCGCATCGTGGTGGCGACGACGCTGGTGCTGGTGATCACTCTTGCCGCTGAGGCGATCGGCGCGCGTGTCGCGGGCCTGCTGACGACGCTTCCGATCATCGCCTCGGTCATCGTCGTGACGGCCCATCGGGCGCACGGACCGACCGAGGCTTTGGTCGCCGTACGCGGGCATCTCCTGGGAACGCTGTCGCTCGGCGCCTTCTTCGCAACCGTTGCGGCGATCATCGTGCCCTACGGCATGCTCGCGGCCTACGCGGCCGCGATTGTTGTTGCTCTGGCCCTCAATCGCCTGCTGATGCGGCGCGAGGTGGATTGCCGGCCACTTGGAGATCGGCCGGATTGATCAGCGCCCCTGCGACAGCGCAATGAAATGATCGCCCAAGGCCTCGTGCACCGACTGCCAATGCGATGGCGGCTCCTCGCCGCGATGCGTCATGTTGTCGATCGAGCGGGAGAGCGCCCGGTAGAGCGCACGTTGCTCCTAGAGCTCGCGATCGAGAATGTCGGGCATGGAAGGAACATCGCCGAGGGCGTGAGACTCAAAGCTCAAGATCAACTCCTTTTTCTCTTACAATCACGGTCGCGCGCCAAAGCGCCTCCGGACAGGTGGGGCCGCCCGGCCGCGATCTCAATCTGTCACTCGTTGGGTGTTCGATAGACCAAGACTATCGGTCTTGAGCACGTTCCACGGCGAACCGGTATCCACTTCGCCTGAACGTGCCCTCTATCGCCGCCAACCCGCAATCCATCCGGCAGCATGGGCCATCCCGGGCCGGCCTGCCGAAGCGGCGGGGAACCTGCCCGCGGGCTGCGGCGAAAGTATGGAGCTTGTATCCACTGTGTAGCGCCGAGGTCAGGCCGCTTCCGGGTGGGCCTGTGCCGAGCGCCAATCCGGCTTGAGACCGAGGATGATCGAATCGTTTGGAATCTCCGGATTAAACGTCCGGTTGTGCCAGAGCGTCGCCTGAAAGGCGGCCTCGCGGGCCCCGAGCTTCCTGACTTTCGCCAGCATCTTGAAGTTCTGCGACAGCTCGTCGAACTCGATGAGGCAGGTCTTCAAGGCAAGCAGGCGTGCCGCGAGCTCTGAGTCGGGTAGGAACACCGCCGTCAGCTCGTCGCTGAACAGTTCCGGCTTCTGGAAGTAGGTGCTCTGCAGGTATTCTAGCCCCTTCTGGTAGACGGTCTTGGGGTCGTGCGAGCGCTGCACATTGTAACGGAAGAAGGCGGTGCTTTCGGTGGGCTCAACCGGCACGATGAGGACAGTGAGGGCACCGCTGACGATGGCGCCTGAGCGCTCGAGCACGCGGGGTCGCATGCCCGGCGAGGGCCTGCCCTGTCCTGAGCGCGTCGCGATCTGGCGCAGCCGGCATTGCCAATAGAGAAAATGGTGGCGGATTTTGTCGTCGCTCGAATGCGGCATGGCGGTGTTGCGGCCTCCAACGTTGCGCATCTCTATCGCGGCGGGCAGGCTTGGCAAGGCCGCCCAAGACAAACCGTTAACCAAGGTAAATCCATGAGCCAGATCATCGTGCCCGCTTCGGAGGGTCGCGCCGTCGAGCTACGGCGGGGCGAGCGCCTCAGGATCACCACGCCGAAGGGCCGGCAGGCAGCAGACTTCTTCGCGTTCAACGCTCAGAACATCGGCGAATGGCTGTCGCCCATGCATTCCTGGGTGACGACCTTTTCCGTGAAACCCCGCTTGGGCGACACGCTCATCTCGCGCTTCCGCCGGCCAATGCTGACCATCGTCGAGGATGGCGCGGCCGACTGCCACGACATGATGATCGCGGCCTGTGACCAGTTCCGCTACGAGTTCTTCGGTCACAAAGGGCCGCATGCGAGCTGCGCGGACAATCTCGAGACGGCCATGCGTCGCTTCGGGCACACCGTCCCGGTCATTCCTCAGCCGGTGAACTTCTTCACGAACACGATTGTCACCCCGGAGGGCAAGCTCACCTCGCCACCCAATCCGGTTCCGCCCGGCGCTTATGTCGAGATCGAGGCCACCATGGACCTTATTGCCGTCGTCTCGTCCTGCCCCTTCGACTTGCCTATCGATGGCTGGACCATCAATGCCGAGGGCGGGCCCAGCGAGCTGGTTCTGGACGTGCGCTGAGATGGAATGGCAATCGAGGCCGCAGGCCCGGATCGTGGTGCAAGCGCAACTTTAAGATCTAGAGCACTTGTCCTGCCAAGTGGACACCGGTTGGTCGAAAGAAAGTGCTCAAAACCAACAACCTAGAGCGCCGATCTGATTCCATCAGATCGAATAGCGCTCTAGACAACTGCCCTACTGTAGACTAAATGTGATGCGAATGAACGTTCGCTCGCAACCGAGACCGATAATTTTGGTCTCGCGAACGTCGTGTGCTGCAATGCAACAAGAGCACGTGTTCATGACCCTGACCGCCGAAGCCATGGCTGCCCCACCGCCAGCCACCGACAACCATCGCCGCATCCTCGATGCGGCGGTCACCTGCTTTGCCAGGGCTGGCTTCCACGGCACCTCGATGCAGGAAATTTGTCAGGAGGCGCACATGAGTCCGGGCGGTCTCTATCGCTATTTCACATCCAAGGACGCCATCATCGAGGCGATCGCCGCCGAGGAGCGGGAGCGCAATGCGCGCTATCTGAGCGCCGTCGCGGTCGACAGCGACCATCTGGCAGCACTTTTCAGCGGCGGTTTCGCGTTCCTCAAGGATATGGCCGGCTCGCGGGATGCCGCGCTTTGCGCCGAGGTTTGCGCCGAGGCACAGCGCAATCCGCGCATTCGCGACATCTTCGAGGTCAATCACCGGCAGGTTCGCGAGAAGCTGCGCGCGGCGATCACGGCTGCTCAGGCCGCCGGCGAGATCGAGTCGGCTCTCGATCCGGATGTGGTCGTGACGGTGCTCATCGCGTTAGGCGACGGATTGATCGTCCGGCCGGCGTTCGATCCAGAGATGTCCGTGGCCCGTATCGAGCCCGGGCTACGTGAGCTCATCAGCCGCATGCTGCGGCCCTCCATGCCCCCCAAATCAGGTCACGCAGAGCACACATCATGAAGTCATTGATTACGAAGCTCATTGGAGTTCTGCTCGCAGGCGCGCTGGGCGTTTATGTGCTGGCACCCGATCTCCTGCACAAAAACAAGGGCCCGGTTCAGCCTGTGACGGCCGGCGAGGCTGCTGTTAGGCCCACCGAACCGATCATTCCGGCCGTGACCGTGGTCAAGGCGGCGACGAACCCCATCGTCGAGACCGTCATCGTCTCGGGCACGCTCGTGCCGCGCGAGGAGATCCTCGTCGCAGCCGAAGTCGATGGCCTGTCGATCTTCGAACTCAAGGCCGAGGAGGGCGATTGGGTCGAGAAGGGCCAGCTCCTTGCCCGCCTCAACAAGGTGACGCTCGAGGCTCAAGTTGCGCAGAACGTCGCGCAGATCGCGCGCGCCGAGGCGGCCATCGCCCAAGCCGAGACCCAGATTGCCGAGTCCCGGGCAACCGTTGTCGCTTCCGAGAAAGCGCGCACGCGCGCCAAAAAGCTCGCGAAATCGGGTTATGGTTCGGAAGCCACTCTCGACCAGGCGGTTTCGGCCAACGACGTCGCCGAGGCGCGGGTTGCGACCGGCGAGAAGCTCGTGGAGGCCGCGCGTGCGGACAAGGCGGTCGCCGAGGCTCAGCGCCGCGAGCTCGAATGGCGCCTGGCGCGCGCGGATGTTGTTGCGCCGGCTTCTGGCGTCATCAGCCGGCGGTCGGCGCGCGTGGGCCAGATTGCCGGCTTAGCCGGCGAGCCCATGTTTCGTCTCATCGCCAGCGGCGAGATCGAACTCGAAGCGGAGGTCGCCGATATCGATCTTCCGCGGATTGCGCAGGCACAGTCGGCGCGCGTCATGCCCGCCGGCCGGAAGGATGCGGTCAATGGCTCCGTACGCCTCGTCTTGCCCGAGATCGATCGGATGACCCGGCTCGGCAAGGTACGGATCGCGCTCGACGATGAGAAAGGCCTCATCATCGGCGGCTTCGCCAAAGGCATCGTGGAGGTTTCGCGGCGAGACAATCTGACGGTGCCGCTCTCGGCCGTCTCCTATCGCGAGGACACGGCCTATGTGCAGATCGTCGCCAACGGCGTCGTGTCCGCACGGCCGGTCACCATCGGCCACATCGATGGGGATCGCGCCGAGGTCTTGGGCGGCCTCGCCTTGAACGAGATCGTGGTGCTGCGCGCCGGCACCTTCCTGCGCAATGGCGACAAGGTGAAACCTACAGAGCAACTCGCCAAGACCGCGGGGCAGTAGGCCATGAACATTTCAGCCTGGTCCATCCGCCAGCCGATCCCGGCGCTCGTTCTTTTCGTGGTGCTCTGCGCGCTCGGGGTGTTCACCTTTTTGAACATGACAGTGACGCGGTTTCCCAACATCGACGTGCCGGTCATTGCGATTTCCGTCACGCAATCGGGCGCCGCTCCCTCCGAACTCGAGAGCCAGGTGACGAAGCGCGTCGAGGATGCGGTCTCCTCCATCACCGGCGTCAAGCACATCGTCTCATCGGTGAAGGACGGCTCGTCGCAGACCGTCATCGAATTCCAGATCGGCCTCGACACCGACCGGGCGCTGAACGATGTCAAGGACGCCGTTGCGAAAATCAGGGGCGAGTTGCCGCGCTCCATCGACGAGCCGGTGACCCAGCGCATCGACGTCGAGGGGCAGGCGATCATGACCTTCTCGGTCGCCGCGCCCAACATGACGCTCGAGGAGTTGTCCTGGTACGTCGACGACACGGTGAAGCGCGAGCTGCAGGGTCTCAAGGGCGTTGGCCGGGTCGAGCGCTACGGCGGCGTCAGCCGGGAAATCAGGCTGGCACTGAACCCTGACCGGCTGATGGCTTTGGGCGTCACTGCCGCCGACGTCAGCCGCCAGCTTCGCGCCACCAACGCCGATCTTGCCGGCGGTCGCAGCGAGATCGGTGGCCAGGAGCAAGCGATCAGAACGCTCTCCAGCGCTCAAAGTTTGGAAGCGCTCGGTAACACCGAGATCGCGCTACCCGGCGGCCGGCGCGTGCGGCTTGCCGATCTCGGCCTGATCCAAGACACGGCCGAGGAGCCGCGCTCCTTCTCGCGCGTCAACGGCGAGCCGGTGGTTTCCTTCGCCGTCTTCCGGGCCAAGGGCGCGAGCGATGTGACCGTCGCGGACGCCGTGCAGAAGAAGCTCGCCGAGCTGATGGTCAAGCGGCCCGAGGTCGAGATCAAGCTCATCGACGATTCGGTCGCCTACACGGTCGGCAACTACGAGGCGGCGATGGTGACGCTGCTCGAAGGCGCCGCGCTCGCCGTGCTCGTGGTTCTCATCTTCCTCGGCGACTGGCGGGCAACCTTCATCGCCGCCGTGGCGCTGCCGCTGTCCATGATCCCGACCTTCTGGCTCATGGACATGATGGGCTTCTCGCTCAATCTCGTCACCCTGCTCGCGATGACGCTGGTGACCGGCATCCTCGTCGACGACGCCATCGTCGAGATCGAGAACATCGTCCGGCACATGCGCATGGGCAAGTCCGCCTATCGCGCGTCCCTCGAGGCCGCCGACGAGATTGGCATGGCGGTGATCGCCATCTCAATGACCATCGTCGCCGTGTTCGTGCCGGTGAGCTTCATGGGCGGCATAGCCGGGCAGTACTTCAAGCAGTTCGGATTGACGGTGGCCGTCGCGGTCATCATCTCGCTGCTGGTGGCCCGCCTCATCACGCCGATGATGACGGCCTATCTCATGCGCTCGTCGCCAGAGCATGTCGTCCATGGCGATGGCTGGATGATCCGCGCCTATACGAAGTTCCTTCGCCTGACGATGTACTGGCGCTGGTCGCATTGGCTGATGGTGCTTCCGTTCTTGGCAGTTATTGGTGGATGGATCTGGGCAACCCAATTCATTCCGTCCGGTCTGTTCCCGATCCCGGACGAGTCGCGCATCGTCATGCAGGTCGAGCTGCCGCCCGGCTCGCGGCTCGATGACACGTCCGCCAAGACAGACGAGATGGCGCGCTGGATCAAAGAAATCCCGGAGGTCGAGTCCGTCTTCGTTCTAGGCGGTGCCAAACCGACAGGCTTGGCCGAAGTGCGCAATGCAACGACCATCGTGCGCCTGAAACCCAAGGCCGACCGGGCCATCACACAGAAACAGATCGAGGCCAAGGTCGAGCAGCTCTTGGCCGGTACGACGGATGTGCGCATCGCCTACGTGAACGATCGCGGCGAGCGCGGCATCACTGTCTCGGTGCTCGGCGACGAGACAAAGTCTCTGCAGCAAGGAGTCGCCAGCCTCGAGGCGGCGATCCGGCGTACTCAGGGGTTCTCGAACGTCTCGGCGGACGCGGGCCTCGACCGGCCGGAAATCCGGGTCGAGCCGAAGCTCGACGAAATTGCCCGCCTGGGCATCGCGCCGGAGACGATCGCCGAGGTCGTGCGCGTCGCCACCATCGGCGATGTCGGCGCCAACCTCGCCAAGTTCAAATCCGGCGACCGGCTGATCCCGATCCGCGTCCAGCTCGACGAGGCGGCGCGCGACGACCTCTCGCATTTGAAGTCGATGCGGGTCCGTGCGGCCGATGGCAGCGCCGTTCCGCTCGCGAGTATCGCCACCATCCGTTTTGGCAACGGTCCGAGCACGATCGAGCGCTACGACCGGGTACGGCAGGTCAAAATCGGCGCCGACCTCGCCCCCGGCCTCGAGCTCGGCGTCGCACTGGAGGCCATCAAGGCACTGCCGGAGGCGATGTCGCTACCGCCAGGCGTCCGCTTCCAGGAGAGCGGCGATGCCGAGATCATGGCCGAGATCTTCCAAGGCTTCTTCATGGCCATGGGAGCGGGAATGCTCATGGTCGTGGGATTGCTCGTCTTGTTGCTTCGCAACGTGTTCCAGACCTTCACGATCGTGTTTTCTCTGTTCTTGTCCGGCAGCGGCGTCGTACTCGCAATGATCGCCTCACAGACAGCCTTTTCGATGCCGGTGCTGATCGGCATGCTGATGCTGATGGGCATCTCGACGAAGAACGCCATTCTGATGGTCGACTTCGCGGTCGAGGAGGTGCGCCAGGGCGTCAAGCGGCGCGATGCCGTCGTCGATGCCGGCCGCAAGCGCGCCCGGCCGATCATCATGACGACGGTTGCCATGGTGGCCGGCATGGTGCCGACGGCCATGGGGCACGGCATTGGCGGCGAGTTCCGCGCGCCGATGGGCGTCGCCGTGATCGGCGGCCTCATCGCCTCGACGATCCTCTGTCTCGTCTTCGTGCCGGCGATCTATCTGATGATGGACGACATCGGCCGCTTCTTCGGCTGGCTGCTCGGCCGCTTCATCGGCCCCACGGACGAGCCAGGCGAGGCGCTACCCGCGCCGGCGCATCCGCAGATCGGCCACAGTACCGCCGCACCCGCGCAGCTAGCGGCGGAGTGACGCAATGCTCTCGGCTGTGACACCGGGCGACGTCACCGCACGCACCCCCCACCCCTAACCCTCCCCACAAGGGGGAGGGGGCGTCAGGAAGTGCGTCCCTGACATCGAATACCCGCGAGCCGGTCCGAGGCTTGCGCCGCAAATTATCTTACTCAGAACACGTATTTGTCGGCGACCAGGTAGGCGAACGCGACAACAAGCGCGAGCATGCTCAGGATCCACAGCCACTGAACGTAGTGCCTCAAAATACTGGTCAGCCCGAATGCCAAGACGAAGCTTGAAACCAGCACTGCTGCGGCCATTGGGAGCCCACGGTCCCACCACGCGAAGATAGGTCCGCCAATTGTCAACGCGATCGACGCATCCACGACGCTCGATCTTGTTGGCCCGGCAAAGAATTTCCCTGCCGGCCACCCTCGCTCACTCGCGTAAAACTCGTAGCTGGTCCCAATCCAACCGAGCGCGCCAATAGAGCTGACAAGCGCCAAGTAGCTCCAATCGATCGCTCATCCCCCACATCCATGGTCAGACAAGACGCTATCCCCAACGTCCCCTCCCCCTTGTGGGGAGGGACAGGGTGGGGGGTGAAACGAGCGGCGTGAGAAAAATCCCGAATGCAGATGTTGCGCTGCTCTACGCCTTCGTCTCGGTCATGACCTGATCCTTCGCCGTCGCCATCAGCTCGTCCATGGTGCGGCGGATCTGGTGGTCGGACTGGGCGACACCCTTGGCGTCGAGGTCCTGGCGGATCTTTCGGAACACGTCCTCATCGCCCGGCTCGGCGAAATCGGCCTTCACCACCGTCTTGGCGTAGTCGGCGGCGGCATCGCCTGAGATGCCCATTTTTTCGGCGGCCCAAAGCCCCAGAAGCTTATTCCGGCGCGCCTGCGCCTTGAACTGCAGCTCCTGGTCGTGGGCGTACCGGTTCTCGAAGCCTTTTTGACGATCGTCGAACGAGGACATGCTCGGACCTCCGCTGTGGGAATGGGGCACCACCTGTTGCAGACTGGCCATCATTCCCGTGGCCACTCCGTCAAACCGGCTGTTTTCAAGCTGTTAAATAGACGGTGAGGGCCGCCAAATCAACCATGTTGCGTTGCAATAAGGTTAGGGTTGCAGCAGCCCGGACCCATCATTGTTTCGCCCCCCTCAATGGGCTAGCTTGCCCTTCCAACGGGCGGTTTCAAGCGGCTTTCCGGCTGCCACCCCCGCCCCGATCGTGAGGATGTCCCAATGAACCGTCGGCGTCTCGTTTACGAGGGCAAGGCCAAGACTCTCTACGAGGGCCCGGAGCCCGGCACGCTCATCCAACACTTCAAGGACGATGCGACGGCCTTCAACAAAAAGAAGCACCAGATCATCGAGGGCAAGGGTGTCATCAACAACCGCATCTCCGAGTACATCTTCACGAAGCTCGCTGATGTCGGCGTGCCGAACCATTTCATCCGCCGTCTCAACATGCGCGAGCAGTTGATCCGCGAGGTCGAGATCGTGCCGCTCGAGGTGATCGTCCGCAACGTCGCGGCGGGGTCCCTCGTGTCGCGGCTCGGCCTCACCGAAGGCGCGGCGCTGCCGCGTTCGATCATCGAGTTCTGCTACAAGAACGATGAGCTCGGCGATCCGATGGTGTCCGAAGAGCACATCACGGCCTTCGGCTGGGCGGCTCCCTCCGAGCTCGACGAGATCATGGCGCTGGCGCTGCGCATTAACGATTTCCTGACCGGCCTGTTCCTGGGCGTCGGCATCCGCCTCGTCGACTTCAAGGTCGAGTTCGGCCGGCTTTACGAGAACGATCAGGTTCGCATTGTCTTGGCGGATGAGATCAGCCCGGATTGCTGCCGTCTCTGGGACGTGAAGACCGACGACAAGCTGGACAAGGATCGCTTCCGCAAGGATCTCGGCGGCCTGGTCGAAGCCTATCAGGAAGTCGCGCGGCGCTTGGGCGTGCTGGTCGAGACCAATCCGAGCCGGGTCAAGGGACCGCGGCTCGTCGCCTCCAAACAGTAGGCTCGGCCCATGAAGGCACGCATCAAGGTCACCCTCAAAGACGGCGTCCTCGATCCCCAGGGCAAGGCGATCGAGGGCGCTCTCGGCTCGCTCGGCTTCAAGGGCGTCGGTGAGGTCAGGCAAGGCAAGTACATCGAGGTCGAGATCGCCGAGAAGGACGTGAAGAAGGCGAAGGCCGCCGTCGAGAAGATGTGCAAGGAGCTGCTCGCCAACACGGTGATCGAGAACTACAGCTACGAGCTGGGGTGAGCGAGTGGCCGGCAGGTCCGCATAAGCGGTGGCGGATTGTGGACCGGCGTCTCGGCCCCCCGGGCATGTCCTGGTACTGGAGAGGGCCATTTCAACGGCGCAAGGCCGTTCCCGGCGAGCTGCCTGCGCTGTTCAATATGCGATATCCAGCTCCGGAATGCGAACTTGAGAATATTTTGACCGGTGAGCGCCGCGCGGCGTGGTCTGGCAATTTCTTCTGGACCGGCGACCTCGTAACCGATGAGCAGATCACGTTCGATACTCCGGCAATTCTCGAGAACGAACTGGGATTGAAGAGTTGGCACGAGTGGTTCTCTCGCCGGAGTAAATGACGGCACTGCTGTTCCCGCGCGATTGCTCAACCACAGTGCCGCGAGCGTGACCCTTCCCCCTCCCCGTCATGGCCGCGAAGGCGGCCACCCAGACATGCCTCCACAAGCTCGTGATAGCGGTCAGTGCCGGTGAGCTGGCGTCCACTCGATGAAAGTCATTGTTGGAGTGGCGCCACGTCGTTTGGATTGAGCTCTCGCCCAGTCGAACATAGCTAGGTGGCCGCCTTCGCGGCCATGACGGTGTGGGGAGGTCATTGCGACAACGATCTGCCTGGCAGTCCGGCTAGAGTGCTTCCGGAAAAAGCCTGTCCCGGCGAAGGCCGGGATCCGAAGCGGTTTTCCGAAAAGAAGTACGACAAACCAAGGAATCAGGATGTTGAAGTGATCGAACGAAAAGCGGAAACACCCTAGTGTTGCTTGCGAGTTCGAATGGTTCAGAGCGATACGAGCGCCACGCGTCACTTCGCGACTTGGACGGCGCGCCTCCGAGTCGGCTAGACAATGGCCCTGACACCCCTCCCCGGAGGCCGCGCCCCATGAAATCCGCCGTCATCGTCTTCCCCGGCTCCAACTGCGACCGGGACGTGGCCGTCGCCCTCGAGCAGGCCACCGGCAAGAAACCCGCCATGGTCTGGCACGGCGATTCCGCGGTGCCCAAGACCGACCTCATCGTGCTCCCCGGCGGCTTCTCCTATGGCGATTATCTGAGATGCGGCGCCATGGCGGCGCATTCGGCCATCATGAAGGACGTCATCGCCAAGGCCAAAGCCGGCACGCCGGTGCTCGGCATTTGCAACGGCTTCCAGATCCTCTGCGAGTCGGGCTTGCTGCCGGGCGTTCTACTCCGCAACGCCTCGCTCAAGTACGTCTGCAAGGACGTGACCCTGCGCGTCGAGCGCAACGACACGATGTTTACGCGCCGCTTCCACAACAAAGGCGTCGCCATCATGCCGATCGCGCACGGCGAGGGCAACTACTTCGCCGACAGGCAGACACTCGACCGGCTCGAGGGCGAAGGGCAAGTCGCGTTCCGTTACTGCAATCGCGATGGCGAGATCACGCCCGAGGCGAACCCGAACGGCGCGCAACGCAACATCGCCGGCATTGTCGATGCCAAGGGCCGCGTGCTCGGCCTCATGCCCCACCCCGAGCGCCTCGCCGATCCGCTGCTGGGCGGCACTGACGGCCGGCTGATGTTCGAGAGCCTGGTCTCATCGCTCCAGATGGCGTGAGGGCGAGTGGGCGACCTTTTCGTTCACCACTTCACAGTTCACGAGCACTGTACTCGCTACTCCACACACCCAAAGAAAATTGCCAGCTGGCCTGTAAGCCGGGTTCTGTATGGCGGGGCTTGCGCCCCACGTGACGGCCATTCATCTGGGACGCCGGTTACCCGGCGCCTCGAGCAACCAACCCGGGCGGCTCGGCGGGAGACCCACCTGCCATAGCCGGTTGCCCGGCGACGGCGCGCCACCCCTATTCGGTCTTGCTCCCGGTGGGGTTTGCCCTGCCGCATCCATTGCTGGCTGCGCGGTGCGCTCTTACCGCACCTTTTCACCCTTACCCCGGCAAGCCGGGGCGGTTCGTTCTCTGTGGCACTGTCCCTGGGGTCGCCCCCGCCGGACGTTATCCGGCACCGTGTCTCGCTGGAGCCCGGACTTTCCTCCACCGCCGCCTGACGGCGGCAGCAGCGACCGTCCGGCCAGCTGGCGATGTCAATAAGGGGTTCGATGCCGTCCGCGTCAAGTCGCGTCGCCGAATTCGTTAACGAATGCGCGACCGCGGCGGCCTACCATTGCCTCATTCTGGACAAATGCTCGGGTGAGCTTCAAGGCCTTGGATTTCGCTGCACTTTCCAGTTAAGGGAAGACAGCGTTTTCGTTCCTCGGGAGGGGAAGCCCCCATGCCTCATCGCGTTCTCCGGCGGATGCTTGCCGCCGCTGTTGTGATTTTCGTCGTGACTCCCGTTGCCGCCGGTCCGTTCGGGCTGGTGCCGGGCGATGTCGCTGAGCCTCGGTCCGGTGTGGTGACTGTCGCCTACTCGATCGCCAAGATCACCGAGTTGCTCGAAACGCGCGGTTATCGCGGCATCGTCTTCACCGATCGCATCCTGCCCCGCTACAAGGCGGAGGCTTGTTTCGGCTCGGAGAAGTTCGAGCTGAAGCTCAACTGGTGGGGCGACGTCGTCAACCGGACGAAGATCGGCAACTGCGCCGGCGGCGGCTCGACCGTGACGACCGATGCCAACCAGGAAATCCGCTACATCCTGCGCAGCAAGGGTTTCAGCCGCATCCGCTTCGTCAATCCCGATCCGCCGAAGATCATCGTCGAGGCCTGCCGGGAGGGTGCACGGCTCCGCCTCGAGCTCGACCGCTTCGGCACCACGAAAAACACCGAGGAACTCGGCGACTGCTATGCGTTCGACGAGGACAAGACGCCAGTCAATCCGAGCCTGCCGGGGGTTCTAAAGCTTGAGGAGGTCGAGGACATCCTGGCGAGCCAAGGCTTCTCCGACATCCGATTTACGGACAAGACATTGCCGCGCTTCGTGGCGGAAGCCTGCCGCGGCGGCAACAAGTTCAAGCTCACCGTCAATCGCTATGCCGAGATCACGGATCGCGCCGTCATTGGCGGCTGTGAGAGCGCGGACGACGAGGACGTCACCGGCAATCCGCCGCCCAAGCGCTATACCCGCGCCGAAATCATGCAAAGGGGCAATCTGGAAGGCGAGCTCTGCCAGGAGTATTTCGACTTCCTGCTCTACGACAACAGCGTCCGTTTCGACGTGGCGAGAGCCAAGATCCGCTCCGAGTCGACCGAACTGCTGACGCAGCTCGCCTGGGTCGCCAATCGCTGCCCGGATGCCACCATCGAGATCTCGGGGCACACCGACTCCGATGGGTCGCCGAGCTACAACCAGAAGCTCTCGGAAAAGCGCGCCATCGCCGTCCGCGACTTCCTGATGAAGAAGGACGTCAGGCGGTCCCGGCTCGCCACCATCGGTTTTGGCGAGGACCGGCCGCTCGTCCCCAACACCTCGACGAAGAACAAGGGCAAGAACCGTCGTATCGAATTCTCGGCGCGCTGGGAGTAAGCCAATGACTCGAGGTCTGCTCCTGGTTCTGTCGCTCGTCTGTGCGCTGGCCGGGCCGGCCTCCGCGCAGACCGATCCGCCGCCCCAGCTCGTCCTCAATCCGAAGGTCGAGATCACTTACGGGGAGCCGGCGAATGCCGCCTTCAAGCCGATCCGCGAGCGGCTTAAGGCGAACCAGGCGCTCGAGCAGCTGTCGAGCTTGCTCGGGCCACTCGATCTGCCGGCGCCGCTCAAGGTGCAAGTCGTCCAATGCGATGCGCCGAGCAGGCCTTACTCCTCCGTCACCGGCATCACCGTCTGCTACGAGCAGATCGCCAAGATCGAGGAGACGGCACTCAAGGCGCCGCCGAACAATGTCGCAACCGCACCACAGATGGCGGTTGCGGCCTTCATCCAGGTGCTTCTGCACGAGACCGCGTTCGCCATTATCGACATCTACAAGATTCCGGTCTGGGGACGGGCGAACGATGCGGCCGACAGGCTGGCAGCGCTCATCATGCTGCAGTTCGGACCGCAGATCGCGCTCAAGGTCGTCTATGGCGCGGTCGGATTCTTCGAGGCTTCCGAGCGCACCTGGACCGGCAGCGACTTCGCCAGCGCGACCTCACCGGAAGCGCAGCGTTACTACAACTACCTCTGCATGGCCTATGGCTGGAGCCCGGACACTTTCCGTGGCGCGGTTGCGCAGGGCTACTTGCCGGAGCAGCGGTCCTGGCGCTGCCCGAACGAGTACCAGCAGGCCATGACGGCCTTCTCGGCGACGGTCATGCCGCATGTGAACACGGCCAAGCTCGGGCAGGTCTATGTAAACATTCCCGAGATCACGTTGCCGTAGCGAGAAGGGTTGCCGATCATGATTCGTCTGATGGGTATGATCGCATTGCTGGGACTCGCTTGGTTCGGTTCACCGCCGGCTCACGCGCAGACAACCGCCTCGGCGCAGCTCACCAACGAGCACCTCGTCATCGACTACGTCGATCCGCGCAATCCGGCCTATGCGCCACTGATGCAGCGTCTCAAGGATCAGCAGTTCCTCGAGCGGCTACAACAGTTTCTCTCGCCGGTGAAGCTGCCCACGAGGCTGCGTCTGACCACGCGCCAATGCACGCTCGACGGCACGCCCAACGCCTTCTACTACCCGCTCGATTGGCAGCTTAACATATGCTACGAGATCGTCGATTATCTCGACAAGATCACGCCCACGGAGCCCGTCAATGGCGTGCCGCCGAAGCGCGTCATCACGGGCGCACTGACGGCCATCGTGCTGCACGAGGTCGGCCACGCGCTGTTCGACAATCTCCAGGTTCCCGTGCTCGGCCGCGAGGAGGATGCGGCGGATCAGCTCGCGGCCTTCCTGGCACTGCAGTTCGACAAGGAGGTCGCCATGACCGTCGTCACGGGCATGGCCTACGCGCAGCTCGCGCTCAAGAATGTCGGCATGGGCGTGCCGGTCGACCGGCGCTCCTTCGCTGACGAGCATGGCACCGCGGACCAACGGTTCTACAACGTGCTTTGCATCGCCTATGGCAGCGATCCCGGCGCCTTCGCGAGTTTCGCCGATCCGAGCGTGCTGCCGCCTGAGCGCGCCGAGGGCTGCAAAAAGGAATACGCGCAAGTTCGCGACGCCTTCTACAAGACGATCTTCCCGGCCATCGATCCGGCGAAGATGGCGCTCGTTCAGTCGGTGAAGTGGCTGCCGGAGTGACGGATCTCGATACGGTCGTCATCGGTGCGGGTGTGATCGGCTTGGCCATTGCGCGCGCACTCGCCGAAGCAGGCCGCGAGGTGATGGTGCTCGAGCGCAATGCCGGCATCGGCCAGGAAATCAGCGCGCGCAACAGCGAGGTCGTGCACGCCGGTATCTACTATCCGACGGGCAGTCTCAAGGCGCGGCTGTGCGTGCGTGGCCGGCATCTCCTGAAGTCCTTCGCCGCCGAGGCGGGCGTTCCGATAAAGCCGCTCGGCAAGCTTATCGTGGCGACGAGCGAGGCGGAGGTTGCCGCCATGCGAGCGCTGGCGGCGACAGCGCATGCGAACGGCGTCGATGATCTGGTCGAGATCAGCGGTGCCGAGGCTCGTGTGATGGAGCCGGCCGTGCAGGCGGTCGCGGCGCTGCATTCGCCCTCGACGGGGATCGTCGATGCCCAGGCGCTCATGCTCTCGCTCGAAGGCGCGATGGCCAATGCCGGCGGGCAGGTCGTACTGAGCACCGAGGTCACCTCGATCGTACCAATTGCGGAGGGCGGATTTCGACTGTTCCTCGGCGGCGAGCAGGCAGGCGAGGAATTGACCGTCGCAAACCTCGTTCTTGCGGCCGGGCACGACGGGCCGCGGCTCGCCCACGGTCTCGCGCATGCCAACTACACGCCGCCGCCGCGCAGCTACTTCGCGAAAGGCAACTATTTCGCGCTGGCGGGGAAAAGCCCGTTCTCGCGGCTCATCTATCCGATGCCTGTGCCGGGCGGCCTCGGCATCCACGCGACGCTCGACTTGGGAGGACAGGTGCGTTTCGGGCCGGACGTCGAATGGATCGAGGCGCTCGACTATCAAGTGGACGCGCGGCGCGTGCCCTCATTCTACGCGTCGATCCGTAACTACTGGCCCGATCTTCCCGATGGCGCTCTATTCCCGGCCTACGCCGGCATCCGCCCGAAGATCGTGCCGGAAGGCGCTCCCGCCGCCGACTTCCGCATCGATGGTCCCGAAACGCACGGCCATGCCGGCGCCGCGCTGCTCTTCGGCATCGAGAGCCCGGGTCTGACGTCCTCGCTGGCGATCGCGGAGGTGGTTGTGGCGCGCATGGGTTGATCGCTACTGAGGCCACAGCAACAGCATAGACCTTTGCGAGCCCATTCTCCTCACTCAGCGATGGTTGTGTTTGGCCCTCTCCCACGGGGAGAGGGTGCCGACAGGCGGGAGAGGGGTTGATCTTCGACGGATCTCAACACACGAAGAGGAGAGATTTGAGCATAGCTCAACCCCTCATCCGGCGCGTTCGCGCCACCTTCTCCCCAAGGGAGAAGGCCGACTACGGAGAGTTCTCCTCGAGGGGCGGATTAGCTCGCATTCGCTTACGCAGCCAGGCCATCCCGCATCTGCTGCAACAGCGACGCGCGCTCGTGGCGTGCTGTGAGCGCCTGATCGACATCCACCTTCGCGAACTTCATGGGCTGATGCGGCTGCATCTGGCCGATCAGATCCATGTCGGCGGAGATGACAGTGCCGACCATGAAGTAGCCGCCGCCCGACACCGCGTCCCGATGCAGCACGATGGGCTCGGTGCCGCCTGGCACCTGGATCGAGCCGTAGGGATAGCAGGCATCGACGATGTTCGAAGGATCGGAGCCGGCGCCGAAGGGCTGTTCTCTCGGAACGAATTGCAGGGGCTTGCCGCCCTTGAAGCGGTAGCCGATGCGATCGGCCTCGGGGGCGACCTTCCAGGTGTCGGCGAAAAAGCCTTTCTGAGCTTCCTCATTGATGCGGTGCCAATAGAGTCCGGGAACGGCGCGCACTTCAGGCGAAGCGCCGGGCCCGCGGCGCAGGTTGGCGGGAACCGTGCGGCCCTCGGCGACGCTGCGGCCCTGGCCGACGGCCAGCTCATCGCCGGCCTCGAGCTTGCGCCCCTTGTGGCCTCCGAGCGCGCCCAGTGTGTAGGTTGAGCGCGAGCCCAGCACCACCGGCACGTCGATGCCGCCTGCCACCGCGATGTAGACGCGGGCGCCGGACTTCAGGAAGTCGAAGGCGAGCCGGTCGCCGGATTTCACGTTGAATGTCGTCCAGCTCTCGCGAGGAACTCCGTTGACCTTCGCCGGCATATCCGCGCCCGTCACCGCAACAGTCGCATCCGAGGTGAACTCGAGCTCCGGTCCCATGAACACGGCTTCCAACACGGCCGCACCTTCGTCGTTGCCGGCGAGCATGTTGGCAGCGTGTGTCGAGAACCGGTCCATGCCTCCCGAAAGCGGGATGCCGATGTGATAGTAGCCGGGGCGGCCGAGATCCTGGACGGTGGTCGAGAGCCCGGGAGCGATAACTTTAATGGCCATTGAGGGCGCCCTCCAGCTTGCGGTTGTAGCCGTCGATGTCGCGATTGAAATCGGCGAGCGAGAAGGTGACGTTGGCGATCCGGGGCGCGAAGCGGCCAGCGTCGACATCGGCGACCGCCTGGTCGTAGGCCTCGCGAGAGATCGGCTTCCACTGGACGATGTCGCCCGGCTTGAACAGGCACATGAAGTCCCTGAGATAGCTGATCTGCTGATTGGGATCGTAGATCGGCATCGGCGTGACGCCGAACATCTGATAGCCGCCTGCGCCTCTGACCGAATAGATGCAGCCAAAGCAGCCGCCATGACCGACGGTGAGTTTGGGCGTGTCGGTGCGGGGGCGCAGATATTTCGGCACCTGAAGTTGCCGCGGCCGATCCACCATCTGATAGAGGAACGGCAGGCCCGCGACGAAGCCCACCATGGAGACGAACCAAGGCGCGCCTGAGTGCGCCTTGATGAAGGCCGCGGGGTCCGCGAGGTTGTTGACGCGCGCCGCATACTCGATGTCGGTGCCCTTCGGGTCCTGATGACGCTCGCGGAAGCGCATCAGCGTTTCGTGCGTCCAGGGGTCCTGGTAGTAGACCGGCACCTCGATGATGCGGGTCTTGATGATGGGCTCGGCCTTCTCCGCCGCGCTCTCGAGCTTCTTGATTTCGGCCATCATGTCGGACGGCTTGATCTGATCCGGATCGTATTTGATCTGGAACGAGGCGTTGGCCGGACAGATCTCGGTGACGCCCTTGATCTTGGAGTCCCTCACCGCATTGGTGATGAAGAGCGACTTGAAGAAAGCTTCGAGCGACATCGATTCGTCGACCTCGACGAAGATGTGCTCATCGCCTCCGAAGGAGTAACGGGTGTTCATGGGGCGCTGGCCTCCTGTTTCGGATGCGGCGGGCGGGGAAGCAGGTTGGGTGACGACGGCTGGTGCGGCGACGGCAGTCGCGGCCGGAGAAAGCGATGCGGCGCGGCCTTCGAGCCAGGGCTCGAGCCAGGCGGTATGAAACCGGCCCGCAAGCACATCCTCATCGCGGGCTAAGGCCTGATGCAGCGGCTTCGTCGTGGCGATGCCCTCGACATGGAGTTCGGAGAGCGCGCGCTCCATCCGGCGGATGGCGGCCGGGCGATCCTCGTCCCAGACAATGAGTTTGCCGAGCAGTGAGTCGTAGAAGGGCGGCACCGTGTAGCCCGGATACAGCATGCTGTCGAACCGCACGCCGTTGCCGCCGGGGACGCCTAGCGCGGTGATCGTGCCCGGTGCCGGCATGAAATTCTTCGACGGATCCTCGGCGTTGATGCGGACCTCGATGGCGTGGCCCTTGCGCTTCACCTCGTGTTGGCGGATGCGCAGGGGTTGGCCGCCTGCGATCAGGATCATCTCGCGCACGAGATCGATGCCGGTGATCATCTCGGTCACCGGATGCTCGACCTGGATGCGGGTGTTCATCTCGAGGAAGAAGAAGTCCTGGGTGAAGTCGTCGAACAGGAATTCGAGCGTGCCGGCGCCGCGGTAGTTGACGGCCTTGGCGAGAGCCACCGCCGATTTGCAAATCTCCTGGCGCTTGTCCTCTTTCAGCGAGATCGACGGCGCTTCCTCCCAGACCTTTTGCCGGCGGCGCTGTAGCGAGCACTCGCGCTCGAAGCAGTGGATGACATCGCGGCCATCACCCAGGATCTGCACCTCGATGTGGCGCGCGCCTTCGACGAGCTTCTCGACATAGAGCCCGCCATCACCGAAGGCGGCCTTCGCCTCGGCCTGGGCCTGCGGCATCAGTTGCGCGAACTCGTCCTTGGAATGCGCGATGCGGATGCCGCGTCCACCACCGCCGGCCGCCGCCTTGATCATGACGGGAAAGCCCGTTTTTTCGACAATGGCAAAGGCTTCTTCCGGCGTTTCGAGCCGGCCTTTGCTGCCGGGCACCGTCGGAACGCCGGCACGGTCGGCCGCCTCGCGCGCGGCGACCTTGTCGCCCATCAGGCGGATCGACTCGGCCGTCGGCCCGACGAAGACGAGGCCCGCCGCCTCTACAGCCGCGGCGAACTCGGAATTCTCGGCGAGAAAGCCGTAGCCTGGATGGATAGCATCGGCGCCGGTGGCCTTCGCAGCACCGATGATGGCGTCCTTGTTGAGGTAGGATTTCGCCGCGTGCGGCGGGCCGATGTCGACCGATTCGTCCGCGAGCTTTACGGCGAGCGAGTCGGCATCCGCCTTGCTGTAGACTTGGACGGTCGCAATGCCGAGCTCTTTGGCCGCGCGGATGATCCTGACGGCGATCTCGCCGCGGTTGGCTATGAGCAGCTTCTTTATAGGCATGGTTTGATGGCTACGCTTCTATCTCGGCAAGTGGCTGACCGGCCATCACCGGCTCCTCGTTCTCGGCGATGAAGCGGACGATCTTACCGCCCATATCCGCCTTCACCTCGTTGAACGACTTCATGACTTCGATCAAACCGATGACATCGCCGACAGCGATCGTGTCGCCGTCGTTCTTGTAGGTGGGCTTATCGGGCGCTGGTTTCCTATAGAACGTGCCTGGGAGTGGGGAGATAATCTGCTTGGTGGCCATGGGGTCTTCTCCTGGTCTTTTCGTATCTTGTGATGGTCAGCGCGGCGCGAGATGCGGGCGCAACGCATTGCGCACGGCCACCGCTATGTCGACGGCGTTCGGAGTGTCCGAGTGGACGCAGATCGCATCGGCGCCTACCGGTACGTCGTTGCCGGCCAGAGTCTTGGTCTTGCCCTCGACGACAGCACGCAGGCAGCGCGCCGCAGCCTCGACCGGGTCCTTGGCGTCGTGCTCGCGCGTGATGATGAGCTTGCCGTCGCCGTCATAGTCGAGATCGGCGTAGTACTCGGCGACGAATCGATGGCCGCGTGCGCCGTAAATCTTCTCGTGCAGCGTGCCCTTCATGCCGTAAAGCGGCACCTTGTAAACGTCGGCGGCATCCGCGACCGCGTGCGCGATGTCCTCCATGCGCGCGGCCATGCCGTAGAGCGAGCCGTGCGGCTTGATGTGATTGAGGATCATGCCCTCGGCATCGAGGAAAGCCTTGAGCGCACCCACCTGGTAGAGAATGCAGTTCACCATCTCCTCGCGGCCGATCTTCATCTCGCGGCGGCCGAAGCCCTGGAGATCGGGGAGGGAGGGATGTGCGCCGACCTTCACGCCGTGCTGCTTGGCGAGCTTGACGGTCTTGCGCATGTGATTGAAGTCGGAGGCATGGAAGCCGCAGGCGACATTCGCCACGTCGATATGCGGCATCAGCCCCTCGTCGTCACCCATCTTATAGAGGCCGAAAGCCTCGCCCATATCGCAATTGACGACGACGGTCATCGTACAAGTCCTTTCTCAGTGGGCCGGTAAAGCACCAGATGCCTTGCCGTTCCCTCGTCTCTTGACGGAGCCAGCTGGTTTGGCCCTCTCCCTTGGGGAGAGGGTGCCGGCAGGCGGGAGAGGGGTTGATCCTCGATAGGTCTCACAGGCGAACGACGAGAGGATGGAGGTTAGCTCAACCCCTCATCCGGCCCTGCGGGCCACCTTCTCTCAAGGGAGAAGGCAGCAACCAGCTAGACCGTCTGAGATTTCAAACATCAGAGAAGCTTGCGACCGCAGCCGGAGTGTTCCGGCTGCGGTTTTGTTCTCAGCTCAAAAGCTCACTTCGAGACGAGGTAGTCGACCGGAATCTTCTCCGAGATCGTCCACTCGTCGACGACGCCGGGCTTGCCGTCCTTCGTCTCGACGATGAGATACCGGCCGCGGTTCTGGTGATGGATCTCCGCGTTGAAGGTGCGGGGTCCGAACAGCGTCGGCTCATCGATCATCTTCTCGAGCTCGGCGACGACCGCCGCGGCGTCCGTCGTCTTGGCCCGCTCGACGGCTTTCGCCCACACGTCGATGAGCACGTAGCCCGGATAAACATACTGGCTCGACGGCGCGGCGCCCGTTACCTCGGTGTACTTCTTGTTGAAGGCGTTGACGTCCGGATTGGGATCATCGCCGTAGATTGAACCCTGGACAGGAACGAAGAAGTTCGAGAGGCCAGGAACGCCCTCCAGCCAGTAGCTGCCATCGACGCCCGAGCCGTTGAGCAGCATCGAGTTGATGCCGGCGGCGCGGATCTGCTTGATGGCCGAGACAGCCCCCGGCATCATCGTGCACAGCATGATCGCATCCGGCTCCTGCGGCAGGGCCTTGATGCGGCTGATCTGTGCGGCGATCGAGGCGTCGTCGTTCTTGAAGGTATCCTCGCCGACGAGCTTGGCGTCCTTGAGACGCGGCATCATCCAGTCAAAGCCATCGCAGATACCCTTGTTGTAGACCGTCCAGCTGTCGAGCAGACGGTAGAAGTTGCGGGCGTTCTTTTTATTGTAAGCCCACTCGGCCATGGTCGAGCCTTGCACGGCTGCGAGCACGGAGGCCGAGAAGGAGAAGGGGCCAACGCCGGGGATGCCGGCCTTGACACTTTCGGCACACAAGAAGAACGAAACCTTGCCGGCCGCCTGGGCCTGCAGGGCCGCGCCGGAGCCGAAGTCGTAGTCGCAAGAGACGATGACGAGCTCGGCACCCTCGTCGAGCACCGCAAGTCCGGCCTTGGCGCCTTCCGCCTGGTCGGTCTTGGTGTCGGCGGTGACGACCTTGAGTTGCTTGCCGAGCAGGCCGCCTGCGTCGTTGATCTCCTTGATGCGGATGAGCGCCGCATCCTGGGCCGGCTTGTCATAGGCGGTCATGAAGCCCGACTCGGCGGTCGCGAAGCCGATGACGATCTCCTCGGCCAAGGCTGGCGCGGACCAGAGGGCGGCAACAGCCGTCATGGTCGCAAACGTCTTTGAGAAACGCATTCTTGGGGTCCTCCCTTTCGTTAGTTTCCGCAACAAACAACCACGGGCCCTGCCGGTCAAGGCTCACGGGTCCTTGGATCCTCCTCCGAACGGCCAGCCACCCCAGGTCCACTCCCGGTTCCGCGTCAGGCCGGTCGGCAAGAACATCAGAATTCCGATCATGATGAGGCCGATGGCGATCTCCTGCACTCCGTTCGGGATGCCAATTGCGACTCCACCGATGTCGAAGCCCTTTTCGAAGCGTTTCAAGAGGTCGATCAGCCCGGAAATGACGACGACGCCTACCACCGCGCCGGTCAGGCTGTACATGCCGCCGACCACCAGCATGGCGAGCGCGATGAAGGTCATTTTCAGAAAGAAAGCGCTGGGGCTGACGACGCTCAGGAAGTGGGCATAGAGCGCGCCGGCAAGGCCGATGATGAAGGCCGAGACGATGAAGGCGATCCAGCGCTCGCGTACCACGTCAATGCCGGAGGCCTGCGCGGCGATCTCCTCGTCGCGCGTTGCCCGGAGCGCCAGACCAGAGCGCGAGATCTGGTAGAGGTAGGCGATGGCGATGGCGATGGCCGCTCCGAGCCAGCCGATCCAGATCGTGATGACCGGCGGGATGCCGACGATCGAGCCCTGGCCGCCAGTCACCGAATCCCAGTTCGAATAGACATTGTTGACGAGGCCCAACAGGCCGAAGGTCGCGATCGAGGCGGCGATGCCGTTCAATCGCATGATGATGCGGCCGACGATCAACGCGAAGAGGGCTGCGAACAGCGCCGAGATCGGCGCCATCACCCACATGCTGTACTGGCTCTGCAGGACCCATTCCGGCAGCCCCTTCAGCGTCACGCCCTTCATGACGGGCGGGATCGTGAACCAGGCCGTCATGTAGGCGCCCAGATACATGAAGGAGACGTGGCCGAAGGAGATGACGCCGGCATTGCCGACGAAGACGTAGAAGCCGACCACCAGCATCACCTGGATGAACATCTCGGTGACGGTGCGGTTGAAGGGTCGCGAGCCGAAGGTCCAGGCGAGCACGCAGATGACGAGGAGGCCCAGGATCAGCAGGATCGGTGTAGAGATCGTGCGCGAGATGATGGAGGAGCGGGCTTGCATGGTCCCCTACACCCTCTGCTTCGCCGATTTCGGCGCGAAGAGCCCTTGCGGACGGATCAGCAGCACGAGGATCACCGAGCCGTAGACGAAGGCATCGCGGAAAACGCGGGCGTCGTGGGGCAGATAGGCCTGGAACACCGTGCTGACCGCGCCGATGAGGAAGCCGGCGGCAACCGCGCCCGTCAGGCTGCCAAGCCCGCCGATAACCGTGGCAATGAAGGCGACCAGCATGATGTTGGCGCCCATTTGGATGTCGGCCGTGCCCGAGAAAGTCGCAAGAATGAGCCCGATTGCCGCTGCAAGCATGCCGGAGATGGCGAAGGCGAGGAGGATCACCCGGTTGGCCTGGACGCCGAGCATGCGCGCCATGGTGAAGTTCTCGGCCGCTGCACGCATTTCGAGCCCGAAACGCGTGCGTTTGAGGAAGGCGGTCAGCGCAAGAAGTATGACAATGGTGACGAAGATGGCGATGACCTGGAGCAGCGGGATGCGCGCGCCCAGGATCTCCACATGCTGCGAGAGATGCGACCAGAGGTCGACCGACTTCGGCCGGCTCGAGAACAGCATCAGCAGGAAGTGCCGGATGACGAAGCCGAGCGCGAAAGAGGCGATCATCATGGTCGCCGGATTGGCGTTCCGGAAACGCCGGAAGATGAGGATCTCCGACAGCATCGAGATGATTGCGCCGAAGGCGAGCACCAGCGGGATCAGGATGTAGAAGGGGAGATCGCCGAGAAAGACGATGGTCTCGGCGTTGACCGTCGGCCAGAGCAGCAGGAAGACGCAGGCTGCCATGTAGTCGCCATGCGCGAAGTTGACGAGCCGCATGACGCCGAATATGAGCGCGATGCCGAGTGCGCCGAGCGCATAGAGGCTGCCGAGCGCGAGTGTGTCGAAGATGAGCTGAAGGACTTCTTGCATTACTCAATGATCCCCGA
>JANNSX010000282.1:0-2219 GCA_031403155.1 Hyphomicrobiaceae bacterium
TTGCAATGCGACTTCAGCATCTTGGCCAAATGCACGCGATTGCGTTCCCCGCCCGACAGTTGCCCGACTTTCTTCTGCTGATCGAGCCCTTTGAAATTAAAGGCCGAAACATAAGCTCGGCTCTGCATCTGCCGCTTGCCCAGTTCCAAAATATCGAGCCCGCCTGAAATCTCTTCCCAAACGGTCTTCTTCGCGTCCAAAGACTCGCGCGACTGGTCGACAAAACCCATGACCACCGTCTCGCCGACCTTCAGCGTGCCGCTGTCCGGCATCTCCTGATCGGTCAGCATACGGAACAAAGTCGTCTTGCCGGCGCCGTTCGGCCCGATGACCCCGACGATGCCGCCGGGCGGCAGCGTGAAGGTCACGTTCTCGAAGAGCAGGCGATCGCCGAAACCCTTCTTCAGGTTCCGGGCCTCGACGACGATGTCGCCAAGGCGCGGGCCAGGCGGGATGTAGATTTCCGCGGTCTCCAGCTTCTGCGAGACGTCCTGCGTCAGGAGCGCCTCGTACGCGTTGAGGCGCGCCTTGCCCTTGGCCTGGCGGGCGCGCGGCGACATCTGGATCCACTCGAGTTCGCGCTGGAGGGATCGCTGGCGCTTCGACTCGGTCTTCTGTTCCTGCTCGAGGCGCTTCTGCTTCTGGTCGAGCCACGACGAGTAGTTGCCCTGCCAGGGAATCCCTGTCCCGCGATCGAGCTCGAGGATCCAGCCCGCGACGTTGTCGAGGAAGTAGCGATCGTGCGTGATGGCGACGACCGTGCCGGCGTAGGCCTGGAGGAAGTGCTCGAGCCACGCCACCGACTCGGCGTCGAGGTGGTTGGTCGGCTCGTCGAGCAGGAGCAGGTCGGGCGACTGCAGCAGCAGGCGGCACAGGGCCACGCGGCGTCGCTCGCCGCCCGACAGCGTCGTCACGTCGGCGTCACCGGGCGGGCACCGCAGGGCATCCATCGCATGGTCGATCTGCGAGTCGAGGTCCCACGCGTTGATGGCGTCGATACGATCCTGCAGGCGGCCCTGCTCCTCGAGGACCTTGTCCATCGCCTCGGGCGAGAGGTCCTCGCCGAGCTTCATGTTGATGTCGTCGTAGCGGTTCAACAGGTCGCGAATCGGCTGGACGCCTTCTTCCACGTTTCCGAAGACGGTCTTGAGCGGATCGAGTTGCGGCTCCTGCGACAGGAAGCCAACGGTCAGGCCGTCTGAGGGAAACGCTTCCCCGATGAACGAGGTCTCGAGCCCCGCCATGATGCGCAGCAGCGTGCTCTTGCCGGCGCCGTTGTAGCCCAGGACGCCGATCTTCGCGCCGGGCAGGAACGAGAGCCAGATGTCTCTGAGGACGGTGTGGTCGGGAGGGTAGACCTTCCCGAGCCCCTTCATCGTGAAGACGTACTGTGGCGCCATGCGGAGGAGTGCCTGACTCTGGGAGAACCCATCCCTGCCGGCGACGACGACGCCCCCGGCAAGGCACGAGACCGCCGATTGTAGCAAGAATGGGGGTCGCATCTTTCTTCATCACTATTTTCTCGCTCTGACCCCACGGGGGCCAGAGCGAGAAAAAAGCGATGATTCTAGATGCGACCCCCTCTACCGGCCGCCGCCGTCGAGGAGTCTGCCGAGGCCGAACGCCTGGTCGAGGACGGAGCCCTCTTCCTTGCGGCCGCGGCTGTTCTGCGGGGCCGCCTTGTAAATCCGGTCGGCCAGGCGCGACAGCGGCAACGACTGCAGCCACACCTTGCCCGGCCCCGTCAGCATCGCGAAGAAAATGCCCTCGCCCCCAAACAGCGCCGTCTTCACCTTGCCCACGAACTGGATGTCGTAGGCGACCGACGGCTGCAACGCCACCAGGCAGCCGGTGTCAACGCGCAGCGTCTGCCCGGGCGCCAATTCGAGCGCGTGGATGGTCCCGCCCGCATGCACGAAGCACAGCCCATCCCCCTGCAGGCGTTGCATGATGAAGCCCTCGCCGCCGAACAGGCCGACCCCGAGCTTCTTCTGGAACGCGATCCCGATCGACACGCCGCGCGCGGCGCACAGGAACGAGTCCTTCTGGCACACGAGCTCGCCGCCCAGCGCCTTCAAATCCATCGGCAGGATCTTCCCGGCATAGGGCGCCCCGAACGCCACCTGCGCCTTGCCGCTCCCCTTGTTCGAGAACACGGTCATGAACAGGCTCTCGCCCGTCAGCAGCCGCTTGCCGGCGCCGAGCAGCGCGCCCATGAT
>JANNSX010000283.1:0-7341 GCA_031403155.1 Hyphomicrobiaceae bacterium
CAGGAAGACGACCCCGCGCCCGTTGAGCTCGCCAAAGGTCAGCTCGTCCGAGGGCTCGCCCCAGGGCGAGGCGATGCGGCGTTTCTCGCGGTTGGTGAGGCCGGGGAGATCGTAGAGCCCCGAACCGCCGATGATGCCGACAACCGATGCGACCATGGGCTTGCCCTCCCGTTGCGTGTGCGGGGGGAGGGTATGACGGTGGCAACACCCCCGTCAAAGCGCACGTCAAACCGGTGCCGTGGTCACGTCCCCGGCAGCGGGGGTCAGTGGAGGCGCACCATCGTCACGGCACGGCGTCGGCCCATCGACAGGCTCGCGGGCCACGGACAGACGTGTCGTCCTTCAGTGATTGTGGGTACTGGGGCCGTTCGAGTATCGAGCGGCCCTTCGGCCATGAGCCCGATCCAACAGATGTCTGGTGAATGACATGATGGCTTTGCGTGTTTCCGTCCTTATCTTGCTGCTGGCGCTTGGCGCGGGTCCCGGAGCCGGGCTCGCCTTGGCGCAAACGGATGACCCGATCACCGCAGAGCCCCTGGCCGAGCCGGCGGCCGAACCGGCGAAGCCCAAGAAGAAGTCCAAGGACACAAGCGACCTCGAGGCCCGCGTGCAGCAGCTCGAGCGCCAGATCCTCGACATGCAGGTGGTGATCGGCACGCTGGAATCGATGGCGCGTGGTGGCGGTAGCTCCAGTAGCGGCGCCAGTTCGGATTCAGAAGCCCGCATCGAGGCGCTCGAGACCCAGCTACAGGCATTGACCGCCGAGGTCCGCTCGCTCGGCGGTGGGGCGGTGAGTTCGACCAGCGTGCCGGCGGCACCGGCGACCGCTGCGACTGACGCCGGCGACTTCGCCGCGACGACACCCGACGAGGTGACCGGCGACGGTAGCGACTTGACCCTCGATCCGAATGCGGCTCCCGCCGGCGATCAGATCGGCGATCTTCTTACAGATGGCGGTAACATCGGCGGCGGCGCGCCCGCGACCGCGGAAGCTTCGGAGGTTGGCGCAACGCCGCCGGCCGGCACCGACGTCGCCGCGAGCGATCTCGGCACGCTCGACGGCACCGAGCCTGCCGCACCGTCGGTTGGCGAAACCGACGTGGCGGCACTGCAGCCCGGCACCACGCCAGAACAGGTCTACGAGGAAGCCTACGGCCATCTTCTGCAGCAGGACTTCGTGGCCGCCGAAGCCGGCTTCAAGGCGCTCCTGAAGCAGTATCCCAAGAGCAAGCTCGCCGGGAACGCGCAGTATTGGCTGGGCGAGACGCACTATGTGCGCGGCAACTACAAGGCCGCGGCCGATGCCTTCCTCACCGGCTACAAGACTTTTCGCAAAGGCCAGAAGGCGCCCGATAGCCTGATGAAGCTCGCCATGTCGCTGTCGCGGCTGGGCGAGAAGGACGCCGCCTGCTCGGCCTTCGCCGCGCTCGAGAACGACTTCCCGAAGGTGCAGGCGCAGCTGCGCCGCCGGGCCGAGGCCGAGCGCACGCGCGCGGGCTGTTGAGCCGATGGCGGCCGGCCCGATCGCCGATGGCGAGTTGGCGGGCCTGTTTTCCGCTATCGAGGGGCCAGAGCACTTGTCCTTCCAAGTGGAAACCGGTTGGTCGAAGACAAGTGCTCAAAACCATAACCTAGAGCGCCGATCTGATTCCGTCAGATCGAATAGCGCTCTAGGCGCTGTCGGCCTTGCCGTCTCCGGCGGTCCCGACAGCACGGCGCTCATGCATCTCTACGCGCGCTGGCGTGACAAGGCACCGGCGCCGCGCGCGATCGTGCTGACCATCGATCATGGGCTGAGACCCCAATCGGCGTCGGAGGCGGCGTCCGTGGCTGACGCGGCTCAGCGCCTCGGCTTTCCTTGCGAGATCCTGCGCTGGCAGGGAGCCAAGCCCACAACCGGCATCCAAGAAGCCGCCCGCGAGGCACGCCGTCGCCTGCTGGCCGAAGCTGCCACCAAACATGCCCTCGACGCCATCCTCACCGCCCATACTGAGGATGATCAGGCCGAGACACTTCTCATGCGGCTCGCCCGCGGCAGCGGCCTCGATGGACTCGCCGGAATTTCCGAGCGCAACGAGTTCGACGGTGTTGTTTTCCTCCGGCCGTTGCTCGGCCTTGCCAAGGCACGCCTCGTGGCGACGCTGGACGCGAGCGGCATCGCTTACGTGAGCGATCCGAGCAACAGCAATCCGCGCTTCGAGCGATCGCGTCTACGCAGTACTGCGCCAATGCTCGACGCGCTGGGGCTGACGGCGGATAGTGTGGCGCTCAGCGCCCGCCGCCTCGGCCGTGCCCGCCGTGCGCTCGATGAGTTGACGGGTCGGTTCGCTAGCGAGTCGGTGGAAGTCAGCGCGCTCGGTGTCGCGACGCTCGATCTCGACCGGCTCGCCGGCATGCCTGACGAGATCGCCGTGCGGCTCGCCCAGCGGTTATGCGCCGCAGTTGGTGGCGATGCAGAGCCGGCGGGTCTCGCAAAGATCGAGGAGCTGACCCATTGGCTGAACGAGGCGGAAAGCGGCGGGCGCACTCTGGCGCGGAGCCTAATCAAGATTGCGCGAACGGATAGCAGCCGGCAGGCCATTTTCCTCCGCGAGATGGGTCGCTCGCCTCCAGGAGAAGCCATGCTCGTGCCTGGCATCACCATTCTCTGGGACGGTCGATTCCAGGTTAGGTTGGAGAAGGGCGCGGCGGAGGTTCGGGTCGTGCCTGGCCTCGCGTTGACCGGCGCGGCGAAGCAGGATGACTGGGCCCTGGTACACACACCCGGTTTCGATGCCGCACCCTTCCTCCTTCGCGATACAACCCTATTGGGCTCACCCTTGGACGCCGTTCATGCCGCGATTTCCGGCGTGACCTTCAGGTTTCTCGGACATTCGACGATCTTCGGCACGCCCGCAGCGGCGTCCGAAACCCAAAAATAAGCCAAAAGCCCGACAATGCTCCGGTGTCCACTTGGTCGGAAAGTGCTCTAGTGCGTGTTCATCGTGCCGCTCGTCTTGGCAGCAGGCGGCCCGATACTTATGTTAAGGGTTGAATTCGCGTAAGGCACGTTTGCGCCTCGCGCGTCCTGTACAACCGGCCGCTGATCGATCCTCAGATCAGCCCGCCAGCTAGGAACAGAGATGAATCCGCAATTCCGGAACTTCGCGATCTGGATCGTTATCCTCCTTCTGCTCGTCGGCCTGTTCAAGATGTTCGAGAACCCGGGCCGGGGCGCCGGCAAGGGTACATCGGAGATCACCTATTCCGAGTTCCGCACCGGCGTCGACAGCAGCCAGATCAAGGACGTCACCGTTTCCGGAAACAAGATCAGCGGCACGAAATCGGATGGCACCTCCTTCTGGACCTTGGCGCCGGATGATCCCGGCATCATCGAAAAACTCTATCAATCGGGCGTGGCGATCTCGGCGAAGCAGAGCGATGAAGGCACGCCCGGCCTCATCGATATCCTCATCAATTGGTTCCCCATGCTGCTGTTGCTGGCGGTGTGGATTTTCTTCATGCGCCAGATGCAGTCGGGCGGCGGCCGGGCCATGGGCTTCGGCAAGTCGAAGGCGAAGCTTTTGACCGAGCGGCAGGGCCGCATCACCTTCGAGGACGTCGCTGGGGTCGACGAGGCGAAAGAAGATCTCCAGGAGATCGTTGAGTTCCTGCGCGATCCCCAGAAGTTCCAGCGGCTCGGCGGCAAGATTCCGCGCGGCGCGCTGCTCGTCGGTCCGCCCGGCACCGGCAAGACGCTGCTCGCCCGCGCCATCGCGGGTGAAGCCAACGTTCCCTTCTTCACGATCTCGGGCTCGGACTTCGTCGAGATGTTCGTCGGCGTCGGCGCGTCGCGAGTCCGCGACATGTTCGAGCAGGCGAAGAAGAACGCGCCCTGCATCATCTTCATCGACGAGATCGACGCCGTCGGCCGGCATCGCGGCGCGGGCCTGGGCGGTGGTAATGACGAGCGCGAGCAGACATTAAACCAGCTCCTCGTCGAGATGGACGGGTTCGAGACGAACGAGGGCATCATTCTCATCGCCGCGACGAACCGTCCGGACGTGCTCGACCCGGCGCTTCTGCGCCCCGGCCGCTTCGACCGGCAGATCACGGTGCCGAACCCGGATGTCGTCGGCCGCGAGCGGATCCTTCGCGTCCACATCAAGAAAGTGCCGATTGCTCCCGACGTCGACTTGAGGACGATCGCGCGCGGGACGCCGGGCTTCTCGGGCGCCGACCTCGCCAACCTCGTCAACGAGTCGGCGCTGCTCGCCGCCCGCCGCAATAAGCGCCTCGTCACCCATCTCGAGTTCGAGGATGCCAAGGACAAGGTCATGATGGGCGCCGAGCGCCGCTCGATGGCCATGTCGCCCGAGGAGAAGAAGCTCACCGCCTATCACGAGGCGGGCCACGCGGTCGTCGGCACGGCCGTGCCGGCGGGCATTCCCGTCCACAAGGCAACCATCATTCCGCGCGGCCGGGCACTCGGCATGGTCAAGTTCCTGCCCGAGGGCGACCGCTACTCGATGAAGTACATCGAGTTCGTATCGCAGCTGACGGTCGCCATGGGCGGCCGGGTCGCTGAGGAGCTGACCTTCGGCAAGGAGAACATCACCTCGGGCGCCGCTGGTGATATTCAGCAGGCGACCGCCTTGGCCAAGGCCATGGTCACTCGCTACGGCTACTCGGACGAGCTCGGCACCGTCATGTATGGCGAGAACCAGGAGGAGGTGTTCCTGGGGATGTCCATGCAGCGCCACCAGAGCATCTCCGAGCAGACGGCGCAGAAGATCGATTCGGAGGTGCGCCGGCTCGTCGCCCACGGCTACGAGGAGGCGCGGCGGATCCTGACCGAGAAGCGCGATGCGCTCGAGGCCGTAGCGCAGGCGTTGCTCGAGCATGAGACGCTGACAGGCGACGAGGTCAGGCGGGTCATGAACGGCGGCACGGTCGTTCGCGACTTGAGTGATACGCCCAAGGGCCCGAGCGGCTCGGCCGTGCCAACGGCCGGCAAATCCAAGAAGCGCGGCGAGGGCGAGGAGCCCTCCGGCGGCATGGAGCCGCAGCCGACCTGAGGCGGGCGAGGTTCATTCTGCGCTGCCGCACGTCGTTTGCGGCCTACGCAGGCTGGATGCGGCGTGTTAGGAGCCCTTGGAACGGGGATCCGGCATGCCGCACGCACAGCATCACGACGCCAGCACACCGAAGCCGCATCGCATCGTCGTCGCCGGCGGTGGGGCAGGGGGCCTCGAGTTCGCCACCCGGCTCGGCGACAAGCTCGGCCGCCGCGGCAAGGCACATGTGACGCTCGTCGACCGGCGCCGCACGCATCTTTGGAAACCGCTGCTGCACGAGATCGCCGCCGGCAGCATGGACTTGAGCGTGCACGAGCTCGACTATCTCGCGCAGGCGCATTGGCATCACTTCACGTTCCGCTTGGGCGAGCTTGCCGGCATCGACAGGGTGAGCAAGCTTATCGAGGTCGGCCCCTACCGCGACGAGGACGGCCGGCCGGTCACCGAGGCGCGCCGCATCCCCTACGACACACTGGTGATCGCCATCGGCAGTGGGACCAATGATTTCGGCACCCCCGGCGTCGCGGAGCATGCCATCGCCCTCGAACGGCCCGAGCAGGCCAAGCAATTCCACAGCCGCCTGGTCAATGCCTGCATCCGCGCCCAGTCCCAATCGGAGCCGCTGGCGCCGGGCCAGCTCAGCGTCGCCATCATCGGTGCCGGTGCGACGGGAACAGAACTCGCCGCCGAGCTGCACAAGACGACCCGCCAGTTGGTCGCCTACGGCCTCGACCGCATCGATCCCGATCGCGATATCCGCATTCATCTGATCGAGGCGGCGCCGCGCATCCTGCCGCAACTGCCGGAGCGGCTGGCGAAGTCGGCGGGTGAGTTGCTCACGAAGCTCGGGGTTAGCGTCAGGACGGGGGCCCGGGTCGCTGCCGTCGATCGGGAGGGCGTGAAGCTCGCAACGGGCGAGCACGTCGCCGCCGAGCTGGTCGTCTGGGCGGCGGGTGTTCAGGCACCGGAGCTTTTGGCGGACATCGCGGGCCTGGAGACCACCCCCACCCATCAGCTCATGGTCCGACCAACGCTGCAAACGACGCGGGACGACGACATCTTCGCGCTTGGCGATTGCGCGGCTTGCCCCTGGCCGGGCCACGACCGGCCCGTGCCGCCGCGGGCCCAGGCAGCCCATCAGCAGGCCTCGCATCTCTCCCGGCAGTTGGGCCGCAAGCTCAGGGGTGAGCCGCTGCAACCCTGGACCTATCGGGATTTTGGCTCGCTCGTCTCACTCGGGAAGTATTCGACGGTGGGCAGCCTGATGGGCAAGCTCGTCGGTGGCAGCCTGTTCATCGAGGGGCTGTTCGCCCGCCTCATGTACAAGTCCCTCTACAAGATGCACGAGTTGGCGCTGCACGGGCCGGCGAAGGTGGCGCTCGACACGCTGGCCCGCACCATCACCCGGCGGACGGAACCGGTGGTGAAATTGCACTGATGCCCGGTGAGCCCGGCTCCGGCCGTGCGGCACTTCGGGCTCGGTCCCAGGGGTTGAGAGCCCTCCCGAACGCCGCTACAGTCCGCGCGCGTCGCCGACCCGCCCATCTCCGGTCCGGAGCTACCCAATGTCCGAGCTGCTGCTCGACTATCTGCCGGTCGCCATCTTCATTGCCATCGCCGGGGGTTTGGCCCTCGTGCTGATGATCGTGCCCTTCATCATCGCGGTCCGTAACCCGGACCCCGAGAAGGTCTCGGCCTACGAGTGCGGCTTCCAGGCCTTCGATGACGCGCGCATGAAGTTCGACGTGCGCTTCTATCTCGTGTCGATCCTCTTCATCATCTTCGATCTCGAGGTGGCCTTCCTGTTTCCCTGGGCGGTCGCCTTCAAGGAGGTCGGCGGTGTCGGCTTCTGGTCAATGATGATCTTCCTTGGCGTGCTCACTATCGGCTTCATCTACGAGTGGCGTAAGGGGGCTCTCGAATGGGATTGATCCGGCCCGAGGGCGCCCTGGCGCCGATGGCGACGTTCGAGCAGCCGGGTGAGGGCCGCACGGCCGCGGAGCGCGCAAACGATCCCTATTTCGCCGAGATGAACGCCCGGCTCGCCGGCAAGGGATTCATCCTCACCTCGACCGACGATCTCATCAACTGGGCGCGCACCGGTTCGCTGATGTGGATGACCTTCGGGCTCGCCTGCTGCGCTGTCGAGATGATGCAGGCGTCCATGCCGCGCTACGACGTCGAGCGCTTCGGCTTCGCGCCGCGCGCCTCGCCCCGCCAGTCCGACGTCATGATCGTCGCCGGCACGCTGACGAACAAGATGGCGCCCGCGCTCCGCAAAGTC
>JANNSX010000284.1:0-7042 GCA_031403155.1 Hyphomicrobiaceae bacterium
GGAGCCGCCTGCAGGCGCCGCATGGCCGCTTTCGCCAGATGTCGCTGCTCGGCGGCTCCGAAAATGATCAAGCTTGAAGGCCCGTCGGCCTCACGGGCCGCACCCGATTCCCAAACCTTGCCGATAGGGTTGGGAATCACGGCGAAAAATCTAAGCAAAACAGGGGCTGATCAAATGGGCTGGCGGAGAGAGAGGGATTCGAACCCCCGGTACGGTTGCCCGCACACACGCTTTCCAAGCGTGCGCCTTAAGCCACTCGGCCATCTCTCCTATGCCGTCTGGGGCAATCCGCTCCACTCGCCGGTCAATCGTCCGACCGGCGCTCAGAGCCGCGAGCCCAACGCGAGTGCGGCGCAATATACTGATCGAGGCCCAATCCGCAAGATTTGACACGTCGTGATCCCACCAAGGCCTGTTCGAGCCCTCCATCTGCCGTCCGGCACACCCATATGTTCCCCGATCGGCACGTCAATGCTACCAAGTCCAGAAGGGGAGAAACGCGACCATGTTCATACTCAGACTGCTCGGCAGCTGGTCGATGATCGTTGCCATTGTAGCTTTAGTCGCCGATGTCACGCGCTCACTCGCTCTGGGCACCGGCATCGCGTTCACCAGCCTGGGCAAGCAATGGTTTGAGCTCGGCCGGGGGAGCCTCAACGCCTTTCAAGCGATGCTCGAGCGATACATCCACCCTTACGCCTGGGACCCCGTCGCGGCCTTCGTGCTCGAGACCCCGACCTGGGTCATATTCGCGACGATCGGCGTGCTGCTCTACCTCGCCGGCCGGCGTCGCGAGCGCGTGGAGATATTCGCGAACTAAAATGCTTCCGGAAAAGCTTGTCCCGGCGAAGGCCGGGATCCGAAGCGGTTTTCCAAAAAGAAGCACGACAAACCATGGAATTAGAGTGCTTCCGGAAAAGTGCGAAGCGGTTTTCCGATAAGAAGCACGACAAACCAAGGAATTAGGGTGTTGAAGTGATAAAACGAAAAACGGCAACACCCTAAAGTGCTCCGGCAGCACAACCCCTTAACGATTGCTGACCGCACGCCCCATCCGCGCCACCGCCACGCCCGCCAGGATCACGCCGAGGGCGACAAACGCCGAAAGCGCCGGCCGCTCGGAGAGCACGACGGCGCCCCAGATGACACCGGAGATCGGCACCAGGAAATTGATCTGCGAGAAAAAGGACGCTCCCTGCCGCCGCACCAGCAGGAAGAGGATGATCGTACCGATCGCTGTTTGGAAGATGCCGAGCATGACAATGGCGAAGATCGAGGAGGCGCTCGGCGACAAGGTCCAAGGCTGATCGGCGATGAGCGAAATTGGCGCCATGATCGCGGCTGAGACCATCATGACCAAGGCTATGGTCGAATAGCGTGGTGCGCCGGTCAGCGATCGCGTCACATTTGCGTTGATTCCATAGCTGATGGCAGCCGCCGCCACCGCAAGCTCACGGATCACGTCGCCGCCGAGGCTGGTCAATCGGGCCGGCCCGATCAGGATGACGAGGCCCACGGCGCCCAGCGCCACACCCGCGAGCTTGCCCGGCGTCAGCCGGTCGTCGCTGGTCAGCACATGGGCGATGATCATCGCGGTCAGCGGCATGACGCCCATGAGGATGGCCGCAAGACCGGAATCGATCCGCTCCTCGCCCCAGCTGATGAGGGTGAAGGGAAGCGCGTTGCCGGTGATCGACGTCAAAAGAATGACAGCCCAGAGCCGGGCGCCCGAGGGCCATGGGTCGCGCTGCCAGAGGGCGATTGCCACCATGATTACCGAGGCGATCACCAGTCTTGCGAACGTCGTCGTGGCCGCCGGAACGGTCTCCACACCCATCTTGATGAAGGTGAAGCTGCCGCCCCAGATCGCGGCCAAGAGGAACAGCCAGAGGTAGTCGGCGGCGGCAGGGCCGGGCCGCATCGATTGCGCTTGGTTGGCGGACATGCCAACCCGGTAGCACGACCGTCAGGCCGCCTCCAGCGTGCTTTGCGGGTACAATCATTAATCGCTCCCGTCAGAGATCAATGCTCCGAAAACGCTCCGTCTACGCAGCGTCCGAGTTGTCTAAAATTTGAGCGATCATTTTTGCCGGATGTAAGCATTTCGCGAGTATTAACGGCAGGCGTCACACGACAAGCCGACAAGTCCAAGCCGCCACTGGGGGGTGCGTCTCATGAATTTCGTCTTCGTGGAGAAAGAGCAGGCCAAACGTCCGGTGCGCCATGTCGAGGCCGCGCCGAACAAGTCCCAGTTGCCCGTGCTCGTCGGCCGCCAGGAGCAGCCCCACCGGATGCGCCCCGCGGTCCCGGCAAAGCCCAGCGACAATCGCCGCGCCAATCGCAAGCCCGTTCGCCTCGCCGGTCAGGTGGCCGACGGCGCGCAGCACTCCTACGCTTGCACGGTGCACGACATGTCCGCCATGGGCGCGATGCTCGAGATGCATCCGCAGGAGACGCGCCGGAATGGCGCAGAGATGCAGCTGCCGGAGCGCTTCTTTCTCGTCGTCGAGAACCTGCTCGAGCGCTCGGTCGTCGAATGCTACGTGATGTGGCGGAAGGGGAGCCGGGCCGGCGTCCAGTTCGTCGGTCCGATCGACACGACGGCAAAGAAGCTGCCGGCGCGCAAGGCTCCGGCCAAGGCCAAGTCCGCGATTTCCATCCGTCGCTAGAGCGCTATTCGATCTGATGGAATCAGCTCGGCGCTCTAGGGTGTTGGTTTTGAGCACTTGTCTTCGACCAACCGGTTTCCACTTGGAAGGACAAGTGCTCTAGCCTCTCAAAGGAAGTTGTACGGATCGATGTCGACCTGGAGCCTCAAGTCGCCCTTGAGCTTCGGCAGGCCGTCGAGCCATTGGCGCAGATAGGCTTGCAGGTCGACCTCCTTTGGAGCCTTGACCAGCAGCCGATATCGGAAACGCCCGCGAACGATGGCGATCGGCGCCTCGGCGGGGCCCAGAACCTCGATGGTTTTGGCTGGCGGTGAAGCCCGCGCAATTTCGCGCGCCAGCGCCTCCACTGCCGGCTTTTCGCGTCCTGAAACAATCAACGAGGCAAGCCTGCCGAAGGGCGGCATCATCGCGGCTTGCCGCATACCGATTTCCCGATCGAGGAAGGCCTCGCGATCGCCCGTGATGATGGCCTCCATGACCGGATGCTCGGGCATGTGAGTCTGCACGAAACCGCGTCCCGCCTTCGCGGCCCGGCCAGCGCGGCCCGTGACCTGATGCAGGAGCTGGAACGTTCGCTCCGCCGCGCGCGGGTCGGCGCCGCCTAGCCCCAAGTCGCCATCGACGACGCCAACAAGCGTCAGCCCCGGAAAGTTGTGGCCCTTGGCGACGATCTGCGTGCCGATAATGATATCGGCCTGCCCTTCCGCAATGGCATTGATGATCTTGCGAAGCTCGGTGATGCCGGGCGTCAGGTCGCTCGAGAGGATCGCAATCCGCGCCTCCGGAAATCGCTCGGCCACCTCCTCCGCCACGCGCTCGACGCCCGGCCCGCATGCGACGAGCGAATTCGTATCGCCGCACTTCGGGCAGTGCTCCGGCTTCGGCAGCGCGAAGCCGCAGTGGTGACAGACAAGCCGGTCGCGGAAGCGATGATCGACGAGCCAGGCCGAGCATTGCGGGCACTGGAAGCGATGGCCGCAGCTCCGGCAGAGCGTCAGCGGCGCATAGCCCCGGCGATTGAGGAAGAGCAGCGACTGCTCGCCTCTTGCAAAGGTCTCGGCCACCTCCTGCACGAGCTTGGGCGCGAGCCAGCGGCCGGGCTCCGGCCGGTCGAGGCGCAGATCGATCGCCTGTACGACAGGCAAGGCCTGCCCCGAAAAGCGCTCGGCGAGGCGCAAGTGGCGATAGCGGCCGGTCCGCGCATTCACATGGCTCTCGATCGAGGGCGTCGCCGAGGCGAGGATGGCTGGAATGCCGCCCAGCGACGCGCGCACGATCGCCATGTCCCGGCAGTGATAGGTGACGCGGTCCTCCTGCTTGAAGGCGCCGTCGTGCTCCTCGTCGATGACGATGAGGCCGAGATCATCGAATGGCAGATAGAGCGCCGAGCGCGCACCGATCACCACTCTCACTTCGCCTGACGCAGCACCTCGCCAGATGCGACCGCGCTCCGCCGGCCCGACGGCTGAGTGCCACTGCACCGGCTCGACGCCAAAGCGCGCCTTGAAGCGGTCGAGGAACTGGGTGGTGAGCGCGATCTCGGGCAGCAGCACGAGCACTTGCCGGCCCTGCTCGATGACACGGGCGATCGCCTCGAAATAGACCTCGGTCTTGCCGGAGCCGGTGATGCCGTCGAGCAGCGTTACGGAATAGGCCTTGGCATCGACGGCCGCGTGCAGCTGGTGGATTGCTGCCGTCTGCTCGTGGTTGAACTCAGCAACCTTGTGTTTCGGGTTCGGCGCCGGCAGGCGGCGCTCGGGAATCTCAACCTGCACAAGGGTGCCACTCTCGATGAGGCCGTCGATCACCGAGGTCGACACCCCGGCCTCCATGGCGAGTTGCGACTTGGCGCGGATCAACCCGTCGGCGGCAACCTCGAGCGCCCGGCGGCGGCCGGGCGTCAGCCGCTCGGGCGGTGTCCCGGCGAGCCGCACGCCGAATTTCGGCGCGACCGGCTCGAAGGCGGAGGGCGCCCCCATCATCAGGCGCAGCACCATGCCCCGCGGCGACAGCGTATAGCGCGCGATCCACTCGATGAATCGCATCGTGAGCGCCGGCAAGGGCGGCAGGTCGAAGGCCATATCGACCGACTTGAGCTTGGCCTCGGGCACGGGAGCGGCGCCCTCGTCCGGCTTGTCCCAGACGACCCCGATTTGCGGCCGGTTGCCGAACGGCACGGCGACGAAGGTGCCCGGTGCGAGGGCGAGCCCCTCCGGCACCGCATAGTCATAAACCTGGTCGAGCGCGACCGGCAGCAGCACCGGCACACGCTGGAGCGGCGCGTGGGCCGTTGTGTCCTGGGGGCCGAAAGGGCTATCCAGGGGCGCGAACAGGCTGGCATGGTCTTTACGAATCACGGCGCCACCTTAAGGCCCCCTCACGTCGAAGCCATGGCGTAGGTTGGAGCAGAGGATAACCCCATGAAATTCTTCGTCGATACCGCCGACGTCAAGGACATCCGCGATCTCGCCGAGACCGGGCTCTTGGACGGCGTCACCACGAACCCGTCGCTGATCGCCAAGTCCGGCGGCGACTTCAAGGCGACGATCAAGGAAATCTGCAAGATCGTCGAGGGCCCGGTCAGCGCCGAGGTGGCGGCGACGGAGGCCGCCAAGATGATCGAGGAGGGCCAGACGCTCGCCAAGATCGCCGGCAATGTGGTGGTGAAGGTGCCGCTGACCTGGGATGGCCTCAAGGCCTGCCGGGCGCTGACGCAAGCGGGCATTCCGGTCAACGTCACGCTCTGCTTCAACGCCAATCAGGCGCTGCTCGCGGCAAAGGCCGGGGCGACCTTCATTTCCCCCTTCATCGGCCGTCTCGACGACATCGGCCTCGACGGCATGGAGCTCATCCGTGAGATCCGCACGATCTACGACAACTACGTGTTCGACACCGAGATTCTCGCGGCCTCGATCCGCACGGTCAATCACGTGAAGGAGGCAGCGCTCGCCGGCGCCGACGTGGCGACGATGCCACCGCAAGTGATCCGCGAACTCGTCAAGCACCCGCTGACGGACAAGGGTCTGGCGGCGTTCCTCAGCGATTGGGGGAAGACAGGGCAGAAGATTTGAGCGGGCCGGGGCCGATCCTCGAGCACGCCGTCCTCGACGTCGCGCCCGAGCGCGCGGCCGACTACGAGCGCGCGTTGACCGAGGCACTGCCGCTCATCGCCGCCACGCCCGGTTTCATCGATCTCGAGGTGCGCCCCTGCCTCGAACGGCCCGGCCGCTATCTGCTGCTTGTCCGCTGGGAGACGGTCGAAGCCCACGAAGTGGGCTTCCGCAAGGCCGAGCGTTACCAGCGCTGGCGGGCGGCTCTCCACGGCTTCTACGAACCGTTTCCGGTCGTGGAGCATTATGGTGAGGCGGTCGCCAAGGCCTGATCGGCATCGACAGGAAACTGGCCGGGTCGCGGGGCATTCGGCCACTCGATTGCGGAGCACGGCCTGCCACCACGAGGCGCGACGATGGCCCGGGCGAATTTCCGGAGCCGCGATCCTCTATTCGGTGTATTCTTTGCTCTACGGCGTGCCATCCTCGGCGTAAGGGAGACCACGGCTATGGCGAGCGACCTGGCGGCACTCTTCACACTACTGCACCAAGCGGCCGACCCGAAGGTCGCCACGGCTATCGAGCTGCTGCTCGGCGATAGCGTCGAGCGCCGGTTGAACCGCATCAACGTGATCGATTTTGCCAGGACCAACGGTCTCGACGAGACGAAATCGATCGGCGGATTCCTGCAGGCGGCGCGCCTCGGCCTGTTCGACATGTCGTGGAACGTGCTCTGCCCTGGGTGCGGCGGCGTGCTTTCGGCTGGAACAACGCTCAAGACCGTCGACCGGGACGAGTACAATTGCGCGCTGTGCTCGGCCGGCTACGAGCCGACATTGGACGAGATGGTCGAGGTCACGTTCACGGTGACGCCGCGGGTCAGAACAATTGCCGCCCACGATCCGGACCGGCTGCCCTTTGGGGAGTATTTCCGGCAGATCTTCTGGGCCTCCGGCATCGATCTTCCCGAAGCGTTCGAACATCTGCTGGACGACATGACGCTGGAACGGCTCGAGCTGCCGGCCAAGGAGCGGGCCATTCTCTCGCTCAACCTCGAGCCGCAGTTTCTGATCGTGTTCGATCCGGTCACGCATGCAACCCAGTTCCTGGAGGTTGCGGGCGAGCCGACACGCGAGCGCCAGGCGGCCACCGTCGTGCTCGACGAGATGTTGCAGCAGAACGACACCATCACGATCAGGCCAGGCCCGCTCCGCCTGACGATCGAGAACCGCGCCGACCGGCGCACGCTGCCGGGCGTTTGGATCGCCAACGACGCGATGCACGACCTCCTCGGGCGGCGCAAAGACTTCCTCACGGCCAAGC
>JANNSX010000285.1:0-13216 GCA_031403155.1 Hyphomicrobiaceae bacterium
CCCGGCCGGGGCCGGCGGGATGGGCGCTGCGCGACGAAAGCACCACCACGGCGGCGATGCTCGACGATATGCTTGGTTCGGTCTCGCTGCTGTGCCAGCCGAAAGCTAAGCGACTCCAGCGACTCAAAAAAATCCGTGTATGCCGTAACCCGTGGGGAGAGGGTGCCGACAGGCGGGAGAGGGGTTGATCGCTTCGCCGAATTCTCGTCGCGCTGCACTTGGGCAGGGATTCGATGAAGGGCAGTGCCTCACTCAACCCCTCTCCCGGCGCATTCGCGCCACCCTCTCCCCAAGAGAGAGGGCCGGCTAAATCGCAAGCGCAATTACTTTTGGCTTCATGATCGGTCGATCATCAACTCGCCGCGCCACCACCGCGCCGGGCATCACGGCCGCCACGGCGCCGGCCGCCGCCAGAGTCACCGCCGGCCGGTGCCGCTGCCGGTGCGCCCGCCGCCGCCGGCACGTGGTCGCGATAGGTCATGATCCACTCGGCGCAATTCGGATCGGTGCCCATCAGCACGTTAGCGGCGCGGATCGCCTCCATCTCCTGGGGACGGCAGGGGTTCATGATGGCGCTCGTCATGCCCGACGCGATCGCCATCGGCAGGAAGGACGCATTGATGCCGTGGCGGTGCGGCAGGCCGAAGGAGATGTTGGAGGCGCCGCACGAGGTGTTGACCTTCAGCTCCTCGCGCAGGCGGCGGACGAGGCGGAACACCTGCAGGCCCGCCGTCCCCATGGCGCCGATCGGCATCACCAGCGGATCGACGACGATATCGTGCGCGGGAATGCCGTAATCGGCCGCGCGCTCGACGATCTTCTTGGCCACCGCGAAGCGCACATCCGGATCTTCGGAGATGCCCGTCTCGTCGTTGGAGATGGCGATCACGGGCACGTTGTATTTCTTGATGAGCGGCAGAATGAGCTCGAGCCTATCCTCCTCGCCGGTCACGGAGTTGACCAGCGGGCGGCCCTTGGCGACCTCGAGGCCGGCCTTCAGTGCGGCGGGAACGGAGGAATCGATGCAGAGCGGCACCGAGACGAGCGACTGCACGAGCTCGATGGTCAAGCGCAGCAGCGGCGGCTCGGTCTCGTTCGGATTGACGGCGGTGACGCCCGCATTGACGTCGAGCACCAGCGCGCCTGCCGCCACCTGCGCCAGCGCATCATTGCGGACCGTCTCGAAATTACCCTCGATCATCTCGGCTGCGAGCTTTTTGCGGCCCGTCGGATTGATTCGCTCGCCGATGACGCAGAAGGGCTGGTCGAAGCCGATGAAGACCTCTTTCGTCTGGGAGGCCACGAGCGTGCGGGTCATTGTTCCATCCTTGCCGTGTAATTTGAAACCTGATTTCGGGCCGCCCGTGGTGTAGTCTTGGAGCGGGGCGCTAGGTGCCTGTGTTGCGGGATCGGGTCAACCCCGCGGAGAGGACGAGAATGCCGGAACCGGCGAGTATCAGCTTCGAGTTCTTTCCGCCGCGTTCGGAAAAGGCCGAGCAGGAGCTGGGCGCCGTAGCGGCGAGGCTGGCCGCGCTCGGACCCGAATACATGACGGTGACCTACGGCGCCGGCGGCACGACGGCCGATCCGACGCTGAAGGCGGTTCTCGCCATCGCCGAGCTGACCGGCGTGCCGATGGCCTCCCACATCACCTTCGTCTCGACGCCGATCTGGGAGGTCGCGACCTACGCGCAGAAGCTTCGAGACGCCGGCATCGACCGGGTCGTGGCGCTGCGTGGCGATCCGCCGAAGGGCCGGCCTGCCGACCGCTATGGCGGCCCGGGCTTCTTCCGCTCCTCCCCGGCCTTCGTTGCGAGCCTCAAGACCGCCTGGGACTTCGACATCTCGATCTCCGCCTACCCCGAGAAGCATCCGGACGCGCCGACGTCCGAAGGCGATGTCGAGATGCTGGCGCGCAAGGCGGACGCGGGGGCGAGCCGGGCACTGACGCAGTTTTTCTTCGACAACTCCATCTACTACCGCTTCCTCGAGGAGGCTCGAGCCGCCGACGTTGCGATCCCGATTTATCCCGGCGTGCTGCCGATTCACGACTTCGCCAAGATGCAAGGCTTCGCCGCGCGCTGCGGGGCGAGCGTGCCGAAGTGGCTGATCGACAGGTTCGCGCCTTACGAGAACCCGGAGGACCAACGCCGCGTCAGCGAGGAGGTCTTTCTGCGCCAAGTCGAGGATTTGCTCGCCAACGGCGTCGACCACATCCATGTCTTCACGCTGAACGAGGCGGGGTTCTCCGAGATGCTGTGCCGGGACCTGCCGCTCGGCGCGCGCAAGGCGAGCGCGGCTTAGCACGGTTTGGAGCGCCGGCCTGCTCACCTCGAGTCCGGCCCTCTCCATCGTCATTCCCGCGAAGGCGGGAACCCAGATTAGCCAGCGAGTGACTTGGTGTATGATACTTGGGGATACCCGTGTGTGTTCGATCGAGCGCTTGGTCGCAATTGTGAGTTCAGCGCCCAGCCTGACATGGCTAGGCGGCCGCCGTCCATGCGAAGCACGGCTGCGCCAATGACGCGGCCGTGACGGTGGAGTTAGGTTGCGCGAACTCGCGACACGCGCGGGCTTGCCGTCGCCAACTCCGATGCCACCAAGCGCCTGATCATCCACCGCTTCATCGGTGTTTGCACGCTCCCACCCCAACGTCACCCCGGCCTTGGGCCGGGGCCTGCGTGGGCTAGACGTGGCCGCGAGACTTTCCACACGAGCGGAGGAGTTGCGCATCCCCGCGGGGAGATTGTTTGCGTCCCCCGAGGCGCACGCGGATCCCGGCCCGTCATGGCAGAGCCATGCTCCGCATGGACGGCAGGCATCCATCCAAGCAAGAGAGCTCGTCCGGTTGCGCGGCGCGGCGAAGCCGCATTGAGCAACCAGCCCGGATGGATTCCGGCCTTCGCCGGAATGACGGATGAGGTGAGGCTCGGACGTCACGCGCTCACCTCCACTGTCTCCCAAGCTACTGTGCACCTCAGCGCCCACCACCCCATCGGCGCTGGTACAATCCCACCCCACCGTCACCCCGGCCTTGGGCCGGGGCCCGCGAGCGCCAGAAGTTGTCTCGATTCTCTCCACATGTGCGGATGAACACCAGCTCCCCGAGAGGAGAGTGCACATATCCATCGAGACGCACACGGGTCCCGGCTCGTCCATGCGAAGCATGGCTCCGCCATGAAGGCCGGGATGACGACGCGGAGGGACTAAGCCCGGATCAGATAGACCGTTCGTTGTTGCTGCGGATACAGGTGAACTGGTTGTCACGGCCACACCTTGCAGCCGAGCTTTTCCATACGGGCGATGATCTCGCGCGCGGTCACGCCGGAAATGACGTCGATGTAGTCGTCGTGGCTAATTTTCAGGAAGGTCTTGCCGGGGCGCGCCATCACATGGGCGTCGCACGCAAGGACGATTGCAAAGGTCATTGCTTCGGCGAGAAGATCAGCTTCCGTGCCTCCGAAAACGGCGACACGTGCATCGTGTAGTCTACGATCGTCACCGTGGCGGCGGCGCCAGTCGTAGTAGCCCTGCCAAAGCGCATTCCCGATCTTGCCAGCCTCGTAAGAGTCACCGAAGATGATGTCATTGATCCAGAGCAGTGCTTTCTCGAAGGGGCCAATCTCCTGCACGATCGGACCCGCGATGCGGCGGTAGGACTTCAATCCCGTATCGTAGGTAATCCGGGCCTTTCTGCGCCTGTCGGCGGCCGGCATTTTGTACTTTCGAGCAATGAGCCGCGTCTCCTCTTCGGTCAAGAACTGCATGTGACCTAACCCTCGACTGCTGCCGGAACGGCATTGCCGCCGTTCGTCCGCGCCGCCAGCCGCTCCTTGAGGATGCCGCTCTCCGCCACGATCTCTTCCACCAGGTGCTCGCGGCGGTAGGCCATGACGTGGACGCCGGCGACGCCCTTGATCTCGCGGATCTGCTGGATGAGCTCGATGGCGAGCTTCTTGCCTTCCTCGCCGGGCTTAGCCGCCTTCTCCAAGCGATCGATGACGGCATCCGGGATATGGATGCCCGGCACGTTGGCGCGCATCCAGCGCGCGGTCTTGGCCGAGGCGACGGGGCCGACGCCGGCCAGGATATAGACTTTCTCGTCGAGCCCCATGTCGCGCACGCGATCCATGAAGCGGCGGAACAACGCGATGTCGAAGATGTAGTTCGTCTGGATGAAGTCGGCGCCGGCGCGGATCTTCTTTTCCAGCCGGTTGGCGCGCCACTCGTAGGGCGGGATGCACGGGTTCTCGGCCGCGCCGAGGAAAATTTTCGGCGCCGTCGTGAGCTTGCGGCCGGACAGGAACGTGCCGTCGTCGCGCATGGTTTTCAGCGTGCGCAGCAGGCTCATGCAGTCGAAATCGAACACGGGCTTGGCGCCCGGTTGATCGCCGACGCCGACGCCATCGCCCGTCAGGCACAAGATGTTGCCGACGCCCATGGCGGCGCCGCCCAGGACGTCGCCCTGGATGGCGATGCGGTTGCGGTCGCGGCAGGAGATCTGCAGCACGATACCGAGACCGGCGCGCGACAGCACCGAGCAGATACCCATCGACGACATGTGGCAGTTGGCGCCGGAAGAATCCGTCGCGTTGATGGCATCGCAGACATGGGCGAGCGGCTCAGCCGCCTTCAGTACGTCGCGCGGGTCGGCGCTGTCGGGCGGGTTGAGCTCGGCGGTGACGGCGAACAAGCCCTTGCGCAACGTGCGCTCGAGCATCGAGGCCGACTTATGACCGGGCGGCGGCACGAGCGGGGGATCGCGAACAGGATCGTAGGGTTCGGGGGCGTGCAGCCGCATCATGATGTGGTCTCCCCGGTCGAACGGGGCTCGAGCACGCTCGTCCGCTCGCCGACCGCCTGATCGGCGAGCGCCTTCGCCGGCTCCTTGGCGAGGGGGGCGGAGGCCGGCTCGAAGGTGCGGGCGCGCTTGAAGGCATTGGCGATCACCGCCTTGCCGGGATCGACGGCCTCGGTGGCGCCGCGCTTCTGCGCCGCCTTCTCGCGAGCGACCCTGAGCCAGCTCGAGGAGCCCTCGAGCGTGCGATCGACCGGCGGTTGGACGACGGCGATGCGCTCGAGCCCCTGGCGCATGCGCTGCGCGCCCTCCCAGCCCTCGATCCAGACGCAGCGCATCAGGGGCTTCACCTCGCAGTAGCCGCCGGGGCGGACGCCGCCGCAGGGGCCATTACGGAGGTTTTTCGGGCAGTTCATCGGGCAGGACATGCCGGTCGAGGAGAGCACGCACTGGCCGCACATCTTGCAGTCGAAGAGGAGGCCCTTCGTCACTTTTTCCATGAAGGCGACAGGCCGCTCGACGCGGTTGTAGCCGATCCGGCTGAATACAGGGTCGAGCCCCACCATCAATCGCTCGAAGCGCTGATAGAAGCCCTCGAAAAAGCGGGCATGGCGGACGGCGAAGCGGCGGACGGCATACATCGGCGGTGGGTCCCCGACTCCAGATTGTGAGGGGTTATGACTGCCGATTTGGAGGAACTCGCGACGGCTCGTCTGCGACATGCGACGCGGCCGATTCCGACGCGTCGCTTTTGAGACATTGTGAGCGACATTGCGAACGGGCTTGACGTTCAACCGAATTCGCCCAATACTGAACCAAATGGTAAAGCATAGTGAACCCAGTATCGATTCTATCTTCGCCGCCCTCGCCGATCCGACGCGGCGCGCCATCATTGCCTGCCTGGCGCAAGGCGAGGCCTCGGTGTCGGAGCTGGCCAAGCCGCACGACATGTCACTGCCTGCGGTGATGAAGCATCTCACCGTGCTGGGCGATGCCGGTCTCATCGTGCGGCGCAAGCAGGGACGCACCGTCACCTGCACCCTCGAGGCCGGCCCGCTCGAGGAGGCACGCGGCTGGCTCGACGAGCATCTGCGGTTCTGGACCGAGCGGCTCGATGCACTCGGCCGGCTGCTGGAAGAGACTACGGAAAACGAGTCATGATCACCACCAAAACCAAACCCGGCCCGTCTGTCAGTCTGTGCCTGAAGCGCCACTACAAGGCCTCGCCAGAGCGGGTTTTCGCTGCCTGGACGACGCCGGAGCTGCTCGCCCGCTGGATGGCGCCGCGCGATGATTTCGCGCCGACCGTCGCCGAAGTCGATCTGAGACCCGGCGGGCGGTACCGTTTCGCCATGTCGGCGCCGAACGGCGACAGGCCGGCGGTGAGTGGAACCTTCGTGGAGATCGTTCCCGGAGAAAAGCTCGTCTTCACCTGGGCCTGGGCGCACATGCCCGATTGCGTGAGCCTCGTCACCGTGACGCTGGCGCCCAAAGATGACGGCACCGAGCTGACATTGCATCACGAGCGCTTCGCCGACGACGAGGCGAAGAGCAAGCATGCAGAGGGCTGGTCGGGTTGCCTCGGCCGCCTCGCTCGTGTCGTCGAAATCTGAGGTCCATCCAAGGAGAGTTTCATGGCCGTCGCAGCAAAGTCGAAACGGAACGGCAAGGCCGGCGTCTCGCGCGCCGAAATCATGAAGGCCGAGAAGGCGCTCATGCGCCAGATCGCGGCGGTGGCGAAGCTCCGCTTGAAAGCCAAGCCCGAGCCGGTCGAGGACGCCGTCTTCGAGGGCAAGGGCGGCAAGACCGTTCGATTGAGCGATCTCTTCGGCGACAAATCAGAGCTGATGCTCGTGCACAATATGGGCCGTGGCTGCGCCTACTGCACCTTCTGGGCCGACGGCTTCAACGGCCTGTTGCCGCATCTGGAAGATCGCGCCGCCTTCGCGGTCGCCACTCCTGACGCGATCGAGAAGCAGGCCGAGTTCGCGAAAGGCCGTGGTTGGGATTTCACCATGGTGCGCGATCCCAAGGGTGCCTTCTCGGCAGCAATGGGCTATGGCTCGGACGGCGGCATTTGGCCCGGCTGCACGACGTTCCGCAAACGCAAAGACGGCGCCATCGAGCGCATCGCCTCCACCCCCTTCGGCCCCGGCGACCTCTACAATCCAGCCTTCCACCTCTTCGCGCTGCTGCCGGGCGGCACCCGCGATTGGGTGGCGAAGTTCAAGTACGGTTGAACAACGCGCTCAAGCAGGCAGCCCAGCTTCGATGAGCTTCCTCTCGAGCGCGGGAATGTCTTCGCGATCCGGAAAGAAGAGGAGCCGCCGCCACTCGGCCGCGCTGAACTGGGGGCTGCGGCGCCTGATCTCGTCGACCTCGCGCGCGGCATCGCGCGGCTGGTCGAGGCCCATGAGGGCGATCACAAGCGTGGCGCGGCTCGTGAGCCAATCGGAGCGGCGGGCGAGTATGTTGCGGGCAAGCGTCGCGCTCTGGCGCCATCGGCCTAGACCTACATAAGCGTCGTTCATCGCCACGAAATAGAAGTTGGGAGCAGCCGGCGTTCGTCGTATGGCCTCGCGCGAATAGTGCAGCGCGTCCTCAAAGCGGCCGACGCAATTCAGCAACGCCGCGCTGGCGTGATAGGCGTCACCCAATGTGGGAGCGAGGCGCGTGGCACGCAGCGCCCAGTCCAGGCCTGCGTCGAATTCCTTCTGGACCATCAGGAGATGCGCCATCTCTGCGCAGGCCAGCGCGTGGTCGGGCTCGATCGCGAAGGCGCCCTCGAGCAATTTTCTGGCCTTCTCGCAACTCGCGGCTTTATCCTCCGACCAGCCCCAGGTTGCGTCCTCGATGTGGGTGCGGGCGAGGCCGACGATGGCCGCGGCAAAGCGCGGACTCACATCGATCGCTTGCTGGTAGAATTCACGTGCGCGCCTGATCGCGCTGCGCCTGTACTCCTTATAACTGGCTCGTGCGCTGAGGAAGTGCCGGTAGGCTCTTGGACTGCCCGCCTCGGCCCGCCAGACGAGAGCCTGTTCCCCGTCGGCGACGGTCACCTGAAGGGTCGACGCGATCTCTTCGACGACGGTGTCCTGGAAAGCGAACAGATCGGCCAGATCGCCGTCGAAGCGCCGCGCCCAGACCATCCGGTCCGCCGCGCATTCGATCAGCTGCACGCCGGTCCGCACCCGATTGCCGGCCGCCCGCACCGATCCCCTGAGGATCCAGTCGGCACCTATCCTGCGGCCGACCTGCGCGAGCGCGCCGTCGCGGGCGGCCGGCGGAGCGGTCACGAGCCTGACCTCGTCGAGCGACGACAGCATCGCCAGCAGGTCCTCGTCGAACCCGGCGGCCAGATACTTCAGCGCCGGATCGCCCGTCAGATCGTCGAATGGCAGTGCCGCCACGATGGCAGCTCTTTGCGGCAGCTCCCCCTCGTCACCGGGCGAAAGCGCGGCGCCCGTGGGCCAGCTGTAGACACCGACCGCGCGCGCGATGTTCTTGAGCCGGTGGCTCCCGGCATCGGCAAACTCGGCGGCGACGTCCTGGGTGAGGCACTCGCGGACGGGCGCCGAAACGCAGATCCCCCCAACCGGCGCGATGGCTTCGAGGCGGGCGGCGATGTTGACGCCATCGCCATAGATGTCGTTCCCCTCGTCGATCACGTCGCCGAGGTTGATCCCGAACCGCAGCCGGATCGGGCCGCCCGTCTCGGCCATCCGGCGCTGGATCGCCAGCGCCGCACCGACGGCATCGACCACGCTGCGAAACTCGACCAGGGCGCCATCGCCCATCAGCTTGACGATACGCCCGCCATGGCGCGCCACTTCCGGATCGAAGACCTCCGCACGGTGCTGCTGCACCAGTGACAGCGCGGCGCTCGCGTTTTCGCCCATAAGCAGCGAATAGCCGGCAATGTCGGCAGCGAGGAAGGCGGACAGTCTGAGATTCGGGCGATCGTTCATGGGGATAGCTTACCCGTGCAGCCCGCTGGCGCATAGGCTATCGATGGAAAGAAGCAGCTTGGTCGCCAAGTCTAAACGGACCCCAGAGCAGACTTCTAAACAGGACAATGCCGGACGGGGGGCGTGACAGCGGCCTAGAGCGGGCTGCGTTCAGCAGGAAGCACGAGCCCGCTCTAGGATCTTGTTTCGTCGCATGCTTTAGCGATTAACCGGATTCCACTTAATCGCAGCATGCGCTAAGGGTTTGGAATATCGGGTCCGCCAACCCCAGCGAGCTGCTTCCATGACCGCGCCCGATTTCGACCATCCGATCGCCGCCCTGTCGCATCAGGCGCGCGTGCGAGGCGATGCGGAGGCGCTCGTGTTCCCGGCGGCGGGTGGGCGGTTGACGTTTGCCGGGTGGCACGAGCGCTCACTCAGGATCGCCGGTGCGTTGAGATCCCTCGGGATCGAGCGCGGCGATCCGGTGGCGCTCATCGCCGAGAACCGTCTCGACTGGCCGGTCGTGCAGATGGCGGCGGCGGCACTCGGCGCGCTGTTCGTGCCGCTCAACACGCATTACCGCGCCGACGATCTCACCTACGCGTTGCAAGCCTCGGGCGCAAAGGCGATTTTTCTCTCGGAGCGGTTCCGGTCGAACCCCTATCTCGAGACTGTGCTCGCGGCACGGGCGAGCCTGTCCGAGTTGAAACACATCGTCTCGCTCGACGGCGCGCAGCCGGAAAGAGATGTTCTTGGCATCGACGAGCTTGGCCGCGCCGGGCCGCTCGCCGATCCGGCGACATCTGATCCCCCGCGCACCGCCGGCGCGCTGCTCTTCACCTCGGGCACGACCGGCAAGCCCAAGGGCGCATTGCTCACCCATGCCGGCATGATGATGTGCGCGCGCGAGACGGCGGCGCGCCTCGGCTTGCGCGCAGGCGACCGCTGGACCTCGATCATTCCGCTGTTCCATTGCGCGGGGTGCATCCTCAACATCCAAGGCGCGCTGCAGGTGGGGGGCGCCTATGTCGGCCAGCCGGCATTCGATCCGGAGGCATTGTTCCAACTGATCGAGGCCGAACGCTGCACGGCGCTCTCGGGCGTGCCGACCTCCTACCTCGCCATGCTGCAGCATCCCGCGCGCCCGAAATACAACCTCTCGAGCCTCCGGACCGGCACCTGCGGCGGCGCCGATGCCAATCCGGAGGTGCTGGCGGCTTGCGCGCGCGAGCTCCCGATGCCGGGTCTGGCGCAGGTCTACGGCCAGACGGAAGGCTCGACGCTGTTGACGGCCTCCGCCCATGACGAGCCCGAGCGGTTTCGCACCACTGGCCGCGCTTTGCCGGGCTACGAGCTGCGCATTGTCGACCCCGGCACCGGCGACGTGCTGCCCGCCGGCCAGATCGGCGAGGTGCAGGGACGAGGGGCCATGGTGATGCTCGGCTATCACGCCAACCCAGAAGCGACAGCCGAGACCATCACGGCCGATGGCTGGCTCAGGACCGGCGACCTTGGCTACCTGGAGCCCTCCGGTCATCTCGTCATCGCCGGCGGACGCTTGCGCGACATGATCATCCGCGGGGGCGAGAACATTTATCCCGTCGAGATCGAGACGCTCTTTGCGGAGCACCCGGCCATTGCCGAGATCGCGGTGTTCGGCGAGCCGGACGACTACTATGGCGAGATCGTCGCGGCGGCAGTGCGGCTTCGCGGCGAGACGACCACCAAGGACCTCATGGCCTGCGCCGCCGGCCGCATCGCCCGCTTCAAGGTGCCGGTAAGGTATTATGTCGTAGAAAAATTCCCCCTCACGCCCTCTGGAAAAATTCGCAAGGTTGAGTTGCGCGAAATGGCTCGGGAGGGGAAGCTGGTTCCCTTGGCGTAGCGTCCACCGGTCCTGCTGTTTCCAGAAAACCTCCCCCCACCGTCCTGGTCGCGGAAGTGACCATCCACGGGAGCGAACATTGATCCGAGGCCGTGCCACCCGGCGCGGCCAACTTCACACCACCGCCTCCCGTGGATGCTGACTTCCGTCAGCAGGACGGCGTGGTGAGATTTGTGGGAACCACCCCTGTCATTTGTAGCACCAAGATCCAACTCCACTGACCGTCATGGTCGCGAACGCGACCATCCACGTGAGCAAGAGTTGATCGGAGGCCATGCCATCCGGCGCGGCCTCGCTCGCATCACGGCCTCCCGTGGATGCTGACTTCCGTCAGCAGGACGGTGGGGGGTTGTGGAAGACACGTGGTCATTGGGTTCGGCCCGATTCCACCCCACCCACCGTCAAGGTCGCGAAAGCGGGCAACCACGGGAGCGCATACTGATCCGAGACCGTGCCACCCGGCGCGGCCTCATTCGCACCGCGGCCACTGACATTCGTCAGCATGACGGTGTGTGGGAGGTCTCAGATAGGCCGAACTCTGAGGAGCTCAATTAGGAAGGAATTTAATATCGCAAAATCAAACACTTATATCGAATTTCTTAGGCCCGCCTTTACCAATCGCGTCGATCATCGGCAGGAATGTTGTAACCCATGCCGAGGTTTGAAGATGTCCGCCGCCGTTGCCGACGTGAAGCCCGCCGCCCAGGTGCTCGATATCGCCGAGGCCGAGAAGGTGCTGCCGCTGCCGCTGATGCTGAAGGCGATCGCCACCGACTATGGCAAATCCCTCCAGTCCGTCGTTACCGACATCGCCCGTCTCTCCTTCGGCAAGACGGGGCTACTGACGGACGAGTATTTCACGCTGCGCCTGTTCGACGAGAAAAACCTCCAGAGCCCGAAGAATACATTCGCCGGCAAGAACGGCATCCGCAAGGTCTGGATGACGGCGAACTACAAGGAGAACTGGTTCGGGCCGATGAGCGACAAGCTCGCCTTCGACACCATGCTCGCCGGATTTGGCCTCCCCGTCTGCAAGAGCAAGGCCTATTTCTCGACCGGCTACGATGTCCCCGCCTTCAAGCAGATGCGCACGCGCCAAGAGCTCGAGGCCTTCCTGACGAACCCGGACAACTATCCCTTCTTCTCCAAGCCCCGCTCCTCCTCGCTGTCGCTGGGCTCAGCGTCCGCCGTCACCTACGACAAGGAGACGAACGCGATCAAAATGCTCTCCGGCAAGTCGGTGAAGATCTCGGCCTTCGTCGACGACATCCTGGAGCATTATTCGGATGGCTATCTCTTCCAGGAGCGCGTCGTGCCGCATCAGGGCGTGCGCAAGATCTGCGGCGATCGCGCGGCGACGTTGCGCGTTTACTCGATCATGGGCCCCCAAGGCCCCGAGGTCTTCCGCATGGTCTGGAAGGTGCCGGGCGGCAAGAACGCGGCGGATAATTTCTGGCGCAAGGGCAACATCCTCGCCGCCCTCGACTACGAGACGGGCAAGATAACCCGCGCCGTCACCGGCGTCGCCCTCGACCAGGTCGAGGTCGAGCATCACCCCGATTCGGGTTGCAAGCTCGTGGGCGCGGAAATCCCGAACTTCCACAAGGTCGTCGAGCTGGCCAAGCACGCGCACCGCATCTTCGGCGAGGTCAACCTGATCGGCTGGGACATCGTGCCGACGGACGAGAGCGGCGTCATCATCGAGGGCAATTTCGCCCCCGACTTCAAGCTCGTGCAGATGGCCGAGCGGCGCGGCATCATGGACGAGCGGATGGCGACTTTCCTCGCCGGCTGCAGGAGCGCCGAGAAGACCTACAAGACCAAGATGAAATCGCACCGCAAGGAGCAGATCCGCGCCCGCCGCGACGGCTTCAAGAAGTCGGCGAGCGCGACTGAGAAGGCGGCCTGAGCCTACACCTCGTCACCAGAGACGGGGCCGGATCATCATCCCGCCCCTTTTGCTGTTACAGTTCAGATACACCGTCTGGCGTCGTTAACGAGCATTCCAGAATATAGGACGTGCTAATGGGTTCTCGATGCTGCCCTGGCATGGTTGGAGTTCCGCGGACTTGACGCCGGGGGGCGGACGCGCCACCTGCCTTACTCGACCATTCGGAGGAGAGACAGACATGGCCGCCTTCAGCGCCCAAGAGCAACTCATGCTCGAGATGATCAATCGTGCCCGCCTCGATCCGAACGCGGAAGCGGCGCGTCACGGCATCACGCTGAACCAGGGGATCGGCGCCGGAACAATCTCGGGTGCGGCCAAGCAGCCTTTGGCACCGAACGAGCTGCTTGTCGATTCGGCCCGTCATCATAGCCAGTGGATGATCGTCAACGACATCTTCGATCACGTCGAGACGGGCTTCCCTCCGAACGTCAATTTCGACGACCGCATGGCGACCGCGGGCTATGCGCCGCTTGGCACGTTTGGTGGCGGCGAGAACATCGCCCAGCGCGGCACGACTGGGACGGCGAACTTCACGAGCTTCGTCATCCTGGAGCACGGCGATCTCTTCAAGTCGACCTCCGGTCATCGCCAGAACATTCTCGACAATGATTTCCGCGAGATCGGCATCGGTG
>JANNSX010000286.1:0-11844 GCA_031403155.1 Hyphomicrobiaceae bacterium
CCGACGCCCATGCAGGTCTGCATCTGCGCGATCGTGTTGGGATCGTGCTCGCCGATGACTTTGAGAGGGCTCCCCTGGAATTCGGGTGCCTGAGGTGGGATGATGGGTGCTCGCGCGGCGGCATCTGCCTCGGCCTTCAGCGCGGCCATCGCCGCCGCGCGAAACGCCGACCAGGCCGGCATCAGCTTGCCGCCCGGACCCGCGATGCGGGCGTCGGGATCATGGCCAGCCACTTCCGCCATAGTACGGGCACGGGCAATCCAGGGCTCATTCGAAGCCATCGTCGTCGACCTTCGATAGTCGGAGCGTTTGGCGCGGCTCTTCAAACCTAACAGACCGGTGAGACACCAAGAAGAAAGCTGCAGCACTCCCTTCTGAGCAACTGCACAGAAAGCATACTTGCGACCGACATCTTCATCAAAGACAGTCTCATTACTAAAGACAATATCAATGAGTTATTCGATGATCGAGCCTCCGTTTACGGTCTACTCACTGCCTTCAAAAGCAAGATTGACGGCACCAACCGCCGCCTAGATACTGACGCCATGATACAAACCGATCAACATACTCCTGCTCGTGTAGCAGCGATAGAGCATCACATGGCATCGACAAACACATCAAGGCGTGAGCGCGACAGTCGCTCACGCCCGGTCGACTTTCGCCCCGAAAATCGTAGTTGCCTTACCTTCTTGGATTGCCGATGGCGAGCCAGTTGACCAACACTTCCCCAATGTTGTTGGCGTTATCCAAAACAGTAAAGCGAATTCTGCAAAACGTAACGCCAACATGGCCAGTTGGCGCATCAACGGCAACGCCGGTAAATCCCTTGGTTGGATCTTTCAAAATAACACCGCTAAGCGCAACATTTACTATTGGCGCTGTATTGAACCCACGAAAGCCAGCCGGAGTGTCTTCCTCAAAGTTCAGCTGTGCAGTAAAGGAGGTATTGGGGAAATTACCCTGAACCACTCCGTGTCCAAAAATCCCCACGAGCGTTCCAGGTATCAAATCCCGAGAGTACGTATTTCCAGTTTGAACAAGTAATTCCTTTGTAGTCCCTCCAAATATGAGTTCCACAGCACCTCTCCTTACGCTGAGCCAACAATCTGGCAACGAACAACAAGTATGATGGAGCAAAACAGCCATTCTGCATAGGGGGTCTTTTCCGCACAATGATACAGACCAGAGGCACATCACACTCCGAAGTGCGAAAACGGTACAAGAACGGCACAGTAGGTCTCTCAAATAGTTGAATTTGTTTATGGAAATGTGGTGGGCGCGACAGGGATCGAACCTGTGACCCCTCCCGTGTGAAGGGAGTGCTCTACCGCTGAGCTACGCGCCCATTTCTGCTTGGCGCACGTTCTAATCGGCGAACCGGTTTCCACTTCGCCGGAACGTGCGCCCATTTCTGCTTGGCGCACGTTCTAATCGGCGAACCGGTTTCCACTTCGCCGGAACGTGCGCTGGCCCAGACGACAATAGCCGTCTAGGCCGAAGGCGTATAGGTCGCAGGCGTGAGGAGTGTCAACCAGACGCCGATGCTATCGATTTGACCGGGCCTCACCCCACCCACTGTCACGGCCGCGCAGGCGGCCGCCCAGACAAGCCCGTGGTGTCATCAGGCTTCGTACCTCCGGCAGGTTCTTGTCCCTTCGGTCAATGGCCAGTGGAATAGCCGAGGGACAACGCCCAGTCCGACTTGGCTAGGCGGCCGCCTGCGCGGCCGTGACGAGAAGGTGAGACCCGTCACTCGTCGAGCTCATTGGTCAAGGCAAGCAAAGCAGACCTCTCCATACCACCCCCCGCTAATCGCTCGGGCCAGGGGCGGACGTGGCTGGGAAGCCGGGCCGCATTCGCCTAGACTACGGCGAGCCTAACCCGCAGGATCCCGCATGCAGCCCCGCCTCGATACATCCCCGCCCGTCTCCGACGAGGTCAAGGCGACCACCTGCTACATGTGCGCGTGCCGCTGTGGCATTCACGTGCACCTGAAGGACGGGCAGGTCCGCTACATCGAGGGCAATCCCGATCATCCCGTGAACAAGGGCGTGCTGTGCGGCAAGGGTGCCGCCGGCATCATGCAGCACCTTTCGCCGGCCCGGCTCCGGGCGCCGCTGCTGCGCACGGGCGAGCGTGGCAAGGGCGAGTTCAAGGAAATCTCCTGGGACGAGGCGCTGGCGCTGGCCACGCAATGGCTCGGCGAGGTGCGCGAGAAGGACCCCAAGAAGCTCGCCTTCTTTACCGGCCGCGACCAGAGCCAGTCGCTGACGGGCCTGTGGGCCATCAACTACGGCACGCCTAACTATGCGGCGCATGGCGGCTTCTGCTCGGTCAACATGGCGGTGGCCGGGCTCTACACCTTCGGTGGGTCCTTCTGGGAGTTCGGTGAGCCCGACTGGGAGCGGACGGAATACTTCCTGCTGTTCGGCGTCGCCGAGGATCATGCCTCGAACCCGATCAAAAGGGCGCTCGGATCGCTGAAGAAGCGCGGCGCCAAGGTGGTGGCGGTCAATCCGGTCCGCACCGGCTACGGCGCCATCGCGGACGAATGGATCGGCATCAAGCCCGGCACGGACGGCCTGTTCGTCTCTGCGCTGATCCACGAGTTGCTGACCAATCAGAAAATCGACCTCGACTCTCTCGCGCGCTACACGAATGCGCCGTGGCTCGTCATCGACGCACCGGGCACGGCGGAAGATGGATTGTTCGCGCGCGATGCGGCGGGGAAGGCGCTCGTCCACGATTCTGCGACAGGCCAACTCGCGGGCGCGCCTGCCGCGGGATTAAAACCCGCGCTGACCGGCCGCCGCACGCTCCCCGATGGCCGCACCGCGCGACCCGTCTTCGAGCTGATCGCCGAGCGCTATCTCGATCCGAATTACGCGCCCGAGGCGGTCGCCGCCGAGACTGGCATCCCCGCCTCGACCATCAAGCGCATCGCTGCCGAGCTGGCCGAAGCCGCCTTCGCCAAGGAAATCCGCCTCGCCCAGCCCTGGACCGACTGGACCGGCGAGACGCACGCCGAGATGATCGGCCGGCCGGTCTCCATGCATGCCATGCGCGGTATCTCCGCCCACGCCAACGGCTTCCACACCTGCCGGCTGATCCACATCCTGCAAATTCTCTTGGGCTCCATCGATTGCCCTGGCGGCTTCCGATACAAGCCGCCCTATCCCAAGCCCGTGCCGCCGCCGCTGAAGCCTTTCGGCAAGCCCGGCCAGGTGAAACCGCGCGAACCGCTCGGCGGCCCGCATCTGGGCTTCCCGACGAGCCCCGCCGATCTTCTCGTCGACGCTGACGGCAAGCCCGCCCGCATCGACAAGGCCTTTTCCTGGGATGCGCCATTTGCCTCCCACGGCCTCATGCACATGGTCATCACCAACGCGGCGACGGCCGATCCCTATGCCATCGACCTCTTGTTCCTCTACATGGCGAATATGAGCTGGAACTCGTCGATGAATGTGCCGGCCGTGCTCGAGCATCTGACGGCGAAGGACGCGACCGGCGCCTACAAGATCCCCAAGATCATCTACTCGGACGCTTACTCGTCGGAAATGGTCGCCTATGCCGACCTCATTCTTCCCGACACCACCTATCTCGAGCGCTACGATTGCATCTCGCTGCTCGATCGGCCGATCTCGGAGGCCGATGGCCCGGCGGATGCGATCCGCCATCCGGTCGTGAAACCCGACCGCGACGTGCGCGGCTTCCAGGAGGTGCTGATCGATCTGGGCGCCCGGCTGAAGCTCCCGGCCTTCACGAATGACGACGGCACGCCCAAGTATCCCGGCGGCTATGCCGACTACATCGTCAACCACGAGCGCGCTCCCGGCATCGGTCCGCTTGCGGGCTGGCGCGGCGAGGACGGCAGCAATTTCGGCAAGGGCAAGCCCAACCCGGATCAGCTCGACCGCTACATCGCCAATGGCGGCTTCCACATCCATCACCTCCGGCCCGAGCAGCGCTTCTTCAAGCACGCCAACAAGGACTATCTGGAATGGGCGACGGCGGTCGGCTTCATGCCGTCGTCGGAGCCGGTGATCTTCCAGCTCTATGTCGAGCCGATGCAGCGCTTTCGGCTGGCGGCGCGGGGGCTCACTGGCGAGCACGTGCCGAAGGGCCATCGCGACCGCGTCGCCGCCTACTTCGATCCGCTCCCCTTCTGGTATCCGCCGGAGGCAGTGGCTGGCCCGAGCGAGCATGCACTCGACAATGGTGCCGCATCGACCCCCCACCCCTCACCCCTCCCCACGAGGGGGAGGGGGACCGAGAGTTCTACGCCTGTGGCGAGTGGAACCGCCGATGCGTCGGTGGGTCGTGCCTCAAGTTACGGAGCAGCGTCATCTGGTGACGCGGGAGTTTCAGAGGGCAGCACGTCTGACGTACCCTCTCCACGTCGTGCCGAAGGCATGCAATCAAGTGCCCCGGGGGAGGAACACGAAGGGGGAGCTACCCGAGGACAGGTTCAAGCGGCCGCCCATCACCCCTCCCCACGTCGTGCCGAAGGCGTGCAATCAAGTGACCCGGGGGAGGGACAGGGAGGGGAGGCATCACGCGCACCGGCGCGGGAGGCCGCCCATCGTTCCGCCCCCAGTCACGCCGAAGGCGCGCAGCCCGCGAGGAGACCCGACACATCCGCAGTTCGGCAACAGTCCGAACTCTCTCAACCCCCCTCCCCCTCGTGGGGAGGGGCAGGGGGTGGAGGGTGGGTATCTCGGTCGCCAGCCAGCACATCATTTCCCCTCCACGCCATCACCCAGCGCCCCATGCACATGTACCACTCGTGGGGCGCCCAGAACGCCTGGCTGCGGCAGATCACCAACGAGAACCGGCTCTACGTGCATCGCGACCTCGGCCGGCGGCTTGAGCTTCAGGACGATGATTGGGTGTGGATCGTGGGCGAGCTCGGCCGGGTCAAGGCGCCAGTGAAGCTCATGGATGGCTGCAATCCCGACACCGTGTGGACCTGGAATGCCATCGGCAAGCGGCAAGGCACCTGGGGTTTGAGCGAGGGCGCACCAGAAACCACCAAGGGCTTCCTGCTCAATCACCTGATCGCCGAGTTGCTGCCCGCGCGCGAAGGCGGCTATCGCTTCTCGAACTCCGATCCGGTGACGGGTCAGGCCGCGTGGTACGATCTCAAGGTGCGGTTGGAAAAATGCGGACCGGATGAAGCCCGGGAGACCAGCCCCCGCTTCGAGCCGATTGGCCGTCCCGTTCACATCGCGCCGCCGGACGAGCTGCGGTTTGGCGAGGGATTTGGAGGCAAACGGTGATGATGTTCGCAGCTCAACCCCCCTCCCGCGATTGTTGGCTTGCGTGCCTCCGGCACGGCCCGGCACCCTTTCCCCATGGGAGAGGGCCGAAAAGAGCCAGCACCCGCGTATGCCGCTCGTGCAATTCCACAAGTCCAATACTTGCTGCACGAGCGACCTCTCCTTGCCTCTCCCCGTCGCGCACTTCAGCGCGAGCGGGGAGAGGGGAGGGTGAGGGGCAGCGGCAGGCGAGGTGGACGCCACAACAAACTTCTTTCATGAACCCTGGTGACGGGCTTGGCCAACACGGCGACTCGCGGCCGCCCCTCACCCTGCCCTCTCCCCGGACGCTGCGCTACGGGGAGAGGAAGAGCAGGCGTTTCCCGCTCTGCAAAGTATGTGGATCCCCGCAATGACCTCGCTCCCCTCCCACACCGGGAAGAAGCTCGGCCTGGTCATCGATCTCGACATCTGCGTCGGCTGCCAGGCGTGCGCGACGAGCTGCAAGGAGTGGAACACCGGCGGTTTTTCGGCGCCGCTTTCCGATCAGAACCCTTATGGCGCCGACCCTTACGGCGCCTGGCTCAATCGCGTGCATTCCTACGAGGTCGGCGAGGGCAACACCTCGCAGACCGTGCACTTTCCGCGCTCGTGCCTGCATTGCGAGACACCGGCCTGCGTCACCGTCTGCCCGACGGGCGCCTCCTACAAGCGGGTCGAGGACGGCATCGTGCTCGTCAATCCGGACACCTGCATCGGCTGCAAGCTCTGCTCCTGGGCCTGCCCCTATGGCGCGCGCGAGTACGACTACGCCCACGGCGTGATGAAGAAGTGCACCCTCTGCGTCGACCGCATCTACAACGAAAATATCCCCGAGCGCGATCGCGTGCCCGCCTGCGTCAAGGCTTGCCCGACGGGCGCGCGCGCCTTTGGCGATCTCGGCGATCCTACGAGCGAGGTATCGAAACTGGTGGAAGCGCGCGACGGGTTCGATCTCCTCGAAAGCTTTGGATACAAGCCCGTCAACAAGTATCTACCGCCGCGGCCCCGGCGGGACGAGGCCTCCGCGCCTGCTCCGAAATTGGCGTCGGCCGAGGCGATCGCTCCGGCCTCGACTGCCATCGAGCGCCTCTTCGAATGGGTCGACCGCACGCTGTCGGCGAAGGAGAGTTAGGCCCGTGCATCCCGCCTACTCCGTCATCTTCTTCACAACCGCCTCAGGGGCGGGTTACGGCTTGCTCGCGATCCTGGCGCTGGCAGGCGCCTTTGGACTCTTGAGCCCCGACCGAATGCTCGGCATCGCCGGCTTCGGCCTCGCCTTCGCGCTGATCACCGCCGGGCTGCTCTCCTCGACCCTCCATCTTGGCCGGCCGGAGCGGGCCTGGCGCGCCTTATCGGAGTGGCGCTCGTCCTGGCTCAGCCGCGAGGGCATCGCGGCCGTCGTGACGTATGTGCCTGCGGGGCTCTTCGCGCTCGGCTGGGTCGTGCTCGGGAGAACGGATGGGATCTATGGCGTGCTCGGCATGCTGGCGGCCATCGGCGCCGCCGCGACGGTCTATTGCACCGGCCAGATCTACGCGACGCTGCCGACCATCCGGCAGTGGCAGCAGCCGCTGACGACGCCGGTGTATCTCGCACTGTCGCTCGCGACGGGCGCGCTGCTCGCGGCATTTCTCGTCAGCGTAACCGCCGGCGAGTGGCGCTGGATCACCCGGCTGGCGATTGCCGCACTCGCACTGGCCGCGCTGCTCAAAGGTCTCTACTGGCGCGCCATTGATACGACTCCGCCGCGCTACTCGATCGAGGAGGCGACCGGCCTTGGCGCGCTCGGCAAGGTGCGCCCGCTCGATCCGCCGCATACGCAGCCGAATTTCATCATGCGCGAGATGGGTTACGCGATTGCACGAAAGCATGCCGAGCGCTTGCGCGGGTTCGTGGCCGTAGCGCTTTTCGCGCTGCCTTTGGCGCTGCTGCTGCTGGCTCTTGCCGCGCCAGCGCCGATCCCGCCGTCAGCACTTGCCATGACTATCCTCTTGGCTGGTCTCGGCGTCTTCGTCGAGCGCTGGCTGTTTTTCGCGGAGGCCGAGCATGTGGCAATGCTTTACTATGGCAAAGACGCCGCATAGAAGCGCCAGCCCTGACGCCGGCGTCGCAGGCGGGCACCACACATCATTTACGCCGTCAGTGCTCCGCTGATCCACCCGCACACCGCCGACATCTCGTCGCGCGCGAGCAAGCTGTAAGCCCTCGCACGCAGGAAGCCGTGCATGGTGCCCTCGGCGATGCGCAGCTCGGTGGCAACATCGGCCGCCTGGAGCTTCTGCGCGTAGACGACCGCCTCGTCGAGCAGAACGTCATGATCGGCGGCGAGCACATAGGCGGGTGCAAGTCCTGCGAAGGATGACGCCCGCATCGGCACGGCGTAGGGATCGCTCGTCTGCAAGCGGCCCTGCAGATAGGCGTTCCAGTAGTAGATCATGCTGTCGCGGAGCAGGAACGGATCGCGCGCGGCCTGGTAGCTCGGCCGGTTCACGTCGACATCGAGCACGGGGTAGATGAGCACCTGGCCGCGGATCGCCGGCACGCGGCTTTCACGCGCGGCGATGGCGACGCACGCCGCGAGATTGCCGCCGGCTGAATCGCCCGCAACGACGATACGATCCGCGTCGACGCTAAGCACATCTCGAAAATCAGCGATCCAGCGCACCACCTCCGCGCAGTCATCGAAGGCAGCCGGATAGGGGTTCTCCGGCGGCCGGCGATAGTGGACGCTCACCACCTCGGCGCCTGTCTCGACCGCCATGACCGCCGTCAACATCTCGTGTGTCGAGATCGAACCCGCTACCCAGCCGCCGCCGTGGAAATAAACAACGACCGGCGGCCGCGTGGCGCCTTTCGGCCGGTAGCGGCGCACCGGAATCTCGCGCCCCGGCGCGCAGACGAAGTCGTCGATGACCTGCAACCCGTCCGGCAGCGGCAGACGGAATTTGTCGCCGCGCACGGAGAACCAGCGCCGCCGTTCCTCGGGCGTCACCGGGGGCGTGCCGCCCGCCATCTCCGCTTTGAGCGCCGCCACGTACTCGGCAATGCCAGCTTCGAACGCCACTGTGTACCTCACCCCAATCGCTTCAGGAATTGCCCGAGCTTCAGCAGACCCTCCGGCCAGGGTCCATGGCCCGACGCCGTGTTGAGGTGCCCGGACTGGCCCGCATCGGCGATGTCGCTGCCCCAGTCGAGGGCCATCTCCTGTGCCCTCTCGTAGGCGCAGAAGGGGTCGTTACGGCTCGCGATCACCAGCGATGGAAAGGAGAGCGGCGCCGTCGGAACCGGGTTGAAGCCACCTTCGTTGGCGAGCCACTCGCTGCCAGGCTCGGGAGGCGAGGTTTGCACCGCCTCGAGATCGGGCGGGGCGACCAACAGCGCGCCGGCAACCTGTCCCGGCATCAATCCCGGCGCCGCATGAGCAACGGCAGAAACACCGCAACTGTGCGCAACGAGAACGACCGGCCGTGTCGCCGCCGCGACCTCCTCAATGATCCGAGACACCCAATCGGCGCGGATCGGCCGATCCCACTCGGCCTGCGCGACGCGCCGCGCATGCGGCAGCTTCTGCTCCCAACGAGTCTGCCAATGCTCCGGCCCCGCATTCGTCCAGCCGGGGAGGATGAGGATGTCGATGTCGGAGACTTTTAAGGGCATGTCGATCAGGCAAGCCTGACGCCGCGATAGAGATCGGCGAGTAGGAGCGAGATGCCAAGGCCCGGAACCTCTAGCTGGGAGTCGCGCCCACTGATCTCGATCGGGGTCGGCGGGAATGCGCCGGTCTCGACCGAGCGGTTCCAGTTCCACACGATTGGCTCGTCCTGGCTGGCGATGATGTAGGCCTGACGTGTCGGGAAGCTCGTGTACTCCGCGAGCTTCTCGGTGAAGTCGGTGCCGGCGGAGCTCGGCGAGAGGATCTCGACGAGCACGACGGGCTGCTCAGCGCGATATCCATCATCATCCGTGTCAAACACCTCAACTACGACATCGGGAAAGCGAATGAAGTCTTGGCCCTCTACCGCGGGACCTGACGCTGTCACAGACCAAGTATCGCGGCCGAGCCGGTCGCTCAGGGCGCAGATGAAATTGGATGCGATGCGCGCATGGGCCCTGGTGATGTCCGTACGTCGGATAACCCGGCCCTCCTTCCACTCGTGGCGCTGCTCTTGGGCGTCGAGCCAGGCGCAGAAGGCGGCTTTGTCGAGCTTGAGGCCGAGCGGGGCGTTCATTGCGAAAATCCTTCACTCCTAATCTACCAGCAAGCGTTGAAACTCTTCAACGCTTCGTCCCCAGCACCCGCGCAAAAATCCCATCCACCTCCTTGAAATGGTGCCCGAGATCGAACTGCTCCGCGATGACTTTTTGCGACAGCGCCTTTCTCACCTCCGCATCGGCGCCCAACAGCTCTTGCAAATCCGGCACCTCCGTCGAGCCCGCCTGAAACGCATCCCACACCTTCATGGCGTTACGCTGTACCAACCGATAAGCATCCTCGCGGGAAACGCCGGCCTGCGTCAGCGCCAACAGCACGCGCTGCGAATGCACGAGGCCGCCGAGCTTGTCCAAATTCGCCTGCATGCGCGCCGGATAAACGACGAGCTTGTCGACGACGCCGGTCATGCGATGGAGTGCGAAGTCGAGCGTCACCGTCGCGTCAGGTCCGATCATGCGCTCGACGGAAGAGTGCGAGATATCACGCTCGTGCCAGAGCGCGACATTCTCCATCGCCGGGATGCAATAGCTTCGAACCATGCGGGCAAGGCCCGTGACATTTTCCGACAGCACGGGATTGCGCTTGTGCGGCATGGCCGAAGAGCCCTTCTGGAGGGCCGAGAAATACTCCTCCGCCTCGAGCACCTCGGTGCGCTGCAAGTGGCGGATTTCGGTTGCGAGACGCTCCAGCGATGAGGCGACCACGGCCAGCGTTGCAAAATACATCGCATGCCGGTCGCGCGGAATGACTTGGGTCGAGACCGGCTCCGGCACGAGGCCCAGTTGCTTGGCCACATAGGCTTCGACCGAAGGATCGAGGTGGGCAAAGGTGCCGACGGCGCCCGACAGCGCAGCCGTTGCCACCTCCGCCCGCGCCGACACGAGCCGCGCCCGCGCGCGCTGGAACTCGGCGTGAAAGGAGAGCAGTTTCAACCCGAAGGTCGTCGGCTCGGCGTGGATGCCATGGCTGCGGCCGATCGTGGGCGTCAGCTTGTGCTCGATGGCCCGGCGGGCGAGCGCCGCGAGCAGCGCATCGACGTCGGCAATGAGGAGGTCGGCCGCGCGGACGAGCTGCACCGCAAGGCAGGTATCGAGCACATCGGACGAGGTCATGCCCTGGTGCACGAAACGCGCCTCCGGCCCGACAATCTCCGCCAGATGCGTCAGGAAGGCGATGACGTCGTGCTTCGTCTCGCGCTCGATCTCGTCAATCCGCGCGACGTCGAACTTGGCGGTCTTGCCCTTGGCCCAAACCGCCTCGGCAGCGGCCTTGGGCACAATGCCCTTCTCCGCCATGGCGGTCATCGCGTGCGCCTCGATCTCGAACCAGATCCGGAAGCGGGTTTCAGGCGTCCAGATCTCAGTCATCTCGGGGCGGGAATAGCGGGGAATCATGGGCGATCCTGGCGTTCTAGAGCGGGCTCCTAAGCAGGCTTAGGAACCCGCTCCAGAGTCTTGGTTTGGAGCACGTTCTACAGCGAACCGGTATCCACTTCGCCTGAACGCGCTCGTTCTTGGTTTGGAGCACGTTCTACGGCGAACCGGTATCCACTTCGCCTGAACGCGCTCTGATATGGTCTGGATAAACCCGCGGGTTCGCCTTGGCCAGAGTGCCAACCCGGAAAGCGGCCGACGTCCTTATTCCGTCAGGATTGGGGGTCACTCCTAGCGCTCGCTCAGTGCTCAAAACCTCTGGTGTCTCCTGAGGTTAACATCCAAGAGCGCTGATTTCGCAGGACTTTCGATCCCGTCTCTCCGATCACCGCTTTTTGTCGAGCCTGATCGGGGCATTGGGGCAGGCATCATAGACTTGCCAGCTTGCCGGGCCTATGCTTTTGCATGGATCACAATGAGGGGTCGACAACGAACGACAGGAGTCGACAATGACTGGCTTTCTCAATCGTGGGCTATGGGCCGTCGCGGCTTTGGCCCTCGTCACCCTGATTGTGCCTGCCTCCGCCATCACAGTTCCGAGCGGCCCGAGCGAAGAGGTCAAGGCGAAGTGCAAGATGTACGCCGAGGGCAGCCGGAAGTGGAAGAAGTGCATCAAGAAGTATTCGGCCGAGCTTAGGGATGACGATCTCTACTGGGCGGGAGCGGTGCTTGCCGTCGCCGAGGATTATGACGGCGCGCTCGAGATACTGGGGCTCGCCCACAACCCGAACGACCCGCGCATCCTGACGATGACCGGCTATTCGACCCGCAAGCTCGGCCGCGTCGAGGAGGGCCTCGCCTTCTATCACAAGGCGCTGGCGCTCGACCCCAACCTCGTTGAGACGCGCGAGTATCTGGGCGAGGGCTATCTGCAGCTCGGCAAGCTCGCTGAGGCGCG
>JANNSX010000287.1:0-3179 GCA_031403155.1 Hyphomicrobiaceae bacterium
ACGAAAAAGGCATCCGCATCAAGAAAGCCGAAATGAAGCTCCTCGACATCGAGGGCGACACGTTCCATCCTGAATGGAACTACACGATCAAACCGCGCACCCGTCAGAAACCGTAGCGGTTATCGTTGCGAGTGTCCTAAGGAGCGCAAGGTCGGCGGCCGGCCACTCGCCGACAACCAGGGCATTCAGTGGAAGCTCGCGGATATGGCGGCAGATCTGGCGGCCGCCGAGGCCGTGACGCGCGAAGCCGCGGCGAAGCGTGCCGAAGGCGTCCGGTTCTCGCGCGAAAGCGCGGTGGCGAAACTCATCGCCTCAGAGATGGCTGGCCGCGTCACCGACGAGGCTTTGCAGATCCACGGCGGCTACGGTTACACGCGCGACTTGGCTTTGGAGCGCCTTGCCCGCGATGTCCGAATCCTGCGCATCTACGAAGGCGCCTCCGAAATCCAACGCACGATCATCGCGCGCGAGCTGTTGAAGGATTGAGACGATGACGGCCGTCGCCAAAGCTGCGATCACCGCGTCCGGCCATAGATCAGGACATTTATGCTGTGCCGGGAGACTCACCCCCCACCCCAACCCTCCCCACGTCGTGTCGAAGACACGCCTTCGGCATGGTGGGGAGGGGGTCAATACTCGGTGCGTCCCTGACGCCAAGAGCAGGACCAACGAGCCAGATACGCACAATCCGGCCTACCCGTTCGATTGCTCATCCAGAGGGGTCTGCAATTCGAAAGACCCATCCCCAACGTCCCCTCCCCCTCGTGGGGAGGGACAGGGTGGGGGGTGGAACAGTCAGTTCATGCAAGGCTCACGAGCACGACTATTGGGTCCTTTTCGCCTGTACGCCGGGGCCAGTTACTCTTCTGGATGCCGGTCATGACCGTCTTCGAACGCCCGAAGCCCGAGCTGTTGCCCGGCAAGATCGCAGCGCTGCTCCGTGACCACTACGGCCTTACCGGCGAGATCGCGCCGCTCGTCAGCGAGCGCGATCAGAATGCCCGCGTGCGCACGCCCAAGGGCGATTTCGTTCTCAAGATCGCCAATGCCGCCGAGGACCGGAACGTGCTCGAGCTGCAGAACGCGGTGTTGAAACATATTGCCCATGTCGACCCGAGGCTCGGCGTGCCGCGTCTCGTGCCGGCGCGCGATGGCGCGGACCTGTTCGAGCACGCGGAAGGCGCGGCATGCCATGCCGTCCGCTTGCTCACCTATCTGCCAGGCAATCTCTACTCGAAGGTGGAGCAGACGCCTCGCCTCGGCGCGAGTCTAGGCACCTTCACGGGTCGGCTTTCTCGCGCGCTCCAGGGCTTCGGTCATCCGGCGACGCATCGGCCAGACTTCATGTGGAACCACGATGAGGCGATCAAGGTGAAGCCCTGGCTCGCTGACATCGCCGACGCTTCGAAGCGCGAACTCACCGAGCGCATCTTTGCGCGCTACGAGACGCGGGCTTTACCGAAGCTCCCTGCACTGCGAGCAGCCGTCATCCATCAGGACGCCAACGACAACAATATCCTTGTGGGCGCAGATGGTACGACCGTCACCGGCCTCATCGATTTCGGCGACTTGTGCTTTGGGCGGCAGATCAACGAGCTTGCCATCACGCTCGCCTATGCCCTGCTCGACAAGGAGGATTTGTACGCCCATGCCCGGCCGTTGATCGCGGCCTACGCGCGTGAGATGCCGCTGCTGGCGGAGGAAGCCGACGTTCTCTTCGACCTCGTCGCGGTGCGTCTTGCGGCCAGCGTTTGTATTTCCTCGCATCGCGCCAAGCAGTTTCCGGAAAACGACTATCTGCTAATCTCCCAGAAGCCGGCCTTCGCCCTGCTCGATCGCCTCGATAAGACCAACCCGGCGTTCCTCGCGGCGGTGGCAAGGGAAGCGGCGGGCCTCGATCCGGTGGGTTCCCACGGCACCGTTGTCGGCTGGCTCAGGGACAACGTCCCCGACCGCGCGCCGCTCCTCGACTTCGATCTCGACGCCTCACCCCGCATGCTGCTGCGCCTGGAAGACGGTGCACCGGGGATGGAGCATGCGGGCGATCGCGCGGCCTTCGGCACCTGGCTCGACAAACGCATGGCCGAGACCGGCGCGCGCTACGCCATCGGCCTCTGGGGCGAGAACCGGACTGTTTACAAGGGCGATCAGTTCCGCACCCCCGCCTCGCCCGAATGGCGCTCGCAGCATCTGGGCCTCGATCTCTTCGTGGCGGCCGGTACGCCAGTGCTTGCGCCACTCGCCGGCACGGTCTTGAGCGTCGCCGACAACGACATCCCCTATGACTACGGCCCGACCGTCATGCTCGAGCATGAGGCTGGCGAGGGCGGTCCGAAATTCTGGACGCTCTACGGCCACCTCGCCCGCGAGACGCTGACGCGCGTTAAACCCGGCCAGGTCATCACGGCAGGCGAGCGCATTGGCTCGATCGGAGCGGCGGAAGAGAATGGCGGCTGGCTGCCGCATTTGCATTTCCAGATCATCACCGACCGGCTCGGCCAGTCAGGCGAGTTTCCGGGCGTCGGCCAGCCGAGCCTGTGGCCGGTTTGGAGCAAAATCGCGCCTGATCCCAACCTCATCCTCAAGCTCGCGCCCGAGAGTTTCCGCGAGGATGCGACGCCGCCGGACGTGCTCCTCGAGCGCCGCCGCAAGGTGCTCGGGCCGTCGCTGTCGATCAGCTATCAGAAGAAACTCAAGATCGTGCGTGGACGCGGCGCCTATCTCTACGATCACACCGGCCGCGCCTTTCTCGATTGCGTCAACAACATCTGCCATGTCGGCCATGCGCATCCCCATGTCGTCGAGGCGCTGGCGAGGCAAGCCGAGATCCTCAACACCAACACACGCTATCTCCACGACAACATCCTCGACTACGCCGAGCGGCTTGCCGCGAAATTCGCAACGCCGCTATCCGTCGTTTACATGGTCTGCTCGGGCTCGGAGGCGAACGAGCTGGCGCTGCGCATGGCGCACACGGTGACGGGCCGGCGCGACACGGTCGTCGTCGACTGGGGCTATCACGGCAACACCCAAGGGCTCATCGACGTCAGCCCCTACAAGTTCAATCGCAAGGGCGGCAAGGGCAAGCCCGGCTACGTCGAGATCGCGGATCTTCCCGATCCTTATCGCCTCGATGCAGGCCTCGACAGAGCGCGCGTAGGCGCGGCCGGTTTCGGCAG
>JANNSX010000288.1:0-13567 GCA_031403155.1 Hyphomicrobiaceae bacterium
GCGTCCGGTTGAGGCTTTGCTGCTGTCGCTGCAGCCAGGCCATCGACTGCCGATACCAGCCGCCGCGCGCTGGCTGTGCCTCGTCGCGTCCCGCCAGGATGCTCTTGGGCTTGGCGGTTTCGGCCTCGCTCGATGCTGCGCCTGCCGGCTCAGCCGTCGAGGTTTGAGCAACGGCAGCGGGCATCGTGCCCACAATAGGCACGAGCGCCGAGAGCAGAAGACAAAACGCTACGATGATTGTCCGGCTCACTGACACTGGATTTCGGCTGTGTCGGCGAAGCTCTCGCCGTAGTCGACAGTCGCCTCGCCCGTGAACATGTCTTCGGTGAGCTGGTTGTTCGCCTGCTCCTGGTCGGGGCGTTTGACGGCGATCTTGCATCCCGTGGGCGCGGCCGAGGCGAGGCTGACCGGATCCTGTTGCGCGAAGCTGAAGGCGATGAAGAAACTCGGATCGTAGATCGAGAGATCGACCTTGAGCGTGCCGTGCTTCACTGGGTTCTTGGCCGGCAGCGTGAAGGTGAGCGTGAGCAGGCCTTTGTCGTCGGTCTCGACGAAGTAGTCGATGGGATCGGTGAAGGCGACCGCATCGCCCTCGATTTTCATGAAGGTGAAGTACTCGAATTCTTTGAGGCTCTCGACATTGAGTTGCGCGAGCTCCTGCAGCTCGTCCCGCGAGTATTTGCCGTCGCCATCCTTGTCGAGGCCGAGCACGGCGGAAGCCGAATACATCTCATCGAAGGCCCAGCGGTGCTTGACGCCGGTCATCTGGCCGGCGCTGTCGTATTGCACTTCGGCGCTGACGTTGACGAAGACATGCGGGTGGGCGATGGCAGCCTGCGGTGCGGCAAGAAGCAGGCCGACAAATGCGATTGCAACGGTAGCCAGATGGCGCATCCGTGAACCTTCCGGAGTTGATCTAATAATGTATCAGTTTGAAGCCCTAAGATGGCAAGCTTGAGAGCGAGAACCCTATCGCGGCAACGCGCGATGAAAAAAGGGGTGATCCGGTGATCACCCCTCGAGTTTCGGCTCATGGCAGGCACGGATCCCGGCGCGGCGAGCCGGGATCCCGGAGAAACAGTGTCGGCTCAAGTTCTATAGCGATTCCATGTGACGAGAACGCGGGTGCCGACAGGCACGCGGTTGTAAAGCTCGAGCGCATCCTCGTTGTACATGCGGATGCAACCCTTGGAGACAGCCTCGCCGATGGTCCAGGGCGCGTCGGTGCCGTGGATTCGATACATCGAGGAGCCGAGATACATGGCGCGGACGCCGAGCGGGTTCATCGGATGGCCGCCGGGGACGAAAGCCGGCAGCTTCGGATTCTCCTTGCGCATCTCGGCGGTCGGCGTCCACGGCGGGTTGACGCGCTTCATCGAGACATAAGTCGAGCCGGCCCAGCGGCTCTTCTCGCGCGGAATGGCGATTGGGAAGGCGAGCGCCTCGCCTTTCCGGATCACGTAGTAGAGCTGGCGATCGCCGAAGGAGACGATGATCTGGCCGGGCTTCACCTTCGAGGAGAAGGAAACCGTCTGGCCGCCCGAGCCGCCGCCGCCAAAGCCGCCCCACCATTCGCCGCCGCCGCCGCTGCTGCTCGCGGCGCCGCCGAGGCTCATGATTCCGTTGCTGTTTTCGGCGCCGGCCGGCAGGGCGAGCGCCGCGGCCAACACGAGCGCGCCGCCGACCATTGAAGCCGTGCGCATCACGTGACTGAATTTCATCTCATGCTCCTTCGAGTTCGGTCTCTTTGCGGGGTGGCCTGGTGGCCGAATCATTTCGTTCCTAGGTTGAGAAACTCTTAACGCAGCCATTAATTCGTCTGGGCGACCTCGAGAGGCGCCAACTCCTCGATGACATAGACCGGTGCGCCGATGTGCACGCGGTCGTAGAGGTCGATCACATCTTTGTTGTGCATCCGGAAGCACCCGTTCGAGGCGGCCTGGCCGATCGAGCCGGGCGCCAGCGTGCCGTGAATGCGGTAGTTGCTCCAACCGAGATAGAGCGCGCGGGCCCCGAGCGGGCTCTGCGGTCCGCCGGGAATGTATTGGGGAAGGCCTGGCTTCCGGCGCCGCATGTCGGGCGTCGGCGACCAGCCGGGATTTTTCTGCTTCGATTGGACGAACAGACGGCCCGTCCACTGCTCCTTCGGCACGCCGATGGCTACGGGATAGCGCAGCGCATGGCCGTTGCCGAGCACGTAGTAGAGCTGGCGATCCTTGTTGACGACGATGATGGCGCCGGTCGGGTAGGCGGTTTTGAAGGAAACGATCTCTGGCGCGGCTTGGGCGCTTGTCCCGGCGCTCGCGAGAAGCGCCAGAGACAACATTATCATGGCGAGGAAAACCCCTCGTCCGGCCCGCATGGCAGCCCCCTCGACTGGTCTCTGACGCACGTCACGCTACTCCACGCACATGCGGCTCGTTGTTCCGCCCGAACCGCCGGTGATTTGCCGAATTGTGTCGGTACTGGGGCGCGCTGACAAGGCCGGAGACGCCGCAGTTCGGGTCACAGTCGGGTGTGCGAGCAGCCTTTTGGGAGCGTTGTGCCTTTCGAGGTACAGGCTGGAGGGGACAAGGTGTGGATTTTGCTGTGGGGCACCTGTGGGCAGATCTCGTGTTCGTTTTTTGTTCTTGATCAGGCGGCGACTCTGGGTTAAGAACAAAAACGGAACACGAGGTGAAGCCTCGGGCTCCAGGAGAAATCCCTGAAAGACCAGGCGAGGGTGGTGTTGCGTCATGGGTCCGGCTGACGATCATGTTCTGCGTTCGAGAGCACTTTCCGGCCAAGTGGGTACCGGTTGGTCGAAGACAAGTGCTCAAAGCCAACAACCTGGACCGGCTTTGCGATCGCTAAGGATCGGAAAACGGGCTAGGGCCGGCGCTCAACCTCGCGAAGCGCTGTCAGGGTCTCCCGTATCTGTTGCGTCAGTTGCGTCAGATCACCCGAGTGCGTCCCTGTCCCCACGTGTTTCCTCGACAGCAGGCGGGGGCCTGCCGCAGCAAGCCCTCATCGATACCCTGCGGACCCGGATTGAAGCTATCGTTGTGCGTGCCGATCCGGAGCGCTCCCTCGCCCCAGCCCCCACCCCGCAAGCGCGGGAGCGAGCCTCCGCCTGCTCTTTTTCTCACGGCCCCGCCGGACGTCCTTGGACGCTCGGCATCGAGGACATCGACCGTTTCCTGCCTGGACACGGGCTCGCCCCCGGCGGCCTGCACGAGGTGAAGCCGGCGACGCCTGCCGATACTCCGGCGGCGCAGGCACTCGGCCTCGCGCTGATGGCGCGCTGGTTGCGAGCGGCTCCACCGCGCGCCCGCCTGCTGCTGTGGGCCGCCACCTGGCGCGACATCGGCGAAGCAGGACGGCCTTACGGTCCGGGCCTCGCCGCCCTCGGCCTCGATCCCGCTCACCTCATCCTCATCGAGGCCCGGCGCGACAGCGAGGTGCTCTGGGCGATCGAGGAAGGACTGCGCGCGGGCGCGCTCGCCGGGGTCGTCGGCTCGGTCGCCAAGCTCGGCCTGACGGCGGCGCGGCGGCTGGCGCTGGCGGCGGCTACTTATGAGACGCCTTGTCTGCTGCTGACGCCGGCCACTCTCCCTAGTGTGCCGGTGGCCATGAGCCGCTGGCGGGTGGGTGCGAGCCCCGGCGCGCGCCATGCGCTCGATGCGAGCCTGCCGGCGCAGATGCGCTTTCACCTGACACTCGAGCGTTGCCGGGGCCGGGAGGCTGGCCGGTCGTGGATCGTGGAGTGGTCCGATGCGTCGTTTCGTTTCCGTCTGGCTGCCCCATTGGCCGATCGAGCGTCTCGCCCGGGTTTCGCCCGGCGCCCTGCCGGTTGAGATGCCACTCGCTTTCGTGGAAGCCGTGCAGGGGCGGCTGACGCTGACGGCTCTCAACCGGGCCGCGCGCCGCGAGGGGCTATCGCCGGGCTTGGCGCTCGCCGATGCGCGGGCCGCCGTGCCGGGCCTTGCGACGCTCCCGGCCGAGCCCGCCGCCGATCTTTCAGCGCTCCGCCGCCTGGCGCTCTGGATGAGCCGCTATGGCGTTCGTGTCGTGCTCGAGCGCCCGGCGACGGGTGATCCCCGAAAGAGCAAGGCGCGCCAGCTCCGCGCGGCGATCGGCGCGCCTGACGGCATCGGCATCGAGATCACGGGCGTTGCCCATCTCTTCGGCGGCGAGAAGGATCTCCTCGCCGATCTCGTGCGCCGCCTGTCGGGCTTTGGCTTGACGGTCCGTCCGGGTCTCGCCGACACGCCGGGCGCTGCCTTCGCGGTGGCGCGCGCGATCACGAGCGGCAAGCTTCACGATCGCATCGTGCCGCCGGGCGAGACGGCTGCACGGCTCGCGCCTCTCCCTGTCGCAGCCCTCCGCCTCGCGCCCGAGACGGTGATGTTGCTGCATCGCCTCGGCCTCAAGACCATCGGTCAGCTCGCCCAAGTGCCCCGCCCCAATCTCGAGCGGCGCTTCAACAGCCGCGACGTGGGGGCGGCCGTCCTGACCCGGCTCGACCAGGCGCTGGGCGTCGCCGGTGAGCCGGCAAGGAGTCTCGTGCCGCCCACACGCTTTGGCGTGCGCCGGACCTTCGCCGAGCCGCTCGTCTCGAGCGAGGGCGTGATGGCGGCGCTCGGCGATCTCGCGACCGGACTTGCCGAGACGCTCGCCAAGGCCGAGGCCGGCGCCCGCCGCCTGGTGTTCGCCCTCTACCGCAGCGACGGCAGTCTCGTGCGCATCCCCGCCGGATTGAGCCGGCCCTCGCGCGAGGCCGGCCATTTCCACCGCCTCCTTGCGGACAAGCTCGCCGCGGTGGACTTGGGCTTCGGCGTCGACCTGATGACGCTCGCCGCGCCGGCGACCGAACATCTTGGAGCCGCCCAGACAGCGCTCGCCGATCTCGCCTCCTCCCGCGCGGGCGATGTCGCGTCCCGCGCGGGCGATGTCGCGCTCCTCATCGACCGTCTGGCGAGCCGTCTCGGGATGGACCGCGTGCTGCGCCTCTCCCCACATGCGAGCCATTTGCCGGAGCAGGCGGAGGTGCTGGTGCCGGTCTTCGCCGAGCCGGCGTCCCCACGGAGCGATCCGCCACCACCCAAGCGCGGCGGCGCCCGCCCGCCCTTTCTTCTGCCCCATCCCGAGCCCGTCGCCGTCGTCGCCGAGATCCCCGATGGCCCGCCGGCCCGCCTCGAATGGCGCCGCCGCCGCTGCCGCATCGTCCGCGCCGAGGGGCCGGAGCGCATCGCGCCGGAATGGTGGCAGCCGCTGCTGGGGCTCGCGCGGCCGGACGAGACTGAGGCCCGCCCCAAGCGCCGCGCCCGCACCCGCGACTACTACACGATCGAGGACGAGGCCGGCCGGCGCTACTGGGTGTTCCGTGAGGGCCTTTACGGCCGCGAGGAAAGCGAGGCGCCGCCCGCTTGGTTCCTGCACGGGCTCTTCGCATGAGCGCGCTGCCCCCAGAGGCAACGGGCTATGCCGAGCTCGACGTCACCACGAATTTCACGTTCCTGCGCGGCGGCAGCCATGCCGAGGAGCTGGTGGCGACCGCCAAGGCGCTGGGGCTGTCGGCCATCGCCATCACCGACCGCAATACGCTGGCCGGGGTCGTCCGCGCGCATCTGGCCGCCAAGGAGGTGGGGCTCCAACTCATCGTCGGCGCGCGCCTCGATCTCCTCGATGCGCCGAGCCTCCTCTGCCTGCCGACGGATCGCGAGGCCTATGCGCGACTCTCCCGCTTGCTCACCCTCGGTCAGCGGCGCGCGGAGAAAGGGAAATGTCATCTGCGCCTCGAGGATGTCGCCGCCCACGCCGAAGGCCAGATCCTGATCGCGCTGCCGCCGGAGGCGTGGGACTGGCGCGAGGTGCTGCCCGCCGAAGCGGCGGAGGAGGGCCGTGAGGTTATTCCCTTGGCCGCTCCCGCGCGGCATACCAGCAAGGAAATCGTAGCCGGAAGCGACTTCAAATCCGCCCTCACCCGCCTGCGCGACCATCTCGCCCCCGCCGGCCTCTACCTCGCCGCGAGCCACGGCTATCGCGGCGACGACCGCGCGCGCATCGCCGCCCTCGCGCGCCTCGCCGAGGCGACCGGCCTTCCGCTCGTTGCCACCGGCGCCGTGCTCTATCACACGCCCGGGCGCCGCCCGCTCCAGGACGTGCTGACGGCGATCCGCGAGAAGACGACGGTCGCGGCCGCGGGCTTCCGCCTGGAAGCCAATGCCGAGCGGCATCTGAAGTCGCCGATCGAGATGCGCCGCCTCTTCCGTGGCCACGAGCAGGCGGTTGCCCGAACGGTCGAGATGGCGCGGGCCTGCCGCTTCTCGCTGGATGAGCTCGTCTACGAGTATCCGGACGAGCCGGTGCCTCACGGCAAGACGCCGCAAGGCCATCTCGAGGATCTGGCCTGGGAGGGCGCGGCCTGGCGCTATCCCGAAGGCCTTCCGGACAAAATCCGCGCAACCATCGCCCGCGAGCTGAGCCTCATTGCCGAGCTGGGCTATGCGCCCTACTTCCTCACCGTCCACGACATCGTCGTCTTCGCCCGCAGCCAAGGCATTCTCTGCCAGGGCCGCGGCTCGGCGGCCAACTCGGCCGTCTGCTACTGCCTCGGCATCACCAATGTGAACCCGGCCGAGATCGATCTCCTGTTCGAGCGCTTCATCTCGCCCGAGCGCCAGGAGCCCCCCGACATCGACGTCGATTTCGAGCACGAGCGGCGCGAGGAGGTGATCCAGTACATCTATGCCCGCTATGGCCGCGAGCGCGCCGGGCTTGCGGCCACCGTCATCTCCTATCGCGCGCGCTCCGCCGTCCGCGAGGTCGGGAAAGCCATGGGGCTCAGCGAGGATACGGTCGCGGCCCTCGCCGGCATGGTCTGGGGCACGCGCTCGGGTGGCGTGTTGCCGGAAAAGCATGTGCGCGAGGCGGGCCTTGATCCCACCGATCCGCTCACCGCCCGCACCATCGCGCTCGCCGCCGAGCTGACCGGTTTCCCGCGCCACCTCTCCCAGCATGTCGGCGGCTTCGTGCTGACACGGCGGCCCCTCTCGGAGGTCGTTCCCATCGGCAATGCGGCGATGGCGGATCGCACCAACATCGAATGGGACAAGGACGATCTCGATACACTCGGCCTCTTGAAGGTCGATGTGCTGGGTCTCGGCATGCTTTCCTGCATCCGCAAGGGCTTCGAGTTCTTGGAACAGCACTACGGCAAGCGGCTGACGCTCGGCACCGTGCCGCGCGAGGATAAGGCCGTCTACGACATGCTCTGCCGGGCGGATTCGCTCGGCGTCTTCCAGGTCGAGAGCCGGGCGCAGATGAACATGCTGCCGCGCTTGAAGCCGCGCACCTTCTACGATCTCGTCATCGAGGTGGCGATCGTCAGGCCCGGGCCGATCCAGGGCGACATGGTGCATCCCTATCTCAGGCGTCGCGATGGGGTCGAGCCCGAGGATTATCCCTCGCCCTCAGCCCCGCATGACCCAAACGAGCTGCGCCAAATCCTCGGCAAGACCAAGGGCGTGCCGCTGTTCCAGGAGCAGGCCATGAAGATCGCCATGGTCGCGGCCGAGTTCTCGCCCGCCGAGGCGAACGAGCTGCGCCGCGCCATGGCGACCTTCCGCCGCCGCGGCACCATCGGTCTGCTCGAGGAGAAGATGGTCTCGCGGATGGTTGCGCGCGGCTACACGCCCGATTTCGCCCAGCGCTGCTTCAACCAGATCAAGGGCTTCGGCGAGTACGGCTTTCCCGAGAGTCACGCCGCGAGCTTCGCGCATCTCGTCTATGTCTCCTCCTGGCTCAAATGCCATTACCCGGCGGTATTCGCGGCAGCACTCTTGAACTCGCAGCCGATGGGCTTCTACGCGCCGGCACAGATTGTCCGCGATGCGCGCGAGCACGGCGTCGAGGTGCGGGACGCGGACGCGGGCCTGAGCGACTGGGATTCGACCCTCGAGCCCGGCCGCCGCGCCGGCACCTGGGCGATGCGGCTGGGCTTGCGCCAGATCGATGGGCTGCGGGAGGAGGAGGTCAAGAAGATTGTTACGATGCGCGCCAAGGCGGACGATTTACAACGCTCTGGCGATGCTACGACAACTTACGAGCTTTGTGAGCCCCACCCCCCACCCTGTCCCTCCCCACGAGGGGGAGGGGACCTTGGGGCGAGGGCGATCAAGATAGCAGGCGCTGTTCGAAGGAATGGCACAGCGGGTGAGAGACACGCCGTCGCGCCGAGGTTGGCAAGCGGGTCGGGAGCGAACCATCTCGAGGAAGCGGGCTCTATTCACGCGGGCAGCGAGGTAACTCAAGAGCGCGCTGTCGCCGCACAGTTGAGAAATGAGTCAAGCGGGCATGATGTTTGCTCCCCCTCCCCCTTGTGGGGAGGGGTAAGGGGTGGGGCGTGGGGCCCAGGTCTTGCTGAGAAAGGCGCTTTTCCCGATGCGACGCGCGGCTCGGACACTTCTCAAACCACCCTCGAGGATCTGCATCGGCGCTCGGGTGTCTCGGTCGCAACGCTCGAGCGGCTCGCGGCCGCCGACGCCTTCCGCTCCTTCCGTCTCGATCGCAGACAGGCGCTCTGGCAGGCTCGGGCGCTCGTGCGGGCGCCCGAGCTGCCGCTGTTCGCGCATGCCGCGGCGCGCGAGTTGGGCGAGGAGCCGCAAACGCTGCTTCCCCTGATGCCCTTGGGCGAGCATGTCGTCGCCGATTATCAGACGCTGCGCCTCTCCTTGAAGGCGCATCCGATGCACTTTCTGCGGACGGCGCTCCGGGCCGAGGGCATCATCGATGCTTTGGAACTCCGCCAGATCAAGGATGGCGCCCGCGTCGCCTATGCCGGCGTCGTGCTCATTCGCCAGCGGCCGGGCACAGCCAAGGGTGTCGTCTTCATGACGCTCGAGGATGAGATGGGGGTTGCCAACTCCGTGGTGTGGCCGAACATGCTGGAGCGGTTTCGCAAAACCGTCATGGCGGCGCGCTTGATTCTCGTCAAAGGCGTCGTGCAGCGGCACGAGGATATCATTCACATCGTCGCGCAGTATCTGGAAGATCGCAGCTCCTGGCTTCGTCACCTCGCCGAGGAGGGGCCGTCCATGCAAGTGCCGATCGCCAATGCCGGCGAGGTGGCCGGAGCATTTTCCGGCGAAGTGGAGGCCGGTTCGCCGAGTGAAAATGCGACCAAGCAAAGATCCGGAGCATTTTCCGGCGAAGTGGAGGCCGGTTCGCCGAGTGAAAATGCGACCAAACAAAAATCAAGGCCCGAGCCTGGCTTGGCGCGAGCGACAACCGGCGACGGTCATCCCCGGCTTGCAAGGCATCCCAGGAATGTGCGCATCCTGCCACCCTCGCGCGATTTTCATTGAGGTGCGGCCGGCCGCGATGGCAAAGTCATAAGCAATGACCAACATGAGCGAAATCAATACCACCCGCCAGCAGCGCTTCCCCATCGGCGCAAGCATCACCCATGCCGCGCTCGCGGCCGATCCCTATCCGGTTTACGCCCGGCTGCGTGCGGCCGAGCCCGTCTCCTTTGTGCCCGCCCACAACATCTACTTCGTCACGCGCTACGATCTCTGCCGCGACGTGCTCGTCGACGACGAGACCTTCAACGTCGGCTTCGAGCGCTCGCCCGTCCTCGACATCCTCGGACCGCATATGATGTCGACCGAGGGGCTGGTGGCGCGCGCCTACAAGCACGCACACCGGCGGCCATTCATGCCGGCCGCGATCCGCGCAACGCTCGAGCCCAAGATCCTCGTCGAGGCCAATCGACTGACCGCCGGGTTCGCAGATCTCGATGCGGTCGAGCTGCGAAGCGCCTTCGCGGGCCGCCTCCCCGTTCTCGTCATGCTCGATCTGTTCGGCCTGCCGAGGGAGGACGAGGCCGCGTTCCGACGATGGTACGACGACTTCGAGCAGGCGCTCGCCAACACCGTGTGGGACGAGCCGGTCCGCCAGAGGGGGAAGGTCGCGGTCGCAAGCTTCCACACGCACATGCAGTCGGCTATCGATCGTCACCGGACATCGCCGTCGCGCGGCACGCTCCTCTCAGAGCTCGTCCACGCGCCCGAGGCCGAGCGCCTCACGGATGCGGAAATCCGCCACAACGCTGCGATCGTATTCTTCGGCGGCATTGCAACCGTGGAAGCGCTGATCCTCAACACGGTCTATGCGCTGTCGGCGCATCCGAACACGCTCGACAAAGTGCGTGGCAGCAAAGAGGCTCTTCCTGCGGCCATCGACGAGACGATCCGCTGGCTCGGCCCCGTGCAGACAGCGCACCGCTGTGTCACACGCGACACCGAGCTCGCCGGTGTGCCACTGGCGCGTGGCGACGTCGTTGCCGCGGTGCTCGGCGCCGCCAACCACGATCCGGATGTCTTTCCTAACCCTGAGCGGTTCGATCCGGCGCGCAACGGAGAGCGCCACTTGGGCTTCGCCATTGGCCCGCACCTGTGCCTCGGCATGCATCTGGCGCGCGCGGAGGGCCGATTAGCCATCGAGGCCTTGCTCGCGCGCTGGCCCCGGTGCCACATGGACCCGGCGCGGCCGGCGGTGCCGCACGGTGCCGAGTTCCGGCAGCCGAAATCGCTCTGGCTCATCCGGGAGTAACAGATGCAGGGTTGGATCGCGCGAGCCGTCGCCGTCGCGCTGGTGTTACTGTTGGCGGGCCCGTTGCCGGTCGCAGCACAGGACGCTGATCCCAAGCAATCGGCACCGGAATCCGACACCGGCTGGAATGCAACCAGCGCGGCCACCGCCAAGCGCTTCATGGTGACCGCCGCGCATCCGCTCGCGGTTGCCGCCGGCGTCGAGATCTTGCGCGAAGGCGGCAGCGCGGTCGATGCGGCGATGGCCGTTCAGATGGTTCTGAATGTCGTCGAGCCGCAATCCTCCGGCATCGGCGGCGGCGGCTTCCTCGTGCACTACGCGAAAGCTGGCGGCGCCATTGCGACCTATGATGGCCGCGAGATGGCACCCGCCGCCGCCAGGCCCGATCGCTTCCTCATGCCCGACGGAAGCCCTCGCGATTTCGACGAGGCGGTGCTGAGCGGCTTGAGCATCGGCACGCCGGGCCTGTTGGGGATGCTCGGGCTGGCGCATGCGCGGCACGGCAAACTTCCATGGCAACGGCTGTTCGCACCGGCGATCAAAGTCGCGACGGATGGCTTCGAGATAACGCCGCGGCTCAACCTGCTGCTCTACATGGAAGGTGCGGATCGCTTCGATGCGGAGGCGCAAGCGCTCTACTTCGATCCGAACGGCTGGCCGCGCAAGATCGGATCGCTGCTGAAAAATCCCGAGCTCGCAGCGACGCTGCGGACGCTCGCCGGGCAGGGGCCGGGCGCCTTCTATACAAGCGAACTCGCGGCTGCGATCGAGGCCGAGGTGAAGGCGGCCCCCTTTGCCGCTGGGGATCTCGCCACCGCCGATCTTGCATCCTACCGCGCCATCGAGCGGCCGCCCGTCTGCACGCCCTATCGCGGCTACAAAGTCTGCGGCATGGGTCCGCCATCCTCGGGCGGCACAGCCATCGCGCAGACCCTGTCCATGCTCGAAGGCTTCAAACTGGGCGAAGAGCCGCTCGACCGCGCTGGCATCGGCGCCGTCGCGGAAGCCGAGAAACTTGCCTATGCCGATCGCGACCGCTATCTGGCCGACCCGGATTTCATCGCGGTGCCGCCGGGCCTGCTCGATGCGGCTTATCTCGCGGACCGCGCCAAGCTCATCGACCTCGACGATCCGAAAGCTTCTGTTGCAGCCGGCACGCCGCCGATGAAGTCCGGCAGCATCTTCGGCCTCGACAATACGATCGAGCGGGCCGGAACCACCCACATTTCCATTGTCGACGCGGAAGGCAATGCCGTCGCGCTCACCTCCAGCATCGAGGGCGTTTTCGGGTCGCACCGGATGGTGAAGGGTTTCTTCCTCAACAACCAGCTGACTGACTTTGCCTTCCGGCCGGCCGACAAGGAGGGGCGGCCCGTCGCCAATCGCGTCGAGGGGGCCAAGCGCCCGCGCTCCTCCATGGCGCCGACCATTGTCCTCGACGCCCAGGGCAAGCTCTTCATGGTGACCGGCTCGCCGGGCGGCAGCCGCATCATCCTCTACGTCATCAAGTCGATTGTCTGCGTCATCGACTGGCGCTGCTCGGCGGCCGAGGCGGCCGAGCTCGTCAATTTCGGCAGCCGGGGCAGTGCCTTGGAGGTCGAGAGCGGCTTTGCCGGGGCCCGGCTCGGCATGGCCATGTGGATCCGCGGACACAAGATCTCCCCGCAGCTGATGACCAGCGGGCTCCACATCATTGTCGCCCGCGATGGCGGCTACGAGGGCGCAGCCGATCCCAGGCGCGAGGGCATTGCGGCCGGGGATTAGCAGGGGTTCCGGCGCCAATCCCCATTGATTGTGACAGTCTCCTCTGCTTAGTCGGATTTTGTCCGGAACGATGCAGGTCTTGTTCCGGTCGCGTGGGGTATTCGATGTCAGGTTTTGCGTTCGCGTCCGGCGAGGCGTTGGATCGCGCGTTTCGCCGGGTGATGCGGCGGCAGCTTCGGTCAGCCGGGCGGGCGCTCGCAGCCGAGGAGGCATCGGCACTCGCTGTTCATCGCGCGCGGCGCTGTCTGAAGCGCAGCCGGGCGCTCCTTGCGCTCCTCGAGCCGGTCTTCCGCAAAAACCGCTGGGTGAAAGAGGCGAAGGCGCTCAAGCGCGTTGGCCAGCGGCTTGCGGGTGCGCGCGACGAGCAGGCCAAGCTCGATGCTCTCGAGAAGCTCTCGGTGCGCGATCGCCGTGCCGCTGGCGCCACGACTGTCAACATGCTGCGCAAGGTCATCGAGGCCCGGCGCGCGAAGCTCGAGCGAGCCGTCGCCCACGAACTCAAGCGCGATCTGGCGCGCGACCTCGGCCGGCTTGGCGAGCGGTTCCGCCGCAAGAGCCTCAAACGGTTCGATGAGGACGCCCTGGTCGATGGGGTCGTGGAAACCTATCGTCGCGGGCGGCGGGCGATGCGGAGGGCCTACGAGAGCGGGCACGACGAGGATTTCCACACCTGGCGCCGCGAGGTGCAGACGCACTGGCGTCACATGCAACTGATCGATGCCTGCGCTCCGGCAGAAGCGCGTGGTCGCGCCGAAGCCGCCATGGCACTGTCCGGCCTGCTCGGCGAGGATCACGATCTCTGGTTGTTGCTGAACGACCTCGACCAGCCGTCCCTCCCGCTGGGCACTGCCGCGCGACAGCGCTTGAAGCGCGCGATTGCCAATGCGCAGGCAGAGCTGCGGCTGGAGGCGCAAGCAATCGGCGAACAGCTATTTGCTGAGAAGCCAAAGCAGCTCGGCAAGTGGCTCAAACGTGCGCTGCGGAAAGCGATCGAGGTTGAGGTGTCCGTCGGCCCGCCGATAACGGCCGACGCGCGGCGGCACCTGAAATCCGAAGCGGGCTTGGTCGCGGCGTAAGCGGCCGCGCGGTCTTATACCAAACCGCAGAATGCTCGACCGGTCCATGGCCCCGAACGGGGCCAAGGACAGTAGCCACGGGTGTAGCGCTAGGCTGGGCCAATGCCCGGCCTCGCGGCGAAACCCGTGGG
>JANNSX010000289.1:0-7784 GCA_031403155.1 Hyphomicrobiaceae bacterium
TACGAAAAAGGCATCCGCATCAAGAAAGCCGAAATGAAGCTCCTCGACATCGAGGGCGACACGTTCCATCCTGAATGGAACTACACGATCAAACCGCGCACCCGTCAGAAACCGTAGCGGTTATCGTTGCGAGTGTCCTAACCGCTTGCCGGCGCGCCACTTTTCCCCACGATATGCCTCCCGGGCGACCCATGCATTGACCGCATAGCTCGCGCCAGACTATCCTCCCCCGCCATCTGAGAGGGAGCAGGGCCATGCCGGTCAACAAGCACGCGAAAGTCATCATCATCGGCTCTGGCCCCGCGGGCTATACGGCGGCCGTCTATGCGGCGCGCGCCATGCTGAAGCCCTTGCTCATCCAGGGCATCCAGCCGGGTGGCCAGCTCACCATCACGACCGATGTCGAGAACTATCCGGGCTATGCCAATGTCATTCAGGGCCCCTGGCTCATGGACCAGATGAAGGCCCAGGCCGAGCATGTCGGCACCGAGATCGTCACCGATCACATCATCGAGGTGTCGATGAAGCGGCGGCCCTTCACGCTGAAGGGGGATTCGGGCCAAATCTACACGTCCGAAGCCTTGATCATCGCAACCGGCGCCCAGGCGCGCTGGCTGGGCCTGCCCTCCGAGCAGGAGTTCCAGGGCTTCGGCGTCTCCGCTTGCGCCACCTGCGACGGCTTCTTCTTCCGCGAGAAAGAGGTTCTCGTCGTCGGCGGCGGCAACACGGCGGTCGAGGAGGCGCTGTTCCTGACGCGCTTCGCCAAGAAGGTCACCGTCGTGCATCGCCGCGATGGCTTCCGCGCCGAGAAGATCCTACAGGCGCGGCTGTTCTCCAATCCCAAGATCGAGGTGATCTGGAACACGACGCTGGAGGCGATCGAAGGCACCAGCGAGCCGCGCAAGGTCAACAGCGTCAAGCTCAAGAATGTGCAGTCGGGCGCCGTCTCGAAGCGCGCCGTCGACGGCGTCTTCATCGCCATCGGTCATCACCCGTCGACCGAGCTTTTCAAAGGCCAGCTCGAAATGCGGGCCAACGGTTACATCATTACCGCGCCCGACTCGACGGTCACCAGCGTCTCCGGCGTATTCGCCGCCGGCGATGTCACCGACGAGACCTACCGGCAGGCGGTCACGGCGGCGGGCATGGGCTGCATGGCGGCATTGGACGCCGAGCGCTATCTCGCCGACATGGCGTCGGCCGCCAAGGCCGCCGAATGAGCAGAGAATTCAACCATAGGTGCTGCAGTCCATGAGAGAAGGTGCAAGCCCAGCCGGCATGGATTGGGACAAGCTCCGGATTTTTCATGCGGCGGCCGAAGCAGGCTCCTTCACCCATGCGGGCGACCAACTCAACATGAGTCAGTCGGCCGTGAGCCGGCAAGTGAGCGCGCTCGAGAAGGACCTCAAGGTCTCGCTGTTTCACCGGCATGCCCGAGGCCTCGTGCTGACGGAGCAGGGTGAGCTGCTGTTCCGCGCCGCCCGCGACGTCTTCAACAAGCTGCAGACGGCGGCGACCCAGCTCGCCGACACCAAGGCAAAGCCCTCCGGCGAACTAAAAGTGACGACGCCGGTCGGCCTCGGCTCGGCCTGGCTGACGCCGCGTATCGGCGAGTTCACAGAGCTATACCCTGAGATTCAATTGCACTTCATCCTGACGGATGAGGAGCTCGATCTCTCCATGCGCGCGGCGGATGTCGCCATCTGGCTGCGCGAGCCGACCCGGAGCGACCTGATCCGCCGGCCGCTGTTTGCCGTGCATCTTTTCGCCTATGCCTCGACCGGATACATCAAGCGCTTCGGCCAGCCGCGCGGGGTCGAAGACCTCGACAAGCACCGGCTGTTGGGCTTCGGCGGCGCAACGCCGGCCTCCAGTCGCGAGATGAACTGGATGGAAACCGTCGGCCGCGACGGCCAGCCGCCGCGGCGGCCAGTGATGCGGATCGACAATATCTATGGATTGAAGCACGCCGCGCGCCGCGGCATCGGCCTCGCGGTGCTACCGGACTATCTCGTCAGCGACGACGCCGATCTCGTGCAAATCATGCAGGGCACCGAGCTGCCCGCGTTCCAGAGTTACTTCGTCTATCCCGAGGAGCTCAGGAATTCGAAGCGCGTTCAGGTGTTTCGCGACTTTCTCGTCGCCAAGGCCCGCGAGTGGAAAGGGTGACGGTTTTGCGACATCTGCACCCTGCGCTGTGCTCGCGGTCGGTGCGAATGCGAGATCGCCTGCTTCTGCATAACGGACATGCGGGCCTCCGCATTGCTGCGGCCCGGTTGCTCCTGCATATTTCTGACACTGCTCGCGAGAGCAGTGAAGGCTCGTACCCTCCCTTTGCGCCTTCCCGGTCTTGTTTGGCCTAGCCAGGCAAGACGCGCACCTGCCCCCAACGGGTGCTACCAAACACTCAAGCCGGACCGTCGTGTCCGGCTTTTTCCTTGTGGGGTCTATCGCAGCAGGATGATGGTGCCATCGGCGAGGCCAACGCAAATCACGGGGCGCGGCCGGCCCTTGATGGTGTAAGCGCCGATCCTCGTGACGATCTCCGCTGCGAGGTCGATGCGATAGGGCTCCGCGGCCTGCCCGCCTGCGAGTGAGATCACACGGATGCTCCGGCGATCGAGCGATGGCAGGATCAGATCGGCGATGCTGTCTCCGTCCATGTCGGCGACCGTCGCCATTCCCGTTGTCCGCGTCCCTGCCAAATGCGTCGCAAAGCCTTTCATCGCAAGGATGGGGTTGAGCGCGCGGTCCGAGAGCCGCCAGACTTCCAGGCGCCCGCTGTCGTCACCGGAGGCAACCGTTGCGATCTCCCAACTGCCGTCGCCGTCGAGATCGGCGATGGCAACAGGATCACGCCAGACGCCACCTGGCGCAGGTTCGGATTCGGCGAGGATGGCCAAGCCGTCCTGTCGCAATGTGACCACCGCGAGAGACGCGCCTTCGCCTTCGCGGGTCATTGAGACCACGATTTCGTCCCGGCCATCGCCGTCGAGATCGGCGAGCCGCGGCTCGACATCCTCGACGCCGCGATCGAGCGGCAGCTCGAGCCGGTGTACGCGGCCAGCTCTGTCGCGTGCCGCAATGGCACCGGCAAGCGGGCCGGGCAACACTCCCGTGCCTGAGCGCACGGCACTATCGGCGAGCCAAACCTCAACGAAGGGATCAGATCCCTTCGCCATTCGCGTTCCTGATACGCCGTCCTCGGGAAGGCGAGCTTGCATGGGCCCGCGCTGGGCGGTTTCCGCGCAAAGCTCCGTCGCGCATTCGACGAGGCGTAGCCAGCGCCCGTCCTCGAGTTTGATCTTGAGACGCCGCAGATCGAGCGGCGCATCGCCAACGCTCAATTCGACCGGCACGCCGGACAGCGGAATGGCCTGAAGCGTGAGAGGTCCCGGGTCCTCGGGCTCATCTTGGGCCATCGTGGAACTGACGGCGATCGATGCCAGCAGCAGCGCGAGAAGCCATCGCCGGAAGCCCATCAAACGTGCTGTCCGCCGTTGATGTGAAGCTCGGCGCCGTTCACATAGCTCGAGGCATCCGTGCAGAGGAAGTAGATGGCCTTGGCAACCTCCTCGGGCTCGCCGAGGCGCCGCATCGGAATCTGCTCCTCGACAATGCGCTCGGTGCCGGGCGAGAGGATGGAGGTGTCGATCTCGCCGGGCGAGATGGCGTTGACGCGAATGCCGCGCCGGCCGAAGTCGAAGGCCATCTCGCGCGTCAGCGCCGCGAGCGCCGCCTTCGAGGTCGCGTAGGCCGCGCCGGCGAAGGGATGTACGCGGCTGCCGGCGATCGAGGTGACGTTGACCACCGCGCCTTTCGCGCGCTCGAGCTCATCGATGAGGCCGCGAGCCAGCATGATCGGGGCGAAGAAGTTGACCTGGAAGACATGCAGCCAGTCGGCGTAGGAGGTATCGATCGAGCCCATCCGGCTGCCGCTCGCGCCCTTGGGCGAGATCGCCGCGTTGTTGACGAGCGCGTGCAGCTTCGAGCCCTGCGCCTCGAGCCGGCGTTTCATCAGCTCAACGGCCTGCTCGGTTTCCCTCGGATCGGCGAGATCGACCTGGATATGATCTTCCGGCCCCATCTCCCACGGGCAGTTTTCGGGGAACGCATGGCGCGAGCAGGACAAGACCCGCCAGCCGGCCGACGAGAATCGCTTGACGGTCGCATGGCCGATGCCACGCGAGGCGCCCGTCAGGATGAGCGTCTTGCGCTCGGCGTCTGCAACATTCGGCATCGCGGGGTGTCCATGGGTTCGGCCCGCGAATCTAGCACGCGCGATGTCCGGGAAGAAGCGGCGATCCAGACGGTCCTTTCAGGCGGCCGTCGATGCCTGCTTTCGGCCGTGATTTACCAACCACTCGGCGAGACGCCGGCGCTCCTCGGCGTTGAGCCGCAAGCCGAGCTTGCTTCGCCGCCACAGGATGTCGTCGGCCGTCCGTGCCCATTCCTCCGAGATCAGGTAGCGCACCTCGTGCTCGTAGAGGCCGCCGCCGAAGGAGACGCCCAGGTCCTCGACCCGCCGGATGCCGTCGAGCAGCTTGCGGCTTCTGGTGCCATAGGCACGCACGAGTCTTTGCAAGTGCCGCTCCGGCAGCGCCGGGAGCTGCCCCCGCAACTCGGAGACGAGCGCTTCGAACCCATCCACCGGAAAGTCTCCGCCTGGAAGCGTGGCGCCCGCCGTCCAGGGGCGGCCTTTTGGCGGCAGGTACGGCGCCAGGCGCTTCATGGCGTCCTCGGCGAGGTGGCGGTAGGTTGTGATCTTGCCGCCGAAAATGTTGAGGAGCTTGGCCTCGCTGGGGGACCCGTCGAGTTCGAGCACGTAGTCGCGAGTGACCTCCTGGGCCGACACGCCACCCTCGTTGTAGAGCGGCCGGACGCCGGAATACGTCCACACGACGTCGGAGGGGCGGACTGGCGCCTTGAAATAGGTACTCGCCGCCTCGCACAGATACGCCGTCTCCTCGGCGTCGATCGTGACGTTGGCCGGATCTCCCTCGTAGTCGATATCGGTCGTGCCGATCAGTGTGAAATCCTGCTCGTAGGGGATGGCAAAGATGATGCGGCGGTCGGCATTCTGGAAAATGTACGCCCGGTCGTGCGCGAAGAGCTTGGGCACGACGATATGGCTGCCCTTGACGAGGCGCACGCTCGAGCCGCTGTTCGTTCGCTTTACACGCTGGAGCACGTCGGAGACCCAGGGGCCGGTGGCGTTCACCAGCACTTTGGCGGTGGCAGATTTGCGCTCGCCGGTTGTCTTGTCCTCGAGCGTCAATTCCCAATGATCGGCATGCCGGACGGCAGCGACCAACTCAGTGCCGACTCGAATTTCGGCGCCGCGATCGGCGGCGTCGCGCGCATTGAGGACAACCAATCGGGCATCGTCGACCCAGCAATCCGAGTATTCGAAGCCGCGCGTGAACTCAGCCTTCAGCGGCTCGCCTGCCTCATCTCGCGTCAGATCGAGGCCGCGCGAGCCCGGCAGAATCTTCCGCCCGCCTAGGTGATCGTAGAGCCACAAACCCAGCCGGATGAGGACCGCCGGGCGCAACCCCCGATGATGCGGCAGCACGAATCGCAATGGCCAGATGATGTGGGGCGCTGCCTGCAGGAGCAGCTCGCGCTCGCTGAGCGCTTCCCGCACGAGCCGGAACTCGTAGTGCTCCAGATAGCGTAAGCCCCCATGCACGAGCTTCGTCGAGGCCGAAGACGTGCCGCTGGCGAGGTCGCCTTTCTCGGCGAGGAGCACCGAATAGCCACGGCCGGCGGCGTCCCGCGCAATGCCGCAACCGTTCACACCTCCGCCAATGACGGCAATATCGAACACGCGTGAGGCCCTAACACAGAGTTGCAGGATCAATCCTGGTAGAAAGGCCTCGAACGCGACCGTCCACCCATGAAACGAAGAATATCGAACCTTTTCGAAATATCAAGTGTTGGTCACGACATCGACGGCCACTCCATGCTCCAGGCACAGGCTGGCAATTCTGTCGGGAGGGGGCGCGTCCGTTACGAAGTGGTCGAGATCGGAGAGATGGGCAATGCGAACGGGCGCGGCGCGCTCGTACTTCATGCTGTCGGCGACCAGGATCGTCCGGCGCGCGCTCTCTATGATGGCCTTGGCGACCTTCACCTCGCGCAAGTCGAAATCGAGCAGTGAGCCGTCCTCGTCGATAGCCGAGGCGCCGATAACCGCATAATCGACCTTGAACTGGCGGATGAAGTCGACCGCTGCCTCGCCGACCACACCGCCATCGGCGTGCCGGACATTGCCACCGGCCACGACGACCTCGATATCCGGTGAGCCGAGCAGGATGCCGACGACATTGACGTTGTTGGTGATGACCATCAGGCCCTTGCGACCGCGCAGCGCCATCGCGACCTGCTCGGTGGTCGTGCCGATGTTGATGAGGATCGAGCAGTTGTCGGGAATGAGTGAGGCGGCGTGGGCGCCGATCCTCCGTTTCTCCTCGGTGGCGAGCTGCCGCCGGGCCTCGTAGGCGAAGTTGACGAGGCCGCTCGAGAAGACGGCGCCACCGTGAAAGCGCTGCAGCAGGCCCCGCTCGCAGAGCTCGTTCAAGTCCTTGCGGATCGTCTGCGGCGTGACCGCGAACCGCTCAGCCAGTTCCTCGACGTTCACGCGGCCATGCTGGCGAGCGATTGCGACTATGTCGGATTGACGAAGTGAGGCCGGTTCCATTGGTTGAACGATTAGTCACCCGCGATCAATTGCACAAGCGGCGAATACGGACGGAGGAGACCCCGTCGATGACCCGCCCGTGCATCAAGGCGAGCCGTGCTAGTACCCGCCAACAGAAATTGCTGGTACTAGCTCATTTGCTTAAGTACCCGATTCACGCGGCATTTTCGTGCCACGAAGTGTGGCACTCAATTCTGCGATCGGGTACTAGCGCGCGAGTCAATTTCGATTGACATTCGTTTTTCTTCGCTTGATAACTGCCGGACCCGCCAAAATGGGAGGAAAACCTCATGAAGAAACTTAAGGTCGCGCTTGCGGCTGTGCTGACGGCCACGGTCTATTCGACCGTGAGCTTCGCCGGCATGGACGAGGCAAAGAAATGGGTTGACAGCGAGTTCCAGCCTTCCGCCTTGAGCGCGGAAGATCAGCTCAAGGAGATGGATTGGTTCGTCAAGGCTGCCGAGCCCTTCAAGGGCATGGAAGTCAACGTGCTCTCCGAAGGCATCCCGACCCATACCTATGAGTCGACGGTGCTCACCAAGGCCTTCGAGGAAATCACCGGCATCAAGGTGAACCACCAGATCCTCGGTGAAGGCGAGGTCGTGCAGGCTGTTCAAACGCAGATGCAGACCAACCGCAATCTGTACGACGGCTATGTCAACGATTCCGATCTCATCGGCACGCATTCGCGCTTGCAGCTGACCTACAACCTCACCGACCAGATGGCCGGCGACTGGAAGGACGTGACCAATCCCGGTCTCGACCTCGACGACTTCATCGGCAAGCAGTTCACGACAGGCCCGGACGGCAAGCTCTATCAGCTTCCCGACCAGCAATTCGCCAACCTCTACTGGTTCCGCAAGGATTGGTTCGATCGCGCCGATCTCAAAGAGAAGTTCAAGGCCAAGTACGGCTATGACCTCGGCGTTCCCGTCAACTGGTCGGCCTATGAGGACATCGCGCAGTTCTTCTCCGAGGACGTGAAGGAGATCGACGGCGTCAAAGTCTATGGCCACATGGACTACGGCAAACGCGCTCCCGATCTCGGCTGGCGCATGACGGACGCCTGGCTCTCGATGGC
>JANNSX010000290.1:0-9470 GCA_031403155.1 Hyphomicrobiaceae bacterium
CATCTGCAGACCGCGCAGCCCGTCACTTTCGGCCATCACTTGCTCGCCTATGTCGAGATGCTCAGCCGTGATCGCGGCCGGTTCGCCGATGCGCGTCGCCGCCTCAACGAAAATCCCCTGGGCGCCGGTGCTCTCGCCGGCAGCTCATACCCGCTCGACCGCGACATGACGGCAGTTGAGCTCGGCTTCGACCGGCCCACCGCCAACTCGCTCGACGCCGTCGCCGACCGCGACTTCGCCCTTGAGACGCTGGCCGCCGCCGCCATCTCGGCCATGCATCTGTCGCGGCTCGCCGAAGAGATCGTGCTCTGGGTCTCGGCGGAATTCCGCTTTGCCAAGCTTTCCGACCGCTTCACGACCGGCTCATCCATCATGCCGCAGAAGCGCAACCCGGATGCGGCGGAGCTGGCGCGTGCCAAAGTCGGCCGCATCTCAGGCGCCTTCCAGAGCCTGATGATGGTGATGAAGGGACTGCCGCTCACCTATTCGAAGGACATGCAGGAGGACAAGGAGGTCACCTTCGACGCGCTCGATGCCTTCGGGCTCGTCGTCGCCGCGATGGCCGGCATGATCGAGGATCTGGAGCCCAACATAGACAACATGCGCGCCGCCGCCGGGCGCGGCTACTCGACCGCGACCGACCTCGCCGACTGGCTCGTGCAGGCCTTGGGCATGCCTTTCCGCGACGCCCACCATGTGACGGGCCGTGTGGTTGCCCGGGCGGAGGCCTTGGGGCTAGGCCTCGACACCTTGCCGCTGGCCGAGCTTCAGGCCATCGAGCCCCGCATCACCGCCGAGGCAAGTAAGCGCCTCACCGTCGAGGCTTCGGTCGCCAGCCGGACCGTCTATGGGGGAACCGCGCCACAGAACGTCGAAAAAGCGGCCCGGACCTGGCTCGAGCGGTTGGCAGGGGCAGCCTGAGCTGCCTAAGAATGCGGAAGCGGCCATTCTGCCGCCCCGTTTGCCCTGCCAGATGGCATGGCTGCGCATGCGACTTGGAGCACGTCCCCCATGGCTTTGGCCCGGCCCATCGGTATCCTGATGCTGCTCGCCGCCGTGGCGTTGGCGCTAACGGCCTGCGGCGTCCGCGGTCCGCTCGAGCCACCGCCGGGCGCCTCCGATGAATCCGGTGCCGTCGAGCCCGGCCAGGCGAAGCCGCACAAGGACTTCGTGCTGGACGGGATTCTCTAAACTTCCATAATTTCAGAACTTTACGGAGACCGGCTGGCGGCATGCCGCCTGTGACTCGTTAACCACAATCGTACGAAATCCTCTTGAAAAAGTATCATGGTGATATATATTCACGTGACAGTCAGTTTTTGCGGTGCATAACGGAGCGACTCAGACGCATGGGGCAACCTTGGAAACCTGGCGAAGCGACGACCACGATTCGAGAGATGGCACGGTCGGAAAAGCTAAATCTGGCGTACAAGATTCATGCGAAAGAGCAGTTGGAACTGCGGGGCATAATAACTTCTGATGTTTTGTTTGTGCTTAAGCATGGGTTTGTTCTCACAGATGCCGAGCCGTCGACGCGCGATGGCTTCTTTCGGTACTCAATGGAGAACAAAACTCCAAATAGCGCAAGCAGAGATATCAGAGTCGTACTCGTACCCGACCCAGCAAGATTGACAATAAAGATCGTTACTGTGATGTGGGTGGATGAGTCCGCAGCACGCGCAGGCACGATCATCAGATAGCGTAGGCAGGAGGTAACCATGGTAGATCATCACTATACGGAGTGTGGTCTCCAGAACGTTTACATCTCAGGAATTCAAAAGATTGTGGATGACGAGGGCGACGAGGTGATATTCATCCCTGCGATCAACAGTCTTCATCGAGTAATCGCAGTAGGAATCGTGAGCCACCAAAAGGGCATGAATGGCGCCGAGCTACGATTTCTGCGATCTGAGATGGGCTATACGCAATCTGAGCTTGCCGCGCTTGTCCATCGCGACAAGCAGACGATTGGGCGCTGGGAGCGTGCGGAAAGCGAGATTGACAGCACTTCCGAAGCGGTGATCCGAAAGCTGGCCATCGAACGACTAGAGCTTTCGGTTGTCTTAGGGATGGATCAGCTTTCAAAAAACAGTGTGCCGACTGCTGAGACACAGCCGATCAAGATTAGTGCAAGTAATGGGGGCTACGAGCTGGTCGCAGCTTGAGCCTGGTGGTCCGGCTCTGACACTTGGATCCCTGCGTCGGACCACCAGGCATTTGCTTGGTGGAGCGATTCAGCTAACGAATGAGGACTCATCCGTCAGCATCGCACCACTAGCCAGATGGTGATCTCAGGACCGACGAAGCTAGCGCGCCTCCCAATAGAGGCGCGTGTTTCTTTTTTGACGTTGGAGTTCGTGGATATGATGATGCGGGCGAGTACCAAGTCGGTTTTCAAAGTATCTGCAAGACTTCAGACAACTTGGTGTGAATAGTTAGCAGCCCAGCCCATGCACCACTTCACCTATCGTAAGGGCCTCCTCCACGCCGAAGATGTCGATCTGACGCGGCTCGCCGCCGGGATCGGCACGCCGTTCTACTGCTACGCGACGGCGACGCTCGTCCGGCACTATCAGGTGCTGGCGCAGTCCTTCCGCGGGCTCGACCACCTCGTCTGCTACGCCATCAAGGCGAACTCGAACCAGGCGGTGATCAAGACGCTCGCCGACCAGGGCGCGGGCATGGATGTCGTCTCGGAGGGCGAGGTGCGCCGGGCGCTGGCCGCCGGCGTGTCACCGGAGAAGATCGTCTTCGCCGGCGTTGGCAAGACGCGCGATGAGATGGCGTTTGCGCTGAAGGAAGGCGTCCGGCTCTTCAATGTCGAGTCCGAGCCGGAGCTCGAGCTGCTGAGCGAGGTCGCTGAGAGCCTCAGCGTCACGGCCAAGATCGCGCTTCGCGTCAATCCGGATGTCGACCCGAAGACCCATAAGAAGATCTCGACCGGCAAATCCGAGACGAAGTTCGGCGTGCCCTTCGCCGACGCGCCACGCCTCTACGCCAAGGCCGCCAAACTGCCCGGACTCAAAGTCTCCGGCGTCCATATGCATATCGGCAGCCAGATCACCGATCTCGATCCGTTCCGCCGGGCCTTCGCACTCATGCGCGAGCTGGTCGGCACGCTGCGATCGGCCGGCCACGCCATCGATCACGTGGATTTGGGTGGCGGGCTCGGCGTGCCCTATCAGGGCGGCAACGACGTACCGCCGCATCCCGACGAGTATTCGAGCGTCGTCCGCCAAGCGGTCGGCGATCTCGGCGTGAAGCTCTACTTCGAGCCCGGCCGCATGATCGTCGGCAATGCCGGCATACTCGTTGCCCAGGTCATCTACGTGAAGAAGGGTGCTGAACGTACCTTCGCCATTGTCGATGCGGCCATGAACGATCTCATCCGGCCGACGCTTTACGACGCCCATCACGACATCTGGCCGGTGAAGAAGCCACGCGGCGGCGCCGATCATCTGACGGATGTCGTGGGACCAGTCTGCGAGACGGGAGATTATCTCGCCCTGCAGCGGCCGATGCCAAAGCTCGCGGCGGGCGATCTCATCGCCTTCATGACGGCTGGGGCCTATGGCGCCGTGCAGTCCGGAACCTACAATACCCGCCGGCTGGTGCCCGAGGTTCTCGTAACTGGAGAACGTTACGCAATTGTCCGCCCCCGGCAGACCTACGAAGACCTGATCGGTCTCGACAGGCTGGCGGATTGGCAAGACCTGAAAGAGCCTCGGCAAGTGCGAAGAGCACCCGTCAAAACCAGAGAATCCGGCAGGAAGGCCGTGAAGCCGCGAACCTTAGCTCTCGCCGATCGCCGAAAATAGCGGCGGCCCATCCGGGGCCATGATTGGCTCGTAAACTTCTCGATCACAACTTCACGAGCCGGCGATGCTTGGACCGGCTATTCGTGATAGGATTGCGCCATGAGAGCGAAACCCGACCCCTGGGCCCGGCGCCAGCCGGCCTCCGCCGTCGACCCCGTTCAGGCGCGGCTATCGCAGCGCCGCTTCGAACGCAAGGTGCGCAACAGCCGCCTGGCGCTCGGCATGGAGCGGCTGTGGCCGCGGCTTTGGCTGCTGCTGGCGCTCGCCGGCATTTTCCTCCTGATCACCGTGCTCGGGCTGTGGCAGTTGATGCCGTCGCTCTATCACAACGTGATCCTGGTCGGCTTTGCGCTCGCCGGGCTCGCGGCCCTCATATTCGCCGCCCGCATCAAATGGCCGACGCGGGACGAGGCCATTGGCCGGTTGGAGACGACCTCGGGCGTCCCGCACCGGCCGGCCACCGCCTATGAGGACACGCTCAGCGGCAACGAGCAGGGCAGCCTCGCCCAGCGCCTGTTCGAGGCGCATCGCCGGCGCATGGGCCAACTCCTCGAGAAGCTGCGGGTGAAATGGCCATCGCCGCGCGTCGAGCGGTTCGATCCCTGGGCGCTGCGGACGCTGCTGATCCTTCTCATCGGGGTCGGCGCCATCATGGCCGGCGACAGCCTCTCCGACCGGCTGCGGCAGGCGCTGCGCCTCGGACCTTCCAACTCTGGTCAACCCGTGCGCATCGATGCCTGGCTGTCGCCGCCCGCCTATTCCGGCCGCCAGCCCATCCTGCTCGCCGACGGCTCGAAGGCCGTCACCGAGGACGCGCATAAGGCCCGCGCCTTCGAGGCCCCGGAGGGCAGCGCGCTCGTCATCCGCGCCGCCGGCCAGGGCCATGACCGCATCAAGGTGGTCGCCGGCGACACGCCCGAGACGAGCGTCGAGATGCCGGCGTCGACCGCGACCTCCGCCTCCGCCAAGCTCGCCGAGTTCCGCGATGTGCTGAAGGCGAGCCGCACGATCCGCGTGTTCGACGGGGGCGAAGAGATTTTCAGCTGGCAGATCACCGTGCTCGACGACAAGCCGCCAGAGATCGCGCTGACCGAGAAGGTCGGCACCTCGTTTCGCGGCGCCATGCAGCTCGCCTACAAGGTGACGGACGACTACGGCGTCGTCTCCGCCGAGGCGGCCGTAAAGTTGTCCGGCAAATCCAAGTCGAAGCCTCTGCAGTTGCCTGACGGCACGGTCATCGGCAGCTTCGGTGAGCCGCCGGTCGTGGCCTTGAAGCTGCCGCGTCCGGCCAAGGGGAGCCGCACGTCAGTGACGGGGAAGACCCAAGCCGAGCTTGCCGCCCATCCCTGGGCAGGCCTCAAGATCGAGTTGACCCTCTCGGCGAAGGATCAGGCCGGACAGGTCGGTACCGCCAAGCCACAAATCATCACCATGCCGGCGCGCAAGTTCCGCGACCCGCTCGCGGCCGCCCTCGTCGAGCAGCGGCGCAAGCTCGCCCTCTCGCCCGGCAACTATCGCGATGTCGCCAAGGCGCTCGACGCGCTGACGATCGCGCCGGAGCTCTTCGTTCCGGATACGACCACCTATCTCAGCATTCGCACGGCCTATCGCCGGCTCGACAACCCGCCATCCGTCGAGAGCTTCCAGAGCGTCATCGACCAGCTCTGGGAGACGGCGCTGCGCATCGAGGACGGCGATATGTCGGAGGCGGAGCGCGCGCTCAAGGACGCGCAGGATCGTCTGTCGAAGGCGCTCGAGGAAGGCGCCACCGACGAGGAAATCGCCAAGCTCATGCAAGAGCTGCGCGAGGCCATGAACAAGTATCTGCAGGAACTCGTCCAGCAGGCCCAACGCCAACCGCCGCAGGAGGGCGAGCAGCAGCAGGGCCAGATGATGTCCCAGAAGGACCTCGAGGAGATGCTGAAGCAGATCGAGGAGATGGCGAAGTCGGGCGCCAAGGACGCTGCCCAGCAGATGCTCTCCGAGCTGCGCGACATGCTCGATCGATTGCAGTCGGGCCGCATGGCGCAGGGCCAGGGCGGCAATGGCCAGCAGATGATGCAGATGATGGAGCAGTTCGGCGGCCTCATCACCAAGCAGCGCAAGCTGTTGGACGACACCTTCGGGCAGCAGCGCGGCAATCAGCAGGGCAACCAGAACGGCGAAGGCGAGGGCGGGCAGCAGGGGCAGGGCGGCCAAAGCGGCCAGGGCCTCGAGGATCGCCAGTCGCAGCTGCGCCAGGAGCTCGGCCGGTTGATGGATCAGCTCCGTGGCATGGGCGACCAGGGCAATCAGTCGCTGGGCGATGCGCGTCAATCGATGGAAGGCGCCGAAGAAGCCTTGCGCGGCGGCGATCTCGACGGCGCGACGCGCCAGCAGGCCGAAGCGCTCGAGAACCTGCGCAAGGGCGCCCAGGCGATGACCGAGCAGATGTTGTCCGGCCAGAACGGGCAGTCCTTCTCAAGCCGCTCGGGGGGCGAAGAGGAGCGCGATCCCTTGAACCGGCCGCTGAGCGATGAGGTCGGTGACGGTCGCAGCGTCAAGGTTCCGCGCGACATCGACATGCAGAAAGCGCGCGAGCTGTTGCAGGAGTTGCGCAAGCGCCTGGGCGAAGCCAGCCGCCCCGACAAGGAACTCGACTACATCGAGCGGCTCTTGAAGCAGAATTGATTATTGATGTGCGGCGGCTCCCGAAAAGCCCGGACGAGCACCCGCCCGCATTCTGCAGATGCCCGCCCGGGTCTCCGGGGGGAGGAGCTGCAATGCCGCCGCCCGGGAGCTGCATGGCGAAACTGTCGTAACGAGATCGAGGCTCAGAGCGGATCGCGGCGGGCTTGCGGCAGCTAAGCAGAGTTCGCCAAAGTGGTCTTCCCGGTTTGGCGATAAAACTCTGCGAAAACAAAGGAACCTAAGCAGGCATTCGTTGGTCTTCCAACGAAAGTTTGCTTAGCGCGGCGCGAGCGCGTGGGGTAGGGGCGAACGCCGCTGCAAGCGTTCACGAATTTCCCCCTCTACCAATTGCACATCCCGCGCACGATAATGGTGGTGACCAGAGCGGTTTCAACTTCGGTTGAATCGGGAGACCGCTCTAGTGTTCCGGCCCATTCATATGATTCCGGCGAAGCTGGAATTATGAATGGAAAGACGGAACACAAACAAAGAGTTGGCTAGTGGGTTGGCCATTCATTTGGGGTACCAAATGAATGAGTCAGAACACTAGGTTCTTGTTTGGTCGCATTTTCTTGACGCGAACCGGTATCCACTTCGCTGGAAAATGCTCCACCAAGGTTGCGAGTGGGAGGGCCGCCATGCGAGCGCCGCTACGGACGGGTCTACTTGCCGGGTTGCTGCTACTCATCTGTGTAGCACCCGCTCTTGCCGCCAAGCGCGTCGCCCTCGTCATCGGCAACGACGTCTATCCGAAACTCCCGGCAGAGGCGCAGCTGAGGAAGGCGGTCAACGACGCCCAGGCGATGGCCGGCAAGCTCCGCGAGCTCGGCTACACCGTCACGGCCGGCGAGAATGCCGACTTCCGCCAGTTCTATGCGCTGTGGGAGAAATTCAGCGCCGGCGTCGCACCGGGCGACGAGGTCGCGATCTTCTTTTCCGGCCATGGCGTCGCGATCAAGGGGCAGAACTTCCTCGTGCCGGTCGACGCGGTGCCGCCGAAATCGGGCGAGCAGACGGCGTTTCGCAAGCAGCTGATCGACCTCGGCGAGCTGGCCGAGGTTCTGAAGGACGAGCGCCAGCCCCGTGTCGCCCTCTTCATCATCGATGCGTGCCGCAACAACCCGTTCCGCTCGGCCGACGGCACGCGCGCGATCGGCGGCGCCAAGGGCCTCGCCATGGTCGAGCCGCCCAAGGGCACGTTCATGATGTTCTCGGCGGGCTCCGGCGAATTGGCGCTCGACCGGCTCTCCGACACCGATCCCGATCCGAACTCGATCTACACACGCAATCTCCTGCCGCTCCTGGGGCAGAAGGGCCTGACGATCCAGGACGTCGCCCAGAAGGTACGGGCGGAAGTGAGCTCGCCCGCGCCGCGCGCAACCACGATCAGAACCCAGGTTATCGCGACGAGTTGTTGGGTGAGCGCGGGCCATTGTGTCTTGCGGGGTGCGAGGACGGCTCAGGCGAAGCGGCAACGCCGGTCGAGCCAGCGCAGCCCTCGTCATCCGATCTGGCGGCTGCCGCTTGGGCGGAGGCCAAGGACAGCGGCAGCCGGGCCATGCTCGAGGCGATCGTCAAGCGCTTCCCAGACAGCGTCTTTGCCGATTTCGCGGCGGCGAAGCTGAAGGAACTGGACCAGAATATCGCCGTGCTGACGCCGCCGCCCGCACCGGAGGAGACAACCGGCTGCGATGCTCTCCTCGTCAAGGTCGGCACCGGAGAGGAGTGCTTGAAGCCCGGCGACGTGTTCCGTGATCTGCCGGGCGGCCCCGAGATGGTGGTCGTGCCGGCGGGGACCTTCACCATGGGATCGCGCAAGGATGAAGAGGATCGCAGCGCCGAGGATAACATGGACGAGGACCCGCTGCATGACGTAACCATCACCATGCCATTCGCGGTCGGCAAGTTCGAAGTGACGCGCGGGCAATTCGCGGCGTTCGTCGAGGCGACCGGGCACAAGACCGGCGCCAGCTGTTACGCTTGGAACGGGACGGAGTGGAAAGACACCGCGGGCAAGTCCTGGCGTGATCCGGGCTTTGCGCAGACCGACGATCATCCGGTCGCCTGTTTGTCATGGGATGACGCCAAGGCCTATGTGGCGTGGCTCGCCAAGGAGACAGGCAAGGCGTATCGGCTGCTTTCAGAAGCGGAATGGGAATACGCGGCGCGGGCCGGGACGACGGGGCCTTACGCGGGGAATTTAGACGCGCTGGCATGGTAGGCGACAGTTCCGGCAACGCGACGCATCCGGTGGGAACCAAACAGCCGAATGATTGGGGCTTGTACGATATGCACGGGAACGTGTGGGAATGGGTAAGCGATTGGTCTGGGAATTATTCCGCTGAGATAGTGACGAATCCAAGCGGCGCCGTGACAGGCTCGGTCCGGGTTCTTCGTGGCGGTAGTTGGAACATCCCCGCGCGGTACGCGCGTTCGGCGTTTCGTTACTACGACACGCCGGGCATTCGTGTCGCCGACCTCGGTTTTCGCCTCCTCAGGGAATAATTACGGTTTGACTCTTTTGCGGTTTTGGGGTTTGACGGCAACCGCCGGAGGCCCTGAGTTGTGTGACCCGGTAGGCGGAGCGAGACGGCGCAGGGCGAAGCGATAGCCGCCCGCCGTCGAGCGCAGCCGGTGTGGAGTGGAAAAAGGCCCGTTGCGCCAGAGGGAAGGGCCGCCCGACGCTTTCTTTCTCTTTCACGTCGAACCGCAAGGCGCGCAACAAGCCCATTTCGGCTCACGGATGCACCGTTATTACGCCCGCTTGCTGGACAAATATAAGCTACTAATTACCAGGCCGGACGCGCCGAACCTTTAGCGGAAATGATTATGCGGGAGCGACGTTAATGGCGGCTTATTTTCCCGACAGCAGCGCGGCGGTCAAACGCTACGTCCACGAAAACCAAAGGGTTGACCGTTGAAAATCCGCATAACCACGCATAGAAAGTTGGTTGCTATAGTAAATGTGAATCTGGAGTTGAA
>JANNSX010000291.1:0-4731 GCA_031403155.1 Hyphomicrobiaceae bacterium
CCTCATACCGGATCGCATTGGCGATCCGGTATGAGGCGTGAATCGTTCGCGAAAGCTAATGCTGGCGCGAGAGATTCACGTCGTCCACCGGCGCGAACGCGCCCGTGGACGACGATCTCGCGCGCAACCACTCCGTCGTCGCCGAGGGTTTGCCGCCGCCGTGAGCTTCCGGGGCCTGAGCCCAATGTGGAAACCGCTCGCCTACATCCGGGGCGAGAGTAGCTTGGGTCAGGCATGGCCCATCCCAAGCGGCAGGTTGGCGCCGGATAGCTTATGACCGGCCTCCTCGACGCTCCCCGTCACCGGCTCACCAGCGCGCGTTCCAGTCCTCTGGGGACGGGGTTGAGCGGAGTATGCGGGTGCGCGCAAGGAGCGGGGATAAGTTCTTTGCAGGCATGGTGAATGAAAACGAAATGCTTGCGGGGAGGGTGGCCGGGCGGCCGCCGGTCGCCCCTACGCAACGGGCGCTGTGCGTCCCTGACGTTCGTGTGGCGCGGCCTATCCGCCGTAGGGGCGACCGGCAGGTCGCCCGCCTCGCGGCATTTGACAATGGTTGTGGCGTGCGCCCGGACGAGCGGCCGTCCCTCACCCTGCTCTCTCCCCGTACGCTGCGCACCGGGGAGAGGAAGGCCAATGCCATTTCCGCCTCACATGTCAGGGGCGCACCGTGCTTCTGCCTCTCGCCGCTCGCGGGGAGAGGTGAGGGTGAGGGGTGGCCATAAGGGAAGTCGTTGCCAAACCCAATACCCGAAATGCGGCCGGCGATCACCCGCCTCTACGCCCAGGCCCTGGCCTTCCCGGCCTTCGCCTCGAAAGCGTCGATCGCCTTGCCCTTCGCCATCGTCAGCCCGATCGCATCGAGGCCGTTCAAGAGGCAGTGCTTCTTGAAGGGATCGAGGTCGAAGCGGATGAGACCGCCGTCGGGGCCGCGAATTTCCTGTTTCTCGAGATCGACGCTCACCGTCGCATTCGAGCCGCGGCTCGCATCGTCGAGCAGCTTGTCGACGTCCTCCTGCGGCAGCACGATCGGCAGGATGCCGTTCTGGAAGCAGTTGTTGTAGAAAATGTCGGCGAAGGAGGGCGCGATGACGCAGCGAATGCCGAAGTCGAGCAACGCCCAGGGCGCGTGCTCGCGGCTCGAGCCACAGCCGAAATTCTCGCCCGTGACGAGGATTTGCGCCTTCCGGTAGGCTGGCTTGTTCAGCACGAAGTCCGCGATTTCCCTGCCGGAGGCGTCGTAGCGCTGCTCGTGGAACAGGCTCTTGCCGAGGCCCGTGCGCAGGATCGTCTTCAGGAACTGCTTCGGGATGATCTTGTCGGTGTCGACATTGATCTCCGCGAAGGGGGCGGCGATGCCGGTGAGGGTCGTGAATTTCTGCATGGGCTGGCCTCGATCTCAGATTTGCAGGTCGTTTAGCCCAGATTGGCGCGACCCGCAAAGCCTCAGGTCTTTGTCCCGCGCACGTTCTACGGCGAACCGGTACCCACTTCGCCTGAACGTGCTGAGTCTTGGCTTGGCGCACGTTCTGACGGCGAACCGGTACCCACTTCGCCTGAACGTGCGCTAGCCCGCCGCCGCCATCCCCTCGGCAAAACAGCGCTTCATGAGCTCACAGCGCTCGGGCCCCGGTAGGTGATTGCTATCGCCTTGATAGGGCTTCCAGAACTCGCAGATGGCCCCGACGCCGGCTTCGTCCAGCCAGCCCGCCACCTTGCCGTCGGCGATGGCCTGGCAGTCGGCCTTCTCCTCGCTGAGGCCGTGCACCTGATGCCCGCACTCATGCCCGAAGGCGTAGAGCTGGACGACCTTCGGCAGCTTGGCGATGCGCTCGGCATTGAGGATGACGAAGCCCGCATGGGCGGCCGCCACATCGTCGAGGGAGGGATCCAGCACAATCGGCAGGCCGTGGCAGGCGGGCGCAACGCCGGAGAGCTGGAAGCCGGGCTCGGCACGCTTCGCCCCGAGACCGGCGCTGGCGATGTATTCCGCCACCGTCGGCGGGCGCGGCGTGGATGTGAGATCGTAGGCGAGCCACGAGCCTGCGATCGCGATCGCCGCCAGGAAGGCCCAATAGGCGAGACGTTTGACGCTCGACCCCGACTTCGCCACGCCGCTACTGCAGCAGCTTGGCGCCGAAGCAGCGCCGGACGATGCCGCAGCGCTCGGAGCCGGAGAAGTGCATGGAGTCGCCCTCGGCCGGCCGGATGAAGGAGCAAATGCTCTCGACGTCCTCCGTTTTGAGCCAGCCTTCGGCGCGGCCGCGCTGCACGGCCCAGCAATCCGCCGTCTCCTCGTCCGGCCCTTTGAACTGATGCGCGCACTCGTGCTTGAAGATCCACCAGGCGACGACCGGATCAACCTGCTCGATTTTCGCCGGGTTGAGGATCAGGAAGCCCGGATAGGCAGCCGCGTAGTCGTCGAGCTTGGGATCGATGACGACCGGGCGCTTGCCGCAGGTCATGCGGCGGCCGGCGAGCAGCAGTTCGCCATATTCCATGATGTAGGCGCCGCCCCCCACATGCTCGACATAAGCCTCGGCCGACAGCTCCTCGGCCCGAGCCGAGGTGCTGAGAGCTGAGAGCAGCGCCAGTAGCACGGCGACAACAGACCCCTGCCGCAAGGTACGCTCCAATTCCGACCTGGAAATCCCTGACCGACCCGCACCATGCCTCAGAGGGCACTGCCAGGCAAGATTTCGTCGATGGATCGGGCGAGATTTGGGCGGAGGAGAAAAACCCACCCGCCCTTACCGTCCGTCAGGTTTTCTTGCGCTTTTTCTTGGACTTCTTGGCTTTCTTGCTGCCGGTGACGGCGCTCGTCCGCTTGACGGACTTGGACGCATAGGTCCGGCCGGGGGCATCGGCGAAGCATTGTTTCAGAGCCTGGCAACGCTGCGGACCGGGCAGATGGAACTGGCCGCCCTGAGTGTTCCAGAAGGCTTTGCAGACGGAGTTGACACCCGCCTCGCTGAACCAGCCCTGACGCTTGCCGATCTTGGTCGCCCAGCAATCGGCGCCTGTCTCGTCGGCCCCGACATACTGATGTCCGCACTCGTGCAGGAAGATAAAGCGCTGCACGACGGCCGGATAGGCCTTGAGATATTGGGGTCCGAGATAGATCACGCCCTGGGAGGCGTAGCCCGGCCCGGGAACCCGCTTATCCTTGATGATCGTCTTGGCCGCATAGCAGCTGACGCGAGCACCGCCGACCGTTGTCGTCCCCGCCGACGCGGCGACGGGCCAGAGCCCGAGAACCGCGATCACACTCGCCAAGAACAAATGCGCATTCAACACGCGAGTCCACCGCACACTCATTATCCGCATCCCGTAAACAACATTGAGACCCGGATCATACTTTCATTTGGGTTCACGAACCGTGCAAGGGGTATGACGAAATAATTCCTTGCATGACATGCCGTTTTGAAACGGTGATACCGCCATCCCACAGCCATCAAGCCCCCGCGGCCGCCTCGATGGCCGACATGTTGTCGTCGGATAGCCCGAAATGGTGGCCGATCTCGTGAACCAGGACGTGGGTGACGATGTGATCGAGCGTCTCGGTGTGCTCGGCCCAGTAGTCGAGGATCGGCCGGCGGTAGAGGAATACCATGTCGGGCGAGAGCGCGCTGTCGCTGACGCTCTTACGGTCGAGCGAAACCCCTTGATATAGGCCGAGAAGATCGAGTTCTGAGGCAATACCGAGGTCGTCCAGAACCTCATTCGCCGGAAAATCCTCCACGCGGATGACGACCGCCTCGGCCATCTCGCGGAAAGCCTGGGGCAGTCGCGCAAAGGCCTCGCCAGCAATCGCCTCGATCTCGGCGAGAGATGGGGGTTTGGCGCCGATCCAACGCATGGACGCTCCATTTGGGTATGCTTGGCGTCGCAACGCCAAGCTCCCGTCATGTCGGCACTTTCGCTCCTTCCGTCAAGCGGCCGGCTCGATCACCGCGACAACCTGGCGGACGCCGGTCAGGCGGCGGATGAGCCCTTCGAGGCGCTCCGCCTCATCCGGCGCCACGGCCGCCACGCGCAGATCGCAGGCGATTTCGCTGCCATCGCCTGATTCCGTCGAGGCATGCAGGCGCAAGGGCACGAGCCCGAGCTTGGCGACACAGCCGGCCAGCCGCGGCACGAGGCCTGGTTCGGCCGGGCCGGTGACGAGAAAGAAGGCTTTGACGCGGGAATTGCCCGGCATGCCGAGGGCGGCATGCGGCACGGCGCCTGTGGCGCCTCGTTCGGTTGGCATTTGGGAAAAGATCCGGTGATCGAGTGGGGAAGAGGACGCAAAACGTTCCCGACGGCCCTCAGGCAGCCGGGACGGTAATTCGCGCGGTCATCCTGTCGATCACGTGGGTCATTTGCGAAGCTTAGAGTGCTTCCGGAAAAGTGCGAAGCGGTTTTCCGAAAAGAAGCACGACAAACCAAGGATCTAGTACCCACTATCACCCATGACTGAGTCGCATTTGCACTATCGCGATGCTGCGTGCTGTGATTCAAGATGGCATGATTTCAGCGGCACAGAAAGTCCGGTTGCGGCGCGGCGATCGAGCGATACTCGAGGCGCGGGTGCGGGCGTCGACGACCGAGCAGCGGCTCCGGGAGCGCGCATGAGCGTTGCAGCGACAAGCGTGGTCCAATCGGAACGCGCTGTGCCGCTCTGGCTCGGCGTTGTGGCCGGCGCCGTACTGGTGTTCCTTTGCCTGCCGATCCTGATCGTCGTGCCGATGT
>JANNSX010000292.1:0-18753 GCA_031403155.1 Hyphomicrobiaceae bacterium
ACCGCACTGCGCACCACCGCCGAAACGCATGGCGCGATGATGAAGTCGCATATGCAGGAGATGCACGACGGCAGCTTCTTCAAGAAACCACTGCCCGATCGGGACAGCTCCAACCCGTGCAATATCGATGGTCTATAAACATTCCGCACCCTTTCCTCCCCCTTTTTATGGGGGAGGACCGCGCGCCTTGGACTTAGAGCACTTTCCGGCCAAGTGGATACCGGTTGGTCGAAAGAAAGTGCTCAAAGCCAACAACTTAGACCGGCTTTCCGATTCCGTAGGATCGGAAAACGGTCTAGACGCGTAGCGGCTCAAGTCCTTAGGCGCGCCAAGGTGGGGGTGTTGGTCCCAAGCAAATGCTACAAGATAAACCGCGACAAATCCGCGTTCTTCGCGAGATCGCCGACGTATTTTCGGACGTAATCGCCATCGACGGTGACGGTCGTGCCGGGGCTGTCGGTGGCATCGAACGAAATCTTGTCGAGCACGCGCTCGATGACCGTCGACAGCCGCCGCGCGCCGATATTCTCGACCGTGGCATTCACTTCCACGGCAATATCGGCGATCGCATCAATGCCGTCGTCCGCGAATACGAGAGTCACACCCTCGGTGCCAAGCAGCGCCACGTACTGCTTGATGAGGCTCGCCTCGGGCTCGGTGAGAATCCGCCGCATATCCTCGCGCGTCAGGGCGCTGAGCTCGACGCGGATCGGCAGCCGGCCTTGCAACTCAGGCAGCAAATCCGACGGCTTCGCCACATGGAACGCCCCGGACGCAATGAACAGAATATGATCCGTCTTCACCGGCCCGTACTTCGTCGAGACCGTGGTACCCTCGATGATCGGCAACAGATCGCGCTGCACGCCCTCGCGGCTGACATCGGCGCCCTGGCGCTCCGAGCGCGCGCAGATCTTGTCGATCTCATCGATGAAGACGATGCCGTCATTCTCGACGCTGCGGATCGCCTCCTGGACGATGCTCTCCTGCTCGATGAGTTTGTCGCTCTCCTCCTGGATGAGCAGCTCATAGCTGTCCTTGACCTTCATCCGGCGCGACTTGGTGCGCTGACCGAAGGCCTTGCCCAACATGTCGTTCAGATTGATCATGCCGACCTGGCTGCCGGGCATGCCGGGGATATCGAAGCTCGGCATCTGCGGCGTATCGGCGACCTGGACCTCGATCTCCTTGTCGTCGAGCTCGTTGGCGCGGAGCTTCTTGCGGAAGGCCTCCTTCGTCTGCTCCGAGGAGCGATCGCCGACCAGGGCATTGAGGACGCGCTCCTCGGCGGCCAGATGCGCGCGCGCCTTCACCTCCTTGCGCTTCTGCTCCTTGACGAGGGCGATGCCGACCTCGGTCAAATCGCGGATGATCTGGTCGACGTCGCGGCCGACATAGCCGACCTCGGTGAACTTCGTCGCCTCGACCTTCAGGAACGGCGCATTGGCGAGGCGGGCGAGGCGGCGCGAAATCTCCGTCTTGCCGACGCCGGTCGGGCCGATCATCAGGATGTTCTTGGGCAGCACCTCTTCCTTCAGCACCGGGTCGAGCTGCTGACGCCGCCAGCGATTGCGCAGTGCGATGGCTACCGCGCGCTTCGCATCCCGCTGGCCGACGATGAAGCGGTCGAGTTCGGAGACGATCTCGCGGGGAGAGAAGGCGGTCATGGGGCGCTCCGGCGGCGGCGCGTGGGGCGCTCGGTCGAGCGCTCCACGGGAATGGAAACCAAGTCGCGCGACATGAGCAGGCGCCGCGCTGAGGTAGGACCGATCAGGCTCACCGGCGCAAATCCGGCGCGGCCGAGACAGCCGACCGAAGAGATGTTGCGTCCATCCGGATCGGAGACGAGGCGGACAGTATCTTGAGCGAGGCAACGCCCGGCGAGATAATTCAGCATGCCAGGGCCATGGCCTTTCCCGAGCGCCGCCGTCTCGCCGATGAAGAAGTCGACGCCGAGCGTGCCGGCCGGCTGCGGGGGAATGTCGGCATCGGCCTCGGCCCGGTAGGTTTGCAGGTAGCCGATCGGCTGACCCTCATGGCTGACAATGTAAGGCTCGGCATCGCCATCGCGGATGTGGCTTGCGATCTCGGCCAGCTCCTTGGGCGGCTTGCCCCACCATTTGGCGACATGCCGCTCGGAAAGCCAGCGCTCGATAAGCGGCAGATCGGCCTCGGTCACGCGGCGAAGCTCGTAGGCTTGATCCGGCATGACGCTCAAACGTCCGACGCCAGGCTTTCGACGACGAGATTGCGGTTCGTGTACACGCAAATCTCGGCGGCGATGTCCATGGCCTTGCGGGCGATCTCCTCGGCGGAGAGCGGCTGATCCATCAAAGCGCGCGCGGCGGCGAGCGCATAGTTGCCGCCCGAGCCGATGCCCATGACGTGGCTGTCCGGCTCGAGCACATCGCCCGTACCGGTCAGCACGAGCGTGTGGCGCTTGTCGGCGACGATCATCATGGCTTCGAGGCGGCGCAGGAACCGGTCGGTCCGCCAGTCCTTGGCGAGGTCGACGGCGGCGCGCTGGAGCTGCTCGGGGTATTGCTCGAGCTTGGCCTCGAGCCGCTCGAACAGGGTAAACGCATCGGCGGTCGCACCGGCAAAGCCCCCGATCACATTGCCGCGGCCGAGCGAGCGGACCTTCCGGGCATTGGCCTTGATGACGGTCTGGCCGAGGCTGACCTGCCCGTCGCCGGCGATGACGATCTTGCCGCCCTTGCGGACGGTGAGGATCGTGGTGCCGTGCCAGATCTGATCGGAGCTGATGGCGTGAGGGGACATGTTTACTCTTACCGCCCTATATCGGGGACCGGGATTGACCTTTCAAGGCAGGCTGGCCCGGACTTCGATGTGCTGATAGACCCTTTCCGGCAATTGAGACAAGGTGAGCACCATGGCCAGGCGCGCCACGATCGAGCGCAAGACCGCCGAAACGGACGTGAAGGTGACCGTCGATCTAGACGGCACCGGCATCTTCGAGGTGTCGACCGGGGTCGGCTTCTTCGACCACATGCAGGAGCAGCTCGCCCGCCACAGCCTGATCGACCTCAAGCTGATGACAAACGGCGATCTGCACATCGACCAGCACCACACGGTGGAAGATTCTGGCATCGCCCTCGGCCAGGCGGTGGCCAAGGCGCTCGGCGACCGCAAGGGCATCAACCGCTTCGCGCAGTGTTTCCTGCCCATGGACGAGACGCTGACCCGCGTCGCCATCGACGTCTCGGGCCGGCCCTATCTCATCTGGAAGGTTGGGTTCTCCCGCCCGAAGATTGGCGAGATGGACACCGAGCTGTTCCGCGAATGGTTCCAGGCCTTCGCGCAGAATGCCGGCATCACGCTGCACGTCGAGAACCTGTACGGCGAGAATAACCACCACATCGCCGAGAGCTGCTTCAAGGGCCTGGCGCGGGCGCTCAAAGACGCCATCGCTCTCGACCCCCGCCAGAAAGACCGCGTACCGTCGACGAAGGGCACGCTGATCGCGTAGCGCGAGCTGCGCGGCGCTTTTGTTCCTCTCCGCGTCGCTGGACGGCGGAAGGCCCCCAACTCCCACGCATTCTGAACGAGCACGCCTCTTCTCCCGGGAGCCGCAGCATTTGCGGCGGGCCGGTCAGGGGGCATTCTGCGCAATGGCCAACAAGTGTCGTTGGGATTGGCACGGAGTACAGCGTAATTTCATACGGATCTCCGCCTATGCTCATGTTGAATATGCGAGTCATATCTCAACCCTATGCAACACATGGTGTTTTGGACACACCTTGGAGAAAAACAGAATTGATTTCCGCGAATACGCTCACGCATGCCAATAAACTCCCGGAATATAAGGAAGTTATTTGATTATCTTCTAGCTGTCCAAGTTGATTGGTAGCATTATCTCCATGGGTCGAATCACCCTGATTGGAGATCAGAATGACAAGCGTGAAGAGGCAGAGAGGCCGGCCGAAGGGGACCGGTATCAACGATCGCGAGACACTCGTGCGGGTTGCCGAGATCATCTCGGCCAATCCCTCCCTGAAGCCGACCACCGCCATCAAGCAGGCCGGCGTCACCAACCCTTCGACGATCCGCCGCCTCCGCGACAAGTTCTCGGATGTGGGCGATCAGCTCCTGGCCGATGTCCGCAGCCGTCAGAACAACGGCAGCGCTTCGGTCACCCAACTCGCCGGCCGGCCGCGGATCAACGCCACGGCGCACCCGGCGACCAAGGTCAGCCAGCGCATCTCCTCGCTCGCAAGCAGCCTGTCGGGTCCGGCTCTGCAGCCGCGCACCGCTCAGACGGCCGGCCAGCGCACGCAGACGACCGCAGCCAACACCACGCGCCGCCCGGCCGCCGCCGGGCATAACCGCCCGCCGTCCGCGACCGGTCTGCCGAGCAACATCGAAGCTTTGGTCCTGGGCATGATCGGCGACGCGCTGGGCGTCAAAGGCTCTGTCCTGACCGCCTCCCCGATCATCGCGCTCATCCGTGAGCAGGCCAAGATGATCGACGCCATTCTCCCGATCCTGAAGACACAGCTTCAGTCGGCCGAGCGGCACATGAAGAAGGCCACTGTCGCCTGATCAGCGCCAGTTGGGTTAGGAAAGAGGCCGCACCGGGCAGGGCGCGGCCTCTTTCTGTTCAGGAGCGCGTTCAGGCAAAGTGGAAACCGGTTTGCCGATAGAACGTGCTCAACACCAAGAATCTAGAGCGGGCTCATTATTCCGTTGAGACTCTGAACTCACTCTAGGGACGCCAGCGGGCCGAGCTCGTCGCGCCCCAAGGAGTATTTGGCGCTGCAGAACTCGCAGGTGACGTCGATGGTGCCGGAGTCGGTCGCCATCCCGTCGAGCTCTGCGGCATCGAACCGAGACATGATGCTTCCGAGCCGCTCGCGCGAGCAACCGCAGTGGGCCTCGACGGCCTTGGCGCCATAGGCCCTGACGCCCTCCTCCTGGAAAAGCCTGTAGAGCAGACGCTCAGCCGCAAGCGTCGGGTCGATCAGCTCGTGATCCTCGACGGTGGCGGCGAGGATGCGCGTGCGCTCCCAGTTGTCGTCGGGCTCGTAGCCGGTGCCGTCGCCCTTCAGGCGATCTTGCAGAGCGGGCGCCGCGCCGCCGTCTGGCGAGAGGTGCTGAAGCATCAGACCACCGGCGCGCCAGACCCAGCCCCGCTCGCCTGTTGGCGAGGTGGCAAAGTGCTTGCCCACGGCCAGACGCAGGAAGGTCGGGAGCTGCTCGGATTGCCGGAAGTAGTCGAGGGCCGCATCAACGAGCGAGTGTCCATCCAGGGCGACGATGCCCTGGTAGCGATCCCGGTCACCGCCGGGATCGATGGTCATGGCGAGGTGGCCCTTGCCGAGCAGCGTCTCCTCGTCCTTCGCCCGAACGAGAGCGGCGGCATCGAAGCTCGCATAACCGCGCAGGCGGCCGGGGCCATCGTTCTGCACCACGACTGTACTGATCGGCCCGTCGGTCTTCGTCTGCAGGATGAGCTTGCTGCCGGACTTCAGAGCGGCGCCCAGGAGAGCCGTCAGGCAGAGCGCTTCGCCGAGCGCCACCGAGACCGGCTCCGGATAGCCATGGCCCTTGATGACCTGATCAGCGGCTGGACCAAGGCGGACGAGCCGCCCCATCACACCCGACGTCTCGGCGCGGAAGGGCAGCACGAGGTCGTCGGTTAGGCGCTCCTCGCCGGCCTGCTCCAGCAAGGTCTCGCTCATCCCTCGGCTCCAAGGCACCAGGCGAGCACGGCCTTTTGGGCGTAGAGGCGGTTTTCTGCCTCGTCGAACACCACCGACTGCGGGCCGTCGATCACTTCGGCCGACACTTCCGAGCCGCGATAGGCCGGGAGGCAGTGCATGAAGATGGCATTCTTGGCCGCCTTCTTCATCAGTGCCGCATCGACGCGGAACGGCTCGAGCAGGCGCACCCGGCGCTCGCGGTCGCTGTCGCCGATCGAGACCCAGGTGTCGGTGACGATGCAGTCGGCGCCGCGGGCGGCCTCGGCCGGATCGTTGAGCACCACGACATTGCCCTTCTCCTTCGCCACCCACTTCATGAGCTGGGGCGAGGGCCCGAGCTCCATGGGGCAACCGATGCGAAGCTCGAAGCCGAAGCGGACGGCCGCATGCACCCAGGAATTGGCGACGTTGTTGGCATCCCCGATCCAGGCGACCTTGCGCTTCTCGATCGGTCCGACATGCTCTTCGACCGTCATGAGATCGGCCATGATCTGGCAGGGGTGGCTCAAATTCGTCAGGCCGTTGATGACCGGCACCGACGCGTGCTCGGCCAGCTCCGTGAGCGTCTTGTGCGCGACGGTTCTGAGCAGGATCGCATCCGCATAGCGCGAGAGCACGCGGGCGGTGTCGGCGACGGTCTCGCGGCGGCCCACCTGGATCTCCTCGCTCGAGAGGAACAGCGCTTGGCCGCCGAGCTCGCGAATGGCGAGGTCGAAGGAGACACGGGTCCGCATCGATGGCTTCTCGAAGATGAGCGCCAGCACCGCCCCGTAAAGCGCTTTCGGGCGGAACGAGCCCGGCGGGCGGCGGCCAGCCTTTTTGATGCGATGCGCATTGTCGAGGATGGCGCGCAACTCGGCGCGCGACAGCTTGTCGATGTCGAGAAAATGCTTGGGACCTGCAACGGCCTTCGCCCTATGCATGACGGGTCAGCTCGCCTTGGCGGCCGGCAAGGCCTTCCCACGAAGGGCGGCTGCCGCACGGCCAATCCCCGCGACCGCCTCGCGGATCTCGTCCGTCGTGGCGATCAGCGGCGGCAGCAGGCGCACGACGTTGTCGCCGCCCGGAACGGCAAGGATCTTCTCGCCGACCATGGCTGAGATCAGCTCTCCATTCGGCACCCGGCACTTGAGGCCGAGCATCAGCCCGTCGCCCCTCACCTCCTCGATGATGTCGGGATAGCTGTCGCGGAGTTGCGCCAATTGCTGCTTGGCATAGAGGCCCTTTTCGGCGACTGCCTCGAGGAACCCTTTCTCCAGCACGATGTCGAGCACGGCATTGCCGACCGCCATGGCGAGCGGATTGCCGCCGAAGGTCGAGCCGTGGGTGCCGGCGGTCATGGCCTTGGAGGCGGCCTCGGTTGCGAGGCACGCGCCAACCGGAAAGCCGCCGCCGATGCCTTTTGCGATACCCATGATGTCCGGCGTGATGCCCGCCCATTCGTGGGCAAAGAGTTTGCCCGTGCGTCCGACGCCGCACTGGATTTCATCGAGTATCAGCAGCAACCCGTGCTCGTCGGCAATGCTGCGCAGGCTCTGCAGGAAGCTCCGCCCGACGACGCGGATGCCGCCCTCGCCCTGGATCGGCTCGATCAGGATGGCGGCCGTCTCGGGCGTGATGGCCTGGCGGACGAGATCAAGGTCGAGATCGGGCAAGGTGTCGAAGCCCTCGACGCGGGGGCCGAAGCCCTCCAGATGCTTCTTCTGGTTGGCGGCGGCGATGGTGGCGAGCGTCCGGCCATGGAAGGAACCGTCGAAGGTGATGGTCCGATAGCGCTCGGGATGGCCGTTTCCGTGCTGGCAGCGGCGCGCCATTTTGATCGAGCACTCCATCGCCTCGGCGCCGGAGTTCGTGAAAAACACCTTATCGGCGAATGTATTGGCGCAGAGCCGCTCGGCCAGCCGCTCCTGGCCGCTGACCTTATAGAGGTTCGAGGTGTGCCAGACCTTCTGGGCCTGAGCTGTGAGCGCGGAAACCAAATGGGGGTGGGCGTGGCCGAGCGCGTTCACGGCGATGCCGGCGCCGAAGTCGAGGTATCGCTCGCCAGCCTCGGTGATGAGATAGACTCCCTCGCCCCGGTCGAAGGTGAGGTTCTGCCGGGCATAGGTTCCGAGCACAGCCGACATGGGCTTCCAGCGCTCCTCTAGAAAGAGAAAAAGCCGCCGAATGGCTGCGGCGGCTTCGTCTCACGCTGATAGGTCCGTGAGGCCCCGGCTGTCAACGGCCGCCGCCGCTGTCACGTGACTTGCGCGTCACGCCCCGGGACCAGGCGGAAGGTTGCCGGGGACGACCTGTTTGTGGTTGCCGGACAACGGGGCCACAAGCCCATGTGCAATAACGCGAATCAGCGGCCGTTTCCGGCGAGTTAACGGGTGTGGTTAGCCTGTGAGTTGCAGCCAAATCCGTTGCTCATCTGCCACGGCGGGGTGCAGTTGGCCGAATCGGACGAGGTCTCGCTTGATGCGCCGGCCGCCCTTGGAGTATTGTCCGGGCTGTCGAGACCGATTGGGCGCGTCATCTGCGTATTGCCCTAAGTATTATTACGGTCCGTCGAGTTCCCCATAGTTCACCGTTGAGTATTGCGGCCGTACTGCAGCTGCAGGGCTAACAACACGCCTTGCGCGTCTGCAAACGTACGGGATTGCCTGCGGGCAATTCTGTGCGCGGCCTGGTCTGTTGCGGATTCCATTCTAGGAGGGTGTATTCGATGAGCTGGACCGACGAGAGGGTCGAAGCGCTGAAGAAGCTCTGGTCCGAGGGTCTGAGCGCAAGCCAGATCGCAAGCCGGCTCGGAGAGGTGACGCGCAACGCGGTCATCGGCAAGGTTCATCGTCTCGGGCTTTCGGGCCGGACGACGACATCGCGGATCAAATCGGTCCGCCCGCGCCGCTCGGTGGCGCGCACCAACAAACGCCAGCGCATCTTGCGGTTCCAGCCGCAGTCGCCCGGACGGGATCTCTTCCCAGCGGAGATGGATGCGGCCGATGCGGCCGTGTTCCGGGACGTCGAGGAGCTCGTGATCCCGGTGGCGGAGCGCAAGTCCATTCAATCGCTCGTCGAGGCGAGCTGCCGCTGGCCGATCGGCGATCCCCAGCACGAGGATTTCCATTTCTGCGGTCATGATCGCATGACGGGCTTGCCCTATTGCGAATTCCATGCCCGCCGCGCCTTCCAGCCGGCCCAGCCGCGGCGTCGCGAGCAGCGTCCGCTGCCGATGATCAAGACGGCAACGGGCTAGAGTGCTTCGCTGAAAAATTGGGAACCGGTTTTCCGAATAGAAGCACACCGAGCTAAATTTCGAGGGGTAGACAGAGATCAAAGGGGGCTTTGATCGCTGTGTGGGGGGAGTGCCGGGAGCCGGGCGGGGCGGTTCCCGGCACTTTCATTTTGGATCGTCCGCCACGTCCTCGACGATAAGCAACCTTGCCGGCATTTGCCGCCTGCTCAGCTGCGCTTCGGCTCGATGACCGTCGAGCTGGTGTTGTCGCCTTTCGGCCGGTCATCGGTCAGCGGCGTGCCCTTGACGAGATAGTAGACCGTCTCGGCCATGTTGGTCGTGTGATCGCCGATGCGCTCGATGTTCTTGGCGCCGAACAGCAGATGCGTGCACAGGCCAATGTTGCGAGGGTCCTCCATCATGTAGGTCAGGAGCTCGCGAAAGACGGAATTGTAGAGCGCGTCGATCTCGGCATCTTTGCTCCAGACGGCGAGCGCCTTTTCGGCATCGCGCTCGGCATAGGCGTCGAGCACGTCCTTCAACTGGCGGAGCGCGCGGTCGACCATCTGGCCGACGCCCGCCATAAGCGCCTTCGGATGCTGCTCGGAGACGAGGGCGAGCGCGCGCTTGGCGATATTCTTGGCCAGGTCGCCGACGCGCTCCAGATCGTTTGCGACCTTCATCGCCGCCATGATTTGCCTCAGATCGACCGCCATCGGCTGGCGACGGGCGATGATGAGGATGGCCTTCTCCTCGATCTCCCGATTGTAGGTGTCGATCGTCTGGTCGCTCGAGATGACGCGCGTGGCGAGGCCCGGATCGCGCCTGACCAATGCATCGAAGGCGCTTGCCAGTTGCTGTTCAGTCAGGCCGCCCATATGCGCGATCTTGCTGTCGAGCTCGGCAAGCTCGGCCTCGTAGGCGGAGACGATGTGGGATTGCGGTGCCATGGGCGGGCCTCCTTAGCCGAAGCGGCCGGTGATGTAGTCCTGTGTGCGCTTATCATGCGGATTGGTGAAGATATCCGACGTCTCGCCCTCTTCGACCAAGTGTCCCAGATGAAAGAACGCCGTGCGTTGCGAAACACGTGCCGCCTGCTGCATCGAATGCGTCACGATGATGATCGTGTAGTTGGCGCGAAGCTCGTCGATCAGCTCCTCGATGCGGGCGGTGGCGATCGGATCGAGCGACGAGCAGGGCTCGTCCATCAGAATGATCTCCGGTCCGACGGCGATCGCGCGCGCGATGCAGAGCCGCTGCTGCTGTCCGCCGGACAGGCTCGTGCCGGAGTCTCCCATGCGGTCCTTCACCTCGCCAAGCAACCCAGCCCTCTTGAGACTGGCCTCGACGATGGAATCGAGTTCCGCTTTGCCGGCGGCAAGCCCATGGATGCGCGGGCCATAGGCAACATTCTCGTAGATCGACTTCGGGAACGGGTTCGGCTTTTGAAACACCATGCCGACGCGCGCGCGCAGCTGCACGACGTCGAGCCTGGAGTCGTAGATGTCGGCGCCGTCGATGGTGATCTTGCCGCTCACCCGGGCAATCGGGATGGTGTCGTTCATCCGGTTGATGCATCTGAGAAACGTCGACTTGCCGCAGCCGGACGGGCCGATGAAGGCCATGACGCTTCGCTGGGGCACGTCGACGCTGACGTCTTTCAGCGCATGCTTGTCGCCATAGTGAACGTTGACGTTGCGTGCGACGACCTTTGCGGCGGGCGCCGTGTCCGTCACTTGGCTGGAGGGTTTCGTCGCGACTTTGACTTCGATGGTCAAGGATCTCTCCAGGCTCTCATTGCCGCCGGTGGTTGCAGCGCAAGCTAACAGATCTGCTGACCAGGAGCATTTGCGTATGGTGATGGCTCATGCGGCGGGTAGTACAGCCGAAAAAACCGAGCCCTTGCCAAGTTCCGAGGTGATGACGAGCTCGCCGCGGTGGCGGTTGATGATGTGTTTGACAATGGCGAGGCCGAGGCCCGTTCCGCCGCGACTTCGGCTCGCCGGCGCATCGACGCGGTAGAATCGCTCGGTCAATCGCGGCAGATGCTCGGCGGCGATGCCGGGTCCGTCGTCGGCAACGCGGATGGTGATCCGACCGCCGCTCCGCTCGATGCCGATCCGGACGTACCCGCCTTGGCGCCCGTACTTGATGGCATTCTGGACGAGGTTCTGCACGACCTGTTCGAGTTCCTCGGCGTCGCCGCGAACCATCACGGGCGTCAATTCATTTTCGTTCTCAATGCGCACGCCGGCCTCCTTCGCGAGCGTCTCGAGCCCCTCCGCCGTGCTTCGCACGATCATGTTGGCATCGACGACGCCGTCGGGCGCCAAATGCTCGCGCATCTCGATCTTGGAGAGGGACATCAGATCATCGATGAGCCGCGTCATGCGGGAGGCCTGGCTCGCCATGACGTTCAAGAAGCGCTCGCGGGCGGTGGGATCTTCTTTCGCTGGGCCCTGAAGGGTTTCGATGGAGCCCTTAAGTGCTGCGAGCGGTGTCCGAAGCTCGTGGCTCGCATTGGCGACGAAGTCGGCGCGCATCTGCTCGGTGCGGGCGGCTTGCGTCAGGTCGCTCAAGGCGATGATGAGATGGGCGGGAGTCGTGTCTCCGACCGGCGCTATCACGGCTTCAATACGCCGCTCGATTGGGACTCGCTCCTCGTACTGGAGCTGCTGCGCGGCGCCGGATGCGCGGACGTGCCGGATGGCCCCGAGCAGATCAGGATGCCGCGTGGCGACGGTGAGCGGAAGGTCCTTTTGCAATCCACCGATCAGCTTTCTAGCCGCGCTGTTGAAGGCGAGGATCGTGTCGTCGGGTGAAACCAGAATGGAGGGACCGGGCAGAGCAGCTACCAGAATCTCGGCGCCCGGCGGCCGGTCGGATCGGCTCTGAGCGGGAGGGCGGTCCGGCGAAACAGCTTCGCTCGAGGCCAGCAGCCATGTCACGATGACAGCCGATCCAGTCCACAGCAGCAGAGCCGTCAGCGGCGCCAGATCGCCACTTCGGACAAGCGCGTAAGCGGCGATGGCCAGACCCGCTATCGAGACGATGCTGGCAAGGCGTCGATATGTTGGCATGGAGGCCAGGCTACTCCGGTGATCGTGGCCGCACGGCGCGACCCGTGACGCCCTACACCGGGAACGGGTCCCCCGTCGAGCTGCTTGCCGTCTACCCGGTCCTATGGAACCCTTGCAGCCACAAACCATCCGAGACCGGAGCAAGGGACTGTGGCTGGCCTTCGGGTAGGAACAAGAGGATCGATCGCCGTGAAGAAATCCAAGTCCGAAACCGTCACCAAGGCTCCAGAACCTCGCAAGCGGCCGCCGCTCGCCAAATTCGACATCGAGGACCCGGAACTCCCCGATTGGGTCGACGATGGCGCCCTCGCCTCGGGCGGTTTTCCCTATGACAAGCGGCTCAAAGAGAAGACCTTTCTCAAGGAGTTAGTGCCGCTGCAGATCGAGCTGATGAAGCTGCAGCGCTCGATGCAAAAGGGCGGCGACCGTGTCGTCATCGTCGTCGAGGGCCGGGACGCAGCCGGCAAGGGCGGGGTGATCGGCCTGTTCATGCAGCATCTCAATCCGCGGCATGCGCGGGCGGTGGCACTGTCGAAGCCGACGGAAGCCGAGAGCGGCCAGTGGTACTTCCAACGCTACGTGCCCCACATGCCGACGGCCGGCGATCTCGTGATGTTCGACCGCTCCTGGTACAACCGCGCTGGCGTCGAGCCGGTCATGGGCTTCTGCACACCGGAGCAGAACGCGGCCTTCCTCAAAGAGGCCCCCGCCTTCGAGGGCATGCTCGTCCGCGACGGCGTCAAGCTCTTCAAGCTGTTCCTGACCATCGGCCGCGAGATGCAGCTGAAGCGCTTCCACTCGCGCCGCCACGATCCCCTCAAACAGTGGAAGCTCACCGACATCGATCTGAAGGGCATGGAGCTCTGGAACGAGTACTCCGAGGCTCAGGAGCGCATGTTCGCCCTAACCCACACCGAAAGAGCGCCTTGGACCGTGATCCGCGCCAACGACAAGCTGCGCGCGCGATTGGCGGTGCACCAGCTGATCCTTTCCAAGCTCGACTATGAAGGGAAAGAGGCGAAGGTGGTGGGGCGGCCCGATCCGAAGATCGTGGGGTCCGGGCCGCAGTTTTTCGATATGCCTTGAGAGGACGGCACACCATAGTCGGGCATTTTCAATGGAGGGGCGTTGCATGTCGTGGATGAGACGTCTGGCTGCAACGCTTGGTTTCGCTATGACTGCCTTGGTGGTGTTTGGCGGTTGGACCGTGCCAGTGCACGCCCAACTTGGATCACCGGTCGGCACGACGTGCCCCGAAGCGAAGGACGCGCACTACTTTCCGGTCGGAAGTTTCACCCCGGAGCCATACGAAGATGCCGATGCGACCCGAAGGCAGTGGTACTCAAATCATCTTACCGCAATGGCAGAGCCGTCGCTCTCGTGTGGGGAGTTTGAAGGTGATGAGGTCTACCGCTTCTTGGTGCTCGGACATTTTTGGTCGATTTCCGTGCGCATCAGCCGGCGCGGCGACGTCTACAATCTCAAGGCCGTGACGATGAATGCAGACGATGCATCCCGAGGCCAGGCAGGACTGGCTGCTAACCACATTGCCAAGGTCCTGACGGCGGAACAGCGCCGCGCCTTGCTCGATCGGCTTGATAGCATCAGATTCTGGAGCCTCGAGACGGTGTTGTCGGTTGTTGGGTACATGGGCGTTAGAGATGGATCGGTTCGGATCCTCGAGGCACGTCGCGACGGCCGCTATCACGTCGTCCGTCGTGGTACCGGCGATAGCACTCTTGCCTCAATCGGGCCGTTGTTTTTCGAACTTGCGAACATCAAGACGGAACCCGACGAATTCAACCCAGCCCCTTCAACCGTGCCATACGGAACAGTGCTTCCCTTCTGATGTGTCGATGCCGTCGTCCGCCACGGCCCGGCGAGTATTGATCGCTGCTTCAGCAAGTATGGGCAGCCCAATTCAGAGTTTACCGTTAAGTCGGCCCTCCCCCTTGGGGGGAGGGTGCCGACAGGCGGGAGAGGGGTTGAGCGTTTCGCACGACTCTCGGCGAGTTTGCGAGAGGAAATAATGTGCTTAAGGGGTTGTGCTCTACTCAACCCCTCTCCCGGCGCATTCGCGCCACCCTCTCCCCAAGGGAGAGGGCCGGCTCGCAGCGGGCATATAGTTTGCGGAATGACAGGAGTGTGGCTTGCTGAGTGTCTTGCCTTGTCGGCGCGTTCTCCGGCTTAGACGATTTTCCAACCGTCAAAGCACGGTTCGAGAGAATAGACGAGGGCAGCCTCAATACCCCGCCGCGCCAAACGCGCTCGGCGCGGGATCGACCACGCTGATCCCGCCCTGGTTGATGCCGAGCATGGCGTAGCTGCGCTCGGAGGTGCCGTCTGGGCGGAGGCGGAACAGGCCGTCGACGCCGGCAAAGCCGCTCGGACGCGTCAGCAGCCCTTCCGAAAAGCGCTGGTCGCGGGTGCCGGCGGCGGTGGCTATGGCGAGGCTCACCGCATCATAGGCCAGGCTCGCGATGCGGGAGGGCGAGGCATTGAAGGTTTTCGTGTAGCGTTGCGTGAAGCCCGCCCACCCCGTCGGGTCGGGCGCCGCGAACCAAGCGCCCTGGAGAGCCGCTTCCTGGGTGACGGTCGGATAGTCCCAGCCGCTGGTGCCCAGAAGCTGGACACCGCTCATGGCGCCAATCTGGTGATAGGCGAGCATCGGCGCGAGCGTCGGCAGAACCTCCGGGCCGCCCGGCACCAGCAAGGCCCGGATCGCCTTCTTGGAGTGGGCGACGCTGGCGATCTCGGCGCTGAGCCGCTGCACGGGGCCGACCATCGCACCCTGATCGAGCGGATAGCGCTCGACCACGGCGACCTTGAAGCCGAGTTGGTTGGCCGTGTCGCGAAACATCGTCTCGATGACATCGCCGAACGGCGTCGCCGGGATGAGGCCCGCCATCGGTGCCAGGCCGGCACCGGCCGCATGCGTGACCGCGCGGCGCGCGTCGTCGCCGGGCAGGAAGCTCAAGAGGTAGGTGCCGTTGCCTGCCATCTTGCGATCGCTCGAGAAGGCGATGACGGGAACGCGCGTTCCGCTCGCCACCTGCGTGACGGCCTGCACCTCGGCCGCGAACAGAGGACCAATGATGAGCTCGGCGCCCTCCGCCAATGCGGCTGTTGCCGCTGCGCGGGCGCCGTCGGGAGTCCCGAGCGTATCCTTGGCGAGCAGCTGGATGTCCGGCCGGTTCATCTCGAACAGCGCGAGCTCGCCCGCCTGCTTCAAATCCAGCGCAAGCCTGCCTGCATTGCCTCCGCCGGAAAGCGGAAGGAGCATGGCGACCTTGATCACTTCGCCGGGCGGTGTCGTGGTGGCGGTCGTCAGCGGCTGCGCGGATTGGGTGAACGAGGCGAGTGGATTGCTGCCCCCTCCGCCACTGCAGCTGGCCAGCAGCATCGAGCTTCCCCCGAGGAGGAGACCGCGCCTGCTCAATGTGACGGCATCAGCCATGACGCACTTCGTCCGTTCTCGGAAAATCACCCACTGTCACCTAGTGTCCCGTCCCGCAAATGCCGACCAGTTCGCAGCTGACACTTTCGGCATTTGCGGGACATGAGGGACACTAGAAACTATAGGCTTTCTAGTGCGATTCTGGTTCGCAAATGCCCACTGAGCCCGCTGCATCCTTAGTCGGCATTTGCGAACCATCGCACTAGCATAGAGGCGGATTCGCAACAATTGTGCAAGCGTGTAACATCACCCATCCACGGTGCCGATGTAGCAGGGAAACCACGTACGTATGGCGGATAGCGAGCAGCCATCGCGGCACGCGGCGATCCTGCGTGCAGCCGGGCAACAGATCGAGCGCTTAGCTGCCGCGCCCGTACCGGCCGGATTGCATCTCGTCGCAACTCCCATCGGCAATCTCGGCGACATCACCTTCCGGGCGGTGGCGATGCTGGCCAACGCGGATCTCGTCTATTGCGAGGACACGCGGCAGAGCCAGAAGCTGCTCGACCGCTACGGCATCCGGCGCGCCCTTCGCTCCTATCACGACCACAACGCGCAGGCCGAGCGGCCGCGCATTCTCGACGCCTTGGCGGTTGGCAAATGCGTCGCGCTCATTTCGGATGCCGGCACGCCACTCGTCTCCGATCCCGGCTACAAGCTCGTGCGGGACGCCATCGAGGCGGGTCACGCGGTGGTGGCACTGCCGGGGCCTTCGGCGGTGCTCGCGGCCCTTTCGGTCGCCGGGCTGCCGACCGACAGCTTCCATTTCGGCGGTTTCCTGCCCGCCCGGCAAGGCCAGCGCCGCGAGCGCATCGAGGCGCTCCGGTCCATTCCGGCGACGCTCGTTTTGTTCGAGGCGCCGCAACGGCTGGGCGAAGCGCTCGCTGATCTCGCCGACTTGCTCGGCGATCGGCCTGCGGCAGTCGCGCGCGAGTTGACGAAGCTGCACGAGGAGGCCGTGCGCGGCCGGCTCGGCGAGTTGGCGCTCCGCTACCGCGAGGCGGAGCCCAAGGGCGAGTGCGTCATCGTCATCGGCGCGGGTGAAGCTGTGGCGGCGACCGATGAGCAGATTTCCGCGCTATTGTCGGACGCGCTCAAGACCATGCGCACCAAGGACGCGGTCGATGCCGTGGCGGAGCATCTCGGCGTGCCCAAGAAACGGGTCTATGCGCTGGCCATAGCTCGGCGCACCGAGGGCGAGACGTGATGGCGGATACAAAATCGCGCAAGGAGCGCCGCCGCCGCTTCCGTATCGGTCTGCGCGCCGAGACCATTGCGGCGATGCTGCTCAGGGCCAAGGGCTATCGTATCCTCTCGCGCCGCTACAAGACACCGGTCGGCGAGCTCGACATCGTGGCCCGGCGCGGCAAGCGTCTCGCCTTTGTCGAGGTGAAGCGCCGCGCGACGCTCGACGAGGCCGCCTTCTCGGTCACGCCCAGGGCGCAACGTCGGATCATCCGCGCCGCGCAGTTCTGGCTTGGCCATCGCCCGAAATACGCCCGCTACGACCCCTGCTTCGACCTGATCATGCTGGCGCCGGGCCGCTGGCCGCAGCATCTGCAAGACGCATTCGGCGTGCCCGATGATATGTGGGTGGGGTGACCGTCAGCCGCGAAAGGAATTGGCAAGAGTCTTGGTCCGCGCCGGAGCGAGCCTGTTGATCGCATCGAGCGCTGCTTGCATCCGGACTTTCAGGCTTGCGACGAGGTCATCGACGTTCGACTCGGCCAGAGCCTCCGCAGGTCCGAGCATCGCCCCAACGTCCACTGCCTCCGGCACCCGGATGTGCGCGATGCGCGGAGCCGCCGGCCGCGGCACGAGTTTGTCGAAGCGGTCGGCGAACGTCTTGCTGCAGTAATCGCCGCGCAGCCGCTTGATGTTCTCGGCGAGATGCTCCTGCGTCAGCTCAGCTTCCGGATAGAGGCATGGCCGGAAGCGGAGGGACTTCCTGACATCCTCGGCGAGGCCTTTGACCGCCTCGCGCTTGTCCCCGGTGACGCCATCTGGCTGCCGCAAGGCGCGCTCGGCAGCGCGGACGAGCGGACGCATCCTCGGCTCGGGATCGGCGTCGCCAGCAAGATCCGTCGCGACATCGAAGGCGAGCGCCGTGCGCAGGCGGTCTCCGAGACCGGTGAGAACATAGCGTTGCTGCCGGTCGAAGGTCTCGTCTTTCGGCAGTGGGACACCCCACTTTTGGGCGGCCCGCTCGAGAAGCCCGCGATAGGCGCCGAGAATGCGTTCGGCCAGCGGCGCGGATCGCATCGCAAGATCGAGCTGCTGCTCGACATGCCGAAGCTCGCGATCGAGCCCGTCCGTGGCATCGCTCAGGAACACGAGCTTCCAGACGATGGGTTGAACGAGTGCGCGCCCCTGCCCGCCGCTTCCTCGGATCATAGCATATGCCTCGGCCGCCATCTCGACGGCCCCCGGATAGAGCCGCCCGATCTTGTCTCCATGCCAGCCAACCGTGCCTTCCGGATGCAGCAGCACGCCGTGCCCTTTTGCGGCCCAGGCAACAGAATGTGCCTTGGCCGGCCCGCCGCCCGCTCCCGGGATCTGCGCGATGAGATTGTTCTTGAGCCAGAACTTCTGCGCGAGCGCGCCCATGCCGTTGACGATTCCGTTCGTTGCCCAGCAGGCGGCAAGCGGCCCAGTGCGCGCGAGCAACTCCTTGTCGAGCATCCAGTCGGTGAAGAATTCGGGATGGTTCGGCGTCACGAAAGTCGCGTTCTCAGGCGCAAGCGACCCCCGCAGCCGCGCCTCGTCCGCTTCGGGGAGATCAATCGAGCGAATGTCCGCCAATCCCCGGATGCCCGGCAGCCGCCCGATGACCGGCAGCGACCGCAGCCCCGGCACACCGCCGAGGCACAACACGCGATTGACCGGCACCAGCGCCTTGATGAGCCAGGGCGAGGGCTTGGGCGGCACGAAGATGTCGATCGTGCGCGGCGGTTTGGGTGCCGGCCTGTCCTGGGCTTCTGTCATGGATCGAGCTTTCGCATCGTTCAGCGGGATTTGACAGCCTTGATCTGACCGGCTCTGGATAGCGCCCAAACGATCAGATGACGAGCGCCAGATCGATCCGGGCGCCCCAGGAGAACGAGCCGCCATGAGCCTCAAGGTCGCCTTCCAGATGGAGCCCATCGAGCGCGTCGATATCAAGGGCAATTCGTCCTTCGCGCTTCTGCTCGAGGCCCAACGGCGGGGCCACGAACTCTTCTACTATGTGCCCGAGAACCTGACGCTCGACCGCCGCAGGCTGCAGGCGCGTGGCGCGCC